>NZ_JBVJRT010000008.1:0-424255 GCF_055607425.1 Lentzea sp. NPDC037011 | reverse complement strand
ACGCGGGGTTCTCCTCCTGCGACCCGGGCCGGATCTACCTGCCGGTGATCATGGACCCGGTCTACGGCTACCAGGGCCTCAACGTCGAGGCGCAGCTCAACAACTCCTCGTCGCTGCTCAACTGGACGCGGCACATGATCGAGGTGCGCAAGCAGCACCACGCGTTCGCCGAGGGCGACTTCACCGAGCTGGGCGGCTCGAACCCGAGCGTCCTGGCCTACAAGCGGATGTGGAAGCGCCCCGACGGGCGCGAGGACATCGTCCTGTGCGTGAACAACCTCTCCCGCTTCCCGCAGCCGGTCGAGCTGGACCTCTCCGAGCACCGCGACTACACGCCGGTGGAACTGACCGGAGGTGTCAAATTCCCCTCGATCGGGGAACTCCCCTACCTGTTGACCCTTCCCGGTCACGGTTTCTACTGGTTCCAGCTGGTAGAGGCGGGCGACGACAGCGAGATGAGGTGAGGCGCGCATGATCGACCCGGACGAGCTCGCCGACAAGCTGGTCGGCACCCTGCCCGACGTCCTGCCGACGCTGCGGTGGTTCGGCGGCAAGGACCGCGCGATCACCGCCGTCCGTCCACTGCGGACGACCCCGCTCACCGACGACCTGGTGCACTGCGTCGTCGAGGTGGAGCAACCCGGCCGCACCGAGGCCTACCAGCTCGTGATCAGCGAGCACTCGGACGGCTTCGACGCGACGGCCGACCCGGAGCGCAACGGCCTGCTGCTGGAGAAGATCGCCGCCGGCGATCGGGTCAACGGCATCGAGTTCGCGCACGAGCCGGGCGTCGAGCTGCGCACGGCGCTGCGCGGCCGCCCGATCGGCGTCGAGCAGTCGAACACGTCGCTGATCTACGGCCAGCAGTACATCCTGAAGATCTTCCGCAAGCTCGCCCGCGGCGAGAACCGCGACCTGGTCATGCACCGGGCGCTGCAGTCGGTGGGCTGCGAGCACATCGCCCGCCCGCTCGGCTCGATCTCGACGACGCTCGACGGTGAGCCGGTCACGCTCGCGATGCTGCAGGAGTTCCTGCCGGACGCGGTCGAGGGCTGGGACATGGCCAAGACCTCGGTGCGCGACCTGATGGCCGAGGCCGACCTGCACGCGTTCGAGGTGGGCGGCGACTTCGCCGGCGAGGCGCAGCGGCTCGGGCACGCGGTGGCCAAGGTGCACGCCGACCTCGCGGAGGCGCTGGGCACCCGCATGGCCGACGACGACGCGGTCACCCGCGCCATCGCGGGCATGCAGCGGCGCCTGGACACCGTCCTGGAGGCGGTGCCGGAGCTGGGCCGCTACGAGAGCGCGCTGCGCGCGTCGTTCGACGAGGCCCGCAGGCACGTCGGGGCGATCCCGATCCAGCACGTCCACGGCGACCTGCACCTGGGCCAGGTGCTGCGGACCGTGCACGGCTGGCTGCTGATCGACTTCGAGGGCGAGCCGGCCGCCGGTGTCGAGGAGCGCAACGCGCTGCGGTCGCCGTTGCGCGACGTGGCGGGGATGCTGAGGTCGTTCGACTACGCGGCCAGGCAGCTGCTCGTCGGCCAGCCCGACGACGACCAGCTCGCCTACCGCGCGATGGAGTGGACGAAGCGCAACCGGGCCGCGTTCTGCGACGGCTACGCCGAGGTGGCGGCCGACCCGCGGGACAACGCGCACCTGCTGCGCGCGTTCGAGCTGGACAAGGCGGTCTACGAGGTCGCTTACGAGCACGCCAACAGGCCGGAGTGGTTGACGGTGCCGCTGTCGTCGATCGCCCGGATGACTTCTGGAGGAGAGTAAGCCGTGAAGGCCGACCTGGACCGACTCCTGTCCGGTGCGCACCACGACCCGCACTCGGTGCTGGGTGTGCACACCGTCGGCGACCAGGTGGTCGCGCGGGCCCTGCGGCCCGGCGCGACCTCGGTCGCCGTGGCGTGGGGTGACAAGCAGGTCGAGCTGCCGCGCATCGCCGACGGCCTCTTCGAGGGCGAGCTGCCGGAGGCGCCCGGCGACTACCGGCTGCTCGTGTCCTACGGCGACCGCACGATCGAGGTCGACGACCCGTACCGGTGGCTGCCCACCGTCGGCGAGCTGGACCTGCACCTGATCGGCGAGGGCCGCCACGAACGGCTGTGGGACGTGCTCGGCGCGCACGTGCGGTGCTACGAGACGGTCACCGGTGACGTCACCGGTGTGTCGTTCGCCGTCTGGGCGCCGAACGCGCGCGGTGTGCGCGTGACGGGTGACTTCGACGGCTGGGACGGGCGCGCGAACCCGTTGCGGTCCATGGGGTCCTCCGGCGTGTGGGAGGTGTTCCTCCCGAACGTGCCGGTGGGCTCGCGGTACAAGTTCCGCATCCTCGGCGCCGACGGCGTGTGGCACGAGAAGGCCGACCCGATGGCGTTCGCCACGGAGGTGCCGCCGCAGACGGCGTCGGTGGTCACGCGGTCGGAGCACGAGTGGCAGGACGCCGAGTGGACGGCGCGGCGTGCGGCGACGCAGTGGGCGAACGCGCCGATGTCGATCTACGAGGTGCACCTCGGGTCGTGGAAGCCCGGCCTGAGCTACCGGCAGCTCGCGACCGAGCTCGCCGACTACTGCGAGGACATGGGCTTCACGCACGTCGAGCTGTTGCCCGTGGCCGAGCACCCGTTCGGCGGTTCGTGGGGCTACCAGGTCACCTCCTACTACGCGCCGACCTCGCGGTTCGGCACCCCGGACGACTTCCGGTTCTTCGTCGACGCCCTGCACCAGCGCGGCATCGGCGTGCTGGTCGACTGGGTGCCCGCGCACTTCCCCAAGGACAGCTGGGCGCTCGCGAAGTTCGACGGCACCCCGCTCTACGAGCACGCCGACCCGCGTCGCGGTGAGCAGCTCGACTGGGGCACGTACGTCTTCGACTTCGGCCGCAACGAGGTGCGCAACTTCCTCGTGGCGAACGCGCTGTTCTGGATCGAGGAGTTCCACCTCGACGGGCTGCGCGTGGACGCCGTGGCGTCGATGCTCTACCTCGACTACTCGCGGCCGGAGGGCCAGTGGCTGCCCAACGAGCACGGCGGCCGGGAGAACCTGGAGGCGGTCCGGTTCCTGCAGGAGCTGAACGCGACGGTCTACAAGCGGCACCCCGGCATCGTGATGATCGCCGAGGAGTCGACGGCGTGGCCGGGCGTGACGCGGCCGACGCACCTGGGCGGTCTCGGGTTCGGCTTCAAGTGGAACATGGGCTGGATGCACGACACGCTGCACTACCTGTCGCGTGAGCCGGTCCACCGCTCGTTCCACCACAACGAGATGACGTTCTCGCTGGTCTACGCGTGGAGCGAGAACTTCGTGCTGCCGCTCTCGCACGACGAGGTGGTGCACGGCAAGGGCTCGCTGTGGACCCGGATGCCCGGCGACGACTGGAACAAGGCGGCGGGCGTGCGGTCGCTGCTCGCGTTCATGTGGGCGCACCCCGGCAAGCAGCTGCTGTTCATGGGCGGCGAGTTCGGGCAGCGGCAGGAGTGGTCGGAGTCGCGGTCGCTCGACTGGCACCTGGTCGAGCAGGAGCCGCTGCACCAGGGCATCCAGTCGTTGCTGCGCGACCTGAACTCGGTCTACAAGACCGCCGCGGCGCTGTTCTCGCACGACGTGACGCCGGAGGGCTTCCAGTGGATCGACGCGAACGACTCGGGCGGCAACGTCCTGTCGTTCCTGCGGGTCGGTGAGGACGGCTCGACGCTCGCCTGCGTCGCGAACTTCTCCGGTTCGCCGCACCACGACTACCGGGTCGGCCTGCCGTCGACCGGGCGGTGGAAGGAGCTCATGAACACCGACGCGGCGCACTACGGCGGGTCGGGCGTGGGCAACATGGGCGGTGTCGTCGCCGAGGCCAAGCCGTGGCACGGGCGACCCGCGTCGGCGGTCCTGCAGCTGCCGCCCTCGGGCGTGCTGTGGCTCGTGCCGGACCCCGCCGACGAGCTGTGACGCCGGCCGGGGTGCGGCCGCAGCCGGTCGCGCCCCGGTCACCGGCGGTGATCTCGCCGGGTGAACCCGATCGGCCCGGCACACGTTGACCCTCACATGCGCCTGAGTTCGCCGAGTAGGGCCTCCGTCGAGCCGGGCGGCAGGCACAATGGTGTGATGCGGCACTGGAGCATCGCGCTGATGGTCGTCACCGCCCTGCTCGCCACGGGGTGCACCGCCGGGATACCCGGCCGTCCCCGTGCCGCCAAGGTGGTCAAGCAACAACCCGCCAACCCGACGATCCAGGTCCGCGGCAGCGACAACGGCCGCATCGACCAGCTCGCGGCGACGGCGCTCACGGACATCGAGGTCTTCTGGACCGACTCGTTCCCGAAGACGTTCGGCAAGCCGTGGAAGAAGCTGAGCGGCGGCTACTACTCCGTCGACACCGCGGACTCGGCCGCCAAGCCGCCGCCGTGCACGCAGAAGGCCGCCGACGTGGAGGGCAACGCGTTCTACTGCCCCTCGGCCGACGCCATCGCCTGGGACCGCTCGTCGCTGCTGCCCGTGCTGGAGGACCGCTTCGGCGAGGCCGCCGTGGTCGTCGTGCTGGCCCACGAGGTCGGCCACGCCGTGCAGAACCGCATGGGCATCACGCCGGAGGCGGAGCGCCGTGAGCCGGACAAGTACCCGACGATCCTCACCGAGGCGCAGGCCGACTGCTTCGCGGGCTCGTTCGTCCGGCACGTCACCGACGGCGACTCCGAGTACCTCGACATCGGCACCGACGCGCTGGACAAGGCGCTGGGCGCGCTGATCACGTTCCGCGACCCGGTCGGCACCTCACCGGAGGACGAGCAGGCGCACGGCAGCGCGTTCGACCGCGTGGCCGCCTTCCAGGACGGCTTCGAGCAGGGCCCCAAGTTCTGCGCCGCCATGTCCGTGCAGAACCGCACGTTCACCCAGCGCGCCTTCACGAGCACCCGCGACCGCGCGAACGGCGGCAACCTGCCGTTCGACGAGATGCTGGAGTCGGTCACCCCCGACCTCGACACGTACTTCAAGACGCTGGCCACGACCCAGAGCAAGACCTGGCCGACTGTGCGCGCCGAGGCCGCGTCCAGCGAGCCGGACTGCTCCGGTGACCAGGGCCCGGTCGCCTACTGCCCGTCGGACAAGACCATCAAGATCGACACCAAGGACGAGCTGCCCGCGCTGCACAAGGAGCTCGGCGACTACGCCACCGGCACGCTGATCGCCACCCGGTACGCACTGGCCGAGCTGGCCGTCCTCGGCAAGCCGACCGAGGGCGAGGAGGCCTCGAAGGCCGCGCTGTGCCTGGCCGGCGCGTACACCGGCGCGGTGTTCCAGCGGCAGGACGGGTTCGGGCTGTCGCCGGGCGACTTCGACGAGGCGGTGACGGTGCTGCTGCGGTTCGACTACGCGGCCCGCGACGCGACCGGCGGTGACGCGGTGGACCCCGGCTTCGAGCGGGTGGCCCGGTTCCGCGAAGGGGTGTTCGAGGGTCCGAAGAAGTGCGGGCTGAACTGATCTTGCGCCCGGCAGCCGAAAGCCCGCAGCGGACCGTTCCGCTGCGGGCTTCACTGTGCCGGGGGCGGTCAGCTCGACTGGAGCGAGATCTTCGCGCCGGGGATCTTCAGGGTGCCGCCGGCCAGGTCCGCGTTGCGCACCGTGACCTCGGTGAACGACGCGATCGGCACGTTCAGCGGCGGCGGGTGGGCCGCGGTGTAGTCAACCGGGATCTTGATGCCGAGGATGTCCAGGTTCCCCTTGAGCTGCACGGTGAACAGCTCGATCCTGGCCGGTGAGCCGAACGGGACCGAGACCGTGGACGTGCTGCCAGGCGCGGCCCTCGTCACGAGCTGCACGCCGGGTGAGACCTCGCCGGTCTGCACCAGGTCGCGGATCTTCATGTCGGTGGCCGTGAACTTGAGGACCTTCACGACCTGGCCGTTCAGCACCGAGTCGACGACGCCCGCGAAGTTCAGGCCGACCAGGTCGAGCCGGGAGGCGGTGAGGGTCCACTCCCTGCCGCCCGCCACCGGGGCAGGGGCCGGTGGCGGGGTGGCCGGCGTCGACGGCGGCACCGTGCTCGGCGGTGGGGCCGGCACGGACGACGGCGCCGGCGGCGGGGTGGAGCTGCCCGGCGGGGTGCCCGGTGGCGTACTGCTCGACGGCGGTGCGACGGAGCTGCTCGTGGGGGCCTGGGTGGTGCTCACGGGCGGCGGTACCGACGGGTCGGCGGGGTCGGCGGACGGTTGCTGGACGGCGAGCAGCGCGATCAGGGCCACGGCGGCCATCGGCGGTGCCGGGTTCTCCAGGGAGAGCTCCGACCGGCCCTTCCTCCGGCGCTTCTCCCCCGGTGCCTTCGGTTCCTTCGGCACGTCGGTCCACGCCACGGCGAGCGCGCCGCCGAGCAGGCTGAGGACGGTGCCGAGCAGGAAGCCGCCGAGGTTCGTCGTCACCAGCGCCACCAGCGACAGCAGCACGGTGACGATGCCGGAGGCGAGCCGGAACCCCGGCGCGATCCACAGCGACAGACCGCAGATGATCAGCAACGTGCCGATCAGCAGCGCGGAGACGCCGCCGATCGTCTTGATCGAGATGATCATGTCGCCGAGCTTCACGCCGACGAACGGCGGGAACAGGATGACCATCGCACCGGCGATGACGAACAGGCCGGCCCAGAAGGGCCGGCCACGCCGCCACGCGGTGAAGCTGCGCCAGAGCCTCAGAAGCACTCGTTCTGCCCCTGCTTCAAGCTCAGGTTCATTCCCTTGAACTTGATGGACTGGGCCGTCGTGCTCCACGCGACCTGCCGCAGCGCCGCGATGTTGACGGTGTCGGCCTGCATGCCGAACGACCCCGGCAGGCCCTTCAGGCCCTCCGGGCCCTTGGACAGCGTGCCGGCGTCGATGCCGATCTGCGGGTTGCCCAGCGTCAGGTCACCGCTGATGTCGGTGAGCCCGACGACCAGGTTGGTCGCCTCCATGCCGCCCTTGCCGCCGGCCTCGATGCGCATCGTGAGGTCGCCGACGACCGGCATGTCGGGGACGAAGACCGACTGGCAGAACTTGTCGAGCGATGCCGACTTGAAGCCGTTCACCGCGACCGGGTGCACCTGACCGGACCCGGCGTCCACCCCGCCGAACTGGACGTACCCCTGGCCCGTCAAGCCGTCAGCGGACACCTTGAAACTGCTGCCGGACACCGAGAACGAGGCGGCCAGCGCTCCTTGGGACATGCCGAAGAGGAGCACACCGGCGCCCACGGCACCGATGCCGAGCACCCCGACGAACCGTGCCCAGCGCGTTCTTCCCATACCGCCAAACTCCTTCCACGCCGAAGGCTTGCGTGGGGGGACTGTGCGCTCCGGAACATCGGCGGGACAAGGAAACGAGTCCGTGCAGTCTTGAAATCACCCCAGGGGGTGAGGGAGTTTCACGTTTGGCCGCTGGTGGTTCCCTCACCAGGCCCAGAGGGCACTGAGTAGCCTCTGACCATGGGGATCGGACGCCTGGCCGCAGCGCTCACCACCGTCGTCGCGCTGGCGGGATGCTCCTCCGTGGTCGAGGGAGCACCGAAGGGCGAGCGGCCCGACCCCACGAAGGTCGCGGGCCTCGCGATCACCAACGGCCCGTCCGGCGCCAAGCCCGGCGTGCCGAACGCCGACCTGTCCGTCGAGAACGGCGACGGCGGCGAGATGGACCAGCTCGCGATCAACACGCTCGCCGACGTCCAGGAGTTCTGGAAGGACGAGATGCCGAAGGCGTTCGGCGGCAAGGCGTTCGAGCCGGTGAAGCGGTTCATCTCCTACGACTCCAACGGCAAGGGCGTCGAGGTCTGCCGCCTCAACACCACCGGCATCGCCAACGCGTTCTACTGCGCGGTCGACGACAGCATCACCTGGGACCGCGGCGAGCTGCTGCCGATGCTCAAGGACGCGTTCGGCCCGATGGCCGTCGTCACCGTTCTCGCGCACGAGATGGGCCACGCCGTGCAGTACAAGCTCGGTGCCGCGTCCGGCATCGGGCCGAACACCCAGTCGATCGTCAAGGAGCAGCAGGCCGACTGCTACACCGGCGTGTTCATGCGCTGGATCGCCGAGAACAGGTCCAAGCACTTCGAGCTGTCCACCGGCGAGGGCCTCAACCAGGTGCTGCAGACCATGTTCTTCATCCGCGACTCCGCCGGCACCTCGTTCGAGAAGCAGGGCGCCCACGGCAGCGCGTTCGACCGCGTCTCCGCCTTCCAGTTCGGGTTCGTGCGCGGTGCCGCCCGCTGCGCCGAGATCAACGAGGCCGAGATCGACAAGCGCATCACCGAACGCCCGTTCTCGTTGCAGGACACCGACCAGGGCCAGGGCCGCGGCAACGCCCGCATCGACCAGGACAAGTACCTCAAGGCGCTGGAGGAGTCGCTGCGCGACGCCTACAGGTCCAGCGGCGCGGCCTTCCCCGCCCTCGACAAGGGCGGCATCAGGTCCTGCGCCGACGCCCAGACGACCTCGCCCGCGTCCTACTGCCCCGCCACGAACCAGGTCCAGCTCGACCTGCCGTCGCTGGTCAAGATCGGCACCCCGCCCAAGCGCGGGCAGAAGGGCGGCATCGGCGACTTCGCCGCGTTCGCCGTCGTGGCGTCCCGCTTCTCGCTGTCCATCCAGAGCGCCACGGGCTTCAGGCTCGACGACGACGCGGCGGGCCAGCGCACGGCGTGCCTCACCGGGGCGTGGGCGGGGCTCACCAACCGCCCCGACCCCGCCGCGGGTCTGCGGCTGTCCCCCGGCGACCTCGACGAGGCCGTGGCCGAGCTGCTCGCCGACGACAGCCTCATCGCGGCCGACGTGAACGGCAAGGCGGTGCCCTCCGGGTTCGCACGGGTGGAGGCCTTCGCCGACGGGTTCTTCCGCGGTTCCGCGCTGTGCGTGAAGAAGTACTCGGTTTGACCCTTTGATCGACGCCGGTCGATACTTTTCCGGTGCTGACCGATGAAGCCACCACGTACGCCTCGTGGTTCGCGAGCCTGTCCGACCCCACGCGCGTGCGCCTGCTCCACCAGGTCGCGTCCGCGCCCGGCGAGGTCACGGTGGGCGAGCTGACGACGTCGCTCGGCATCAGCCAGTCCACCTGCTCGCACCACGTCCGCAAGCTCTCCGAGGTCGGCTTCCTGCGCGTGCGGCGCGAGGGCACGGCGACGATGGTGTCGGTGAACCCGTCGTGCTGCACCGGTCTGCCGCACGCCGCCGACGCGGTGATGGGCGCGCTGACCACCGGTTCGGTCCGGCCGGTCGCCGGTGTCGCCGTGCGCGCGATGACCGCGGCCGACTGGCCCGATGTCCGCCGCATCTACGGCGAGGGCATCGCCTCGGGCAACGCGACGTTCGAAACCGAGGTCCCGTCCCGCCGCACGCTGGAGCCGAAGTGGCTCCCGGACCACCGCTGGATCGCGGTGGTGGACGGTTCCGTGGCGGGCTGGGCCTCGGCCGCCCCGGTCTCACCGCGCGAGTGCTACGCGGGCGTGGCCGAGACCTCGATCTACGTGAGCGACGCGTTCCAGGGCCGCGGCGTGGGCAAAACCCTGCTGCACCACCAGGTCTCGGCCGCCGATGCCGACGGCCTGTGGACGTTGCAGGCCGTGATCTTCCCGGAGAACCGCGCCAGCATCGCACTGCACCACCGGGCGGGGTTCCGCACGGTCGGACTCCGCGAACGGATCGCCCAGCACCACGGCAAATGGCGCGACACCGTACTCCTCGAACGCCGCCGCCCCTAATTCAGAGGGTACGCGGGGTCCCCGCGTACCCCAGAAGGGAACGCAGGGACCCCGCGTGCCCTCAGAAGGGAACGTAGGGGCCCCGCGTGCCTCAAAAGGGAACGTAAAGGCCCCGCGTGCCTCAGAGGGGAACGTGGGGGGCCCGCGTGCCGGTCAGTAGAGGGCGGAAGCGAGGTTGCGGCGGGCTGCGGCCACGCGCGGGTCGTCCGCGGGGAACAGCTCGAACAGGCCGACCAGGTGCTGGCGCACGCGGTCGCGGTCGTCCCCGTACACCCGCCGCACGGTGTCGACGAGGCGCTTGAACGCCTCCTCCACCTGCTGCGACGCCACCTGCGCGTCGGCGGCGGCGAGCTGCGCGTCGACGTCGTCCGGTGCACCGTCCGCCTTCGCGATCACCGCCGGGTCGACGGCTTCGGCCCGCTCGGCGAACCGCGCCTGCGCGAGACCTTCCTTCGCAAGCTCGTTGGACGGTTCGGCGTCGAGGATGTGCTGGTAGGCGGCCTGCGCGGCGGCGTAGTCGCCCCGCTCGAAGGCCTCCTCGGCGGCGACGAACCGCGGGTCCTCTGGAAGCTCTTCCGGCTCGGCCGGCGCGGTGGCGTTGGCCTCGCCGGCGCGGATGCCCGGCAGCCGGTCGCGCAGCGCGTCCAGCAGCCGCGCGATCCACTGCTGCAGCTCGGCGTCAGCGAGCGGGCCGGCGAACGCGTCGATCGGCTGCCCGCCGGCGACGGCCACGGTCGTCGGCACGGACTGCACGCCGAACGCCTGGCCGATGCGCGGGGCCTGCTCCAGGTCGACCCGCGCGAGGATCCACGAGCCGCCCGACGGCTGGGCGAGCCGCGTGAGCGACGCGGCCAACTGCTGCGACTCCGGGCTGTAGGAGGCACCCAGCAGCACCACGACGGGCACCTGCAGGGACTGCTCGACCACCGCCTGGAACGACGCCTCTGTGACGTCCACGATCCACGGCGCGGACCCGTTCGGAGCTCCGGCGGGACCGGCGGCGGGAGCGGGCGACGCGGCCGCCTGGCGGGCGGCGTCGGCGCGCGCCTTCAGGGCACCCAGGTCGACGGCGCCCGAGAGCGCGGCGGACAGTGCGGCGGTCTTGCGAGGATCAGGCCTTGTCACGTGTTCCATCCTGGCACGGCTAGTTCCCGGACCGGGTCCAGGGCCATCGGGTTGACGCGCATCGCCTCGTTGCCCGAAGCGATGCGTAGTGCAAGCGGTGTCATCAGGTCGACGAACCGCTCGGTCCGCTGTCCTCCCAGCGCTTCCCACGGCGCGCGGGCGGCCTCGTCGGTCGCCCGTTCCACCGCGGCGAGGTCACCGGGCAGGTCGGCGGCTTCCCATTCTTCCTCCGTCCACCCCCTCGCCGCCCGCATGTACGCCGGATCGAGGGAATGCTCACGCGCGTAGAGCGCAAGCGCTTGGCACGGTCCCACACCGTGGGCCACGAGCGCAGCCACATGCCCATCTCCACGCGACTCGCGCAAGATCGTGCACGCGTGCCACAGCGCCAGGTGCGGCTCGTCGGGCCACGGCAGCGCGCGGTTCGCCGCGGCCAGCGGGCGGCCCGCGATCGGAGCGGCCTCGGCGGCGTCCCGCGCGAGCACGGCCAGCTCGGTGATCTCGGGGGTGTCCACCGCGCCGAGCAACCGCCGCAGGGCGCCGTCGACGCCCTCCAGCCGGGCCCGCAGGAACTCCGCCGGCGAGGCGACCTCCCACGCGTCGGGCAGCGCCCGTGCGACCTTGCGCGGGGCGAAGTTGTAGAAGACGGCCGTCACCAGCTCGCGGGAGGCGGCGCCCAGCGGTGCGGCGCGCAGGCCGAAGTAGCCCATCCAGCCGCCCTTGCAGCCCAGCGCGTCGGTCGCAGCGCGGGACTCGGGCGTGAAGTAGGTGACGTCGTGGTACGGCTCGAACCGCAGCCACAGCTGCCTCACATCCACGCCCGACACGCTAACCCAGCGGACGCCGCCGCACGGACCCGCTCACCGGTGCGGCGTAGAGCCCTCGGCCGTTCGTGCGGACCGTTGCTCCACACGGGTCACGGGGTGTCGGCGAGGTGGTCCTCGATCCGCTGCACCTTGGCCTTCAGCTGCCCGGTGTGGCCCGGCCGGATGTCGGCCTTGAGCACGAGCGAGACCCGCGGTGCCGCGGCCTGCACCGCCTCCGTCGCGCGCTTCACGACGTCCATCACCTCGTCCCACTCCCCCTCGACCAAGGTGAACATCGAGTTCGTCTCGTTGGGCAGTCCCGACTCCCGCACGATCCGCACGGCCTCGGCGACGGCCGCGGCCACACTTCCCGACGAGTCCGATGCGGACGGAGCAACGCTGAACGCGACAAGCACACGTGCCTCCCTGGTGATCTCTGCGTGTACTGACTGGTAGCTTCCGTGCACATGACACCGCTGCCGTTCGATCCGATCGCCCGCGCGGCCGAACTGTGGGACGAGCGCGTCGGTTCGGCCACGTCGATGGCCGCCGTCACGAGCGTCATGCGTGTCCAGCAAATCATCCAGTCCGCGGTGGACGCAGCCCTCAAGCCGCACGGGCTCACGTTCGCCCGCTACGAGGCGCTGGTGCTGCTGTTCTTCTCCCGCAAGGGCGCGCTGCCGATGCGGGTCATGGGCGAGCGCCTGCAGCTGCACCCGACGTCGGTCACGAACATCGTCGACCGGCTGGAGAGCGACGGCCTGGTCCGCCGCACGCCGCACCCGACCGACCGCCGCACGACGCTGGTGGAGATCACCGAGGCCGGTCTGCAGCGCCGGGAGGCGGCGACCGAGGCGGTCGTGCGGGTCAACCTCGGGCTCAAGGGACTCACCGACCGGCAGACCGAGCAGCTCACCGACCTGCTCGCCAAGGTGCGCAGGGCCAGCGGCGACTTCGAGGACTAATTCGGTTGGCACGCGACCGGAGCTGTGGCGTCATGGGCGGGTGATCCGAAACCGCCCTGACCGCTCGATCGTCGCCCTCGTCAGCACCCCGAGCGGGTTCGCCGGGCGCACCGGTGTCCTGCCGGTGCCGACCCCGGAGTGGAACCACGTCGAGCCGGTCAACGCCGTGCTGCGGGAGCTGCTGGGTGTCGAGACGAGCGTGCTGCGGCTGGTGTCGGTCGAGGGCGGCCAGGTGCCATGGGGCGGCACGGTCACCTACCACGTGGAGGCGCACGGCGAGCCGGACCGCACGGAGCTGCGGCCCGCGGAGGAGCCGGAGCCCGACGCCGAGCACCGGTTGCCGTGGGCGCGGCTCGGCGGTCCCGCGGAGCTGGTGGCGTGGGCCGACACCGCGGTCACCCGCACCGGCCCTGCCGTGCAGGTCAGGACGTGGAACCTGTCGAGCGTGCACCGGCTGCCCACCGCGGGCGGCCCGGTGTGGCTCAAGGCCGTGCCGCCGTTCTTCTGCGACGAGGGCGCCGTGCTCAAGACGGTCGCGGCGCACGACCCGACGCTCGTGCCGGCGGTGCTCGCGTCCGCGCCGGGCCGGGTGCTGCTGAGTCAGGCGGAGGGCGGCAACTGCTGGGACCTCACGCCGGAGCTGGTCGAGCGGGTCGTGCCGCGCTGGGTCGCCGTGCAGCACGCGCTGGCCGGCGAGCCGCAGCTGCCGCCGTCGGTCGTGCCGATGCCGTCGTTCGGGCTGCCGGACACCCTCGTGCACGGCGACTTCCACCCCGGCAACTGGCGCAACAGCGGCGTCGTGATCGACTGGTCCGACGCGTGCTGGGGCCACCCGGCGCTCGACGCGTGCCGGCTTGCGGAGTTCACCCCGCACCTGAGCGACGTGATCAGCCGGGTGTGGAGCGAGGCCTGGCTGCGGCACCGCCCGGACAGCGAGCCGCTGAAGGCGCTCGCCGTCGCCCGTCGTGCCTCACGGCTGCACAACGCGGTGAAGTACCAGGAGTTCCTGGACAACATCGAGGCGTCCGAGCGGATCTACCACGAGGGCGACCAGGAGGCCGAGCTCAGAGCTGTTCGGGAGCTGCCCGTTCGGTGAGGCGGCCGGTCTTCGCGGCCCAGCGCTCGAAGATCACCGTGCCGAACGGCGGGATGCTGGAGAGCAGGCCCAGCAGCAGCGTGCGGGCGTCCCACCGCAGCGGCTCCTTCGCCATGAGCGTGACGAGGATGAAGGCGACGAAGACGAAGCCGTGGATCGGGCCGAAGACCTTGACGCCGATCTCGTTCTGCACCACGACGTACTTGAAGAACATCCCGAGCAGCAGCCCCGCCCAGGAGATCGCCTCGGCGAGGGCGAGGATGCGGAACCGTCCGGCCGCGCTGGAGAACGTCATGGCTCCCCATCATGAACCGTGATGGGGAGCACAACGCCACCGGGGTTGTCTATTTATGTCCTATTCCTCCCATTTGAAGACGCGGGAGGCGAGGAACCCGACCACGAGCGCGAACCCGGTGAGGACAGCGGCCGGCACCACCAGCGCCTCGACCCCCTTGCCGCGCACCAGCACGTCGAGCATGCCGTCGTTCATGTGCCGCAACGGGAACACCTTCGACACCGCCTGCAGCCACCCCGGCGCCTGGTCGACCGGGAAGAACGTGCCGGACAGGAACGCCATCGGCAGCACCACGATGTTCGCCGCGGCCGACGCGGACTCCTCGGTCTTCGCGAACGCGCCGACGAGCATGCCGAGCGCGAAGAACGCGACCGTCCCCAGCAGCAGCAACGGAATCGCCAGCCACCAGTGCCCCGAGAGCCGCAGCCCGAACACCGGCAGCATCGCGATGCCGACGAAGATCGCGCCCTGCACCAGCGCGACGCCCGCGCTGACGAGCACCCGCGACGACAGCACCGCGGTCGTGGACACCGGCGCGAGCCTGATCCGCCGCAGCACCTGCTTGCGCCGCCACGACACCAGCGTCAGCGCGGAGCCGAACACCGCCGACACCGCCACGCCCCACGACAGGATGCCCGGCGTCAGGTACTGGATCGGCTTGAGCGAGGCGTCCTCGACCTTCTCGGCGGCGAAGGTGAACCGCGGCGGCTGGCCCGTGGCGGCGAGGTTGGTCTTGTCCACGAACCCGTTCACGATCCCGAGGACGGTCGCCGACTGGACCTGGTCGCTCTGCGCGTAGCGGACGTCGAGCGTCTGGCCGCGCACGATCAGCGCGGCCGGCAGGTCGCCGTCCTTCACCTTCTGCAAGGCGGCGTTCTCGTCGTCGAACGCCTCCAGCTCCAGCACACCGCTGTCCCTGAGCGAGCTGACCACCGGGCCGTCGCCGACCACCGCGATCTTCGTCTTGTCCGTGCCCACGTCCCGCAGGAGCAGACCGAAGATCACCAGGAACATCAGCGGGAACAGGAAGGTGAAGAACAGCGTCACCCTGTCCCGGACGAACCCCTTGAACATCGCGAGCGAAAGCGTTCTGAACGCGGTCATGCGCGGTACTCCCGCCCGGTCAGGTCGAGGAAGACGTCTTCGAGGGTGGCCGTGCGGACCTGGAGGCCGTCGAGCGCACCGCGGTCGGCGAGCGCGGACAGCACCGGCGCGGGGCGGCGGGTGGAGATCGTCAGCGAGACCTCGTCCTCGTGCGCCTCCTCGACACCGTCGAGCGCGGTGGCGTCCACGACGGACAGCAGGCCCTTCTGCAGCGTCACGTGGGTCGGTGCGTCCAGGCCGCGCACGAGCACCGCCGGCGGGTCGAGAGCGAGCACCCTGCCCCTGTCCATGATGGCGACGCGGTCGCAGAGGATCTCGGCCTCGTCGAGGTAGTGCGTGGTGTAGACGATGGTCTTGCCGCGCTCCCGGATGGCCCGCAGCACGTCCCAGAGGTTGCGCCGGGCCTGCGGGTCGAGCGCGGCCGTGGGCTCGTCCAGGAACACGATGTCCGGGTCGTGCACGAGCGCGCACGCGATGGAGAGCCGTTGCCGCTGCCCACCGGAGAGCTTGTTCTCCTGCTCGTTCGCCTTGTCGGCGAGGCCGACGAGCTCCAGCATGTCCGCGGCGGTGCCGGGGCTCACGCCGTAGAGCGAGCCGAACGTCTGCAACTGCTCCTTCGCCGTCAGCTTCTCGAAGAACGACGACGCCTGCAGCTGCACACCGATGCGCGGCAACAACTTCGTGTTGCGCGGCCACGGGCTCTCGCCGAGCAGCGACACCTCACCGCTGTCGGGCTCGCGCAGGCCTTCGACGATTTCCAGCGTCGTCGTCTTACCGGCGCCGTTGGGCCCCAGAATGCCGAAGAACTCGCCCTCGGCCACGGTGAACGAGACCCCGTCCACCGCTTTCAGCTCGCCGTAGCTCTTGCGGACGTCCCGCACCACGACCGCCGACCGTTCCTGCGTCATGGCGCGACGGTAGGTCAGCGGCAGGTCCCGCACGCCGCGGATCGACCAAAGTCGTCGCGAAGTCGAGACGAAAGCCGTCAGCCGCCCGCGACCAGCAGCGGGCGTTCGGTGTGGACGTCGGCCGACCTGCGCAGCGCGGCGGCGAACTGCTCGAACCGCGCCCGCGGCACGGCCGTGCGGACCTCGCCCAGCGCCTGCCACGCGAGGCGGTGCTCCGCGGTCTCGGCGAGCCGCGGCACCGGACCGCCCATGACGTCCCCGGCGAACGCGAGCGCGACGGTCGCCGCCCGCAGGCACGCGGTCGCGAGGGTCACGCAGTCCTCGACGAGCGGGCCGTCACCACCGGGGCGCACGACCCCGCCGACGGCGAACCGGACGACCTGCATCAGCGCGAGGTGCAGGCGCTGGCCGGCCAGGACGCGCTGGTGCGACAGGTCCTCGGAACCGGTGCCGGGCATCACGACGGTCATGCCGACCTGGGGCCGGCGCAGGACGTGGTCGAAGAGGGCGGTGGGCGCCCACACCAGGGTGCGCCAGGCGTCCCCGCCCAGCGAGGTGCCCATGCGGGTGGCGTTGCCGAGGACGTCGAGGTAGGCGGTGAGGACGCCGGACAGGAACACGGCGCCGCTGTCGCCGCCGGCCCTGGTGATGCCCAGCCGCCGGTCGTCGGCGAGGTGGCCGTCGCACGGGCCGGGCTCCCACCCGATGACGTCGCTGCTCGCCAGCACCACGCGGGCCAGCCGCTGGTGCACGGGCGAGGCGGAGAGCACCGTGTCGTCCAGCCCCATCCGGGCGAGCACGGACGCCGCGTGCCGCACCGACTCGCGGTGCCGCGGCACGAGGTCGGGGTGCAGCAGGCGGAACGGTTCCACGTCGTCCCCTCCGTTGGTTGTCATCACAATGACCTGCGGGCGGCGGGAAGTCATCCGGATGGGCCGCTGCGTTACGTCTCAGTTGGACTGCACCCAGGCCGCGAGCTGCGCGCGGGTCGACAGGTCGAGCACGGTCTTCACGTTGTGCACGTGCGACTCGACGGTGCGGTGCGAGATCCCCAGGCTGGCCGCGATCTGCGCGTTCGTGAGGCCCTGCGCCACCAGGTCGGCGACCATCCGCTGCCGGTCGCTCAGCACCGCGTCGCGCGCGGCCGCCTCGTCCAGCGCGGTCTCCACGGCGTAGCGGAGGTCCATCGCGCGACCGGCCCGCTCGGCCCGGCTGAAAGCCGCGCGGGGCAAGGCTTCCCGTGCGACGTCGCGAACGGCGGCGATCTTCCGCCGCCACCACGGTCCCGGCGGGACGTCCCACACCGCGCGCATCTGCCGGCAGGCGGCCAGCAACCGCACCCCGAGCTCGTGCCGCCCGGACAGCACGGCGACCAGGGCGCAGCCCTCGACCGCCTCCAGCACCGCCCGCGGCGCCGCCGCCGACATCCGCGTGCTCTCGGCGAACCGCGCGCCCGCCCTGCCCAGGTCGCCGCGTTCCAGCGCGACGCAGCCGGAGGTGTGCAGGGCGGTGGCCGCGATGTCGGGGCGCCCCAGGTCCGCCAGCACGGGCAGGGCCGCGGACACCAGCTCGTCGGCGCCGTCGACGTCGCCCAGCTCCAGCCGCACCCGGCCGAGGTTCCGGCTCGACACGGCGACGCTCACGTCGTCGCCGTTGCGCACACCCCACTCGATCGACCGGCGCAGGGCCCGCGCCGTGTTCGGCAGGTCGGCCATGCCGTCGTAAGCGCCCGCGACCGTGCGGTAGAGGCGGCACACGACGAGCTGCTGGCCACCCGCCTCTGCGGTCTCGACCGCCTCCAGCGCGTACCGCACCGCGTCGTCGTGCCGTCCCTCGTGGCTCGCCAGCAGTGACGCGTACTCCAGCGCGAGGACGCGGTAGCGCGCATCGGCCGCCGTTCGGTCCAGCACCTGCATCAGCACGGTGCCCGCTTCGGCGAAGCAACCGCGGTCCGAGCAGACCCGCAGCAGGATCGTGGCGAGCATCAGCCGGCGTTCGTCCCACGGCTGCACCAGACGGGCGAACGCGTACGCCACGTTGTCGTACTCCTGGTGCTGCACCTCGACCTGCTCGGGCGTGAGGACCGACGACGTGACACCGGATTCGCCCATCCCGCACAACCAGTCGACGATCCGGCGCGCGGTCTCGGCGTACTCGTCGCGGCTGCGCAGCTGTTCCTCCGCGTAGAGGCGCACCGACTCCAGCATCCGGAAGCGGCCGTCGTTCTCCCGCACCACCAACGACTTCGCCTGCAACGCGGCGAGCGGCTCGACCACCGGCCCGCCGTGCACGACCTCGGCGATGCCCAGCCCGAACCCGCCTGGCAGCAGCGCGAGCCTGCGGAACAGCGCCTCCTCCTGCCCGGTCAGCAGGTCGTGGCTCCACGCGATGGCGGCGCGCAGGCTGCGGTGCCTGCTCTGCCCGTCCGCGTCGGCGAGCAGGTCGAGCCGTTCGTCGAGCCGGTCGGCCAGCTCGCACAGCGGCACCGACCGGATGAGCTTCGCTGCCAGCTCCACCGCGAGCGGGACGCCGTCCAGCCGCGCGCACACGGCGGCGATCTCGGCCTCGTGCTCCGGCGTGGCGCTGATCCCGGCCCGGTCGGTGAACAACCGGACGGCGTCGGCCGCCATGCCCCGCACCGGGTAGACCGCCTCCCCGAAGGCGCGCAACGCCTCCCGGCTCGTGGCCAGCACCTGCACCCCGGGACAGCGCGCCAGCAGCGCGTCCACGACGGCACAGCACTCCTCGACGAGGTGCTCGCAGTTGTCGACCAGCAGCACCACCCTGCGTCCGGCCAGCTCCGCGAGCAGGGTGCCGTGCAACCCGGCCCCCGCGTGCCGGTGGACCCCGACGGCGTGGGCGAACGCCGGCACCACCTGGTCGGCCGCGCCGACCCGGCCCAGCTCGACCGTGCGCACCTCCACCCGCTTCAGCCGGCCGGCGAGCTCCGCCGCGAGCCGCGTCTTGCCGACACCGGCCGCACCCACGAGCGTGAGCATCCTGTGCTTGCGCAGCAACACCTGCAGCTCGGCGAGCTCGACGGTGCGCCCGACGAACGCGTCGGCGTGGGCGGGCACCTCGGTGACCACAGTGGACGTACCCGCGGTGCGCCGCCGGTAGGCCCGCTGACGGCACGCGTTCGAGCAGTACCGCGCCCTCGACGGCCGGGGCGCGAAGTGCGTGCCGCACGTCGCACAGGTGCCCATCGCGTGAGTTTACGGCCGATTCGGTGTCTCAATTGGGAAGTGTGCCCAGTTCGACGTCCAGCACGGCGCCAGACCGCAGCTCGGCGACCTCGATCCGGTCCCTGGTCCTGGCGAGCCACCCGCCCCGGACCCGCCGCACCACCTGCGTCTTCGCGAGGTCGGCGCCCTCGGCCCTGATCACGACGTCCCTGCCGTTCTCCAGGTGCACCACGGCCCTGGTGAACTTCGGCGCGTGCGGCACGAACTCGCCGGTGCCGGGCACCGCCGGGTACATGCCGAGCGCGCTGAACACGTACCAGGCCGACATCGTGCCGAGGTCGTCGTTGCCGGTGACTCCGGCCGGGCCGTTGACGAACAGCGTCTGCGCGGCCCTGACGACGACCGAGGTCTTCTCCGGCTTGCCGATCAGCGCGTACATCCACGGCGCGTGCAGGTCGGGTTCGTTGTTCGGGTTGTACCGGAACTGGTTGTAGTAGTCGTAGGGCCCGACGACCCACTTCTCCCGCACCGTGCGCCTCGGGTCGGTCAGCAGGTCCGGGTAGGCGAAGAAGTCGTCGAGCCGCGCCTCGGCCGCCGCCGCGCCGCCGACTGCGGTGAGCAGGCCGGGGATGTCGTGCCGGCACAACCACTGGTACTGCCAGGCCGTGCCCTCGTGGAACCCCTCCGAGCCCTGCGGCGTGTACGGGTCGAGCCAGGAGCCGTCCCGCAGCTTCGGGCGCGGGAACCCGGTGAAGCCGCGGTCGCTCACGCCCCGGTCCCACAGGGCGCGGTGGTTGAGGCCTCGCTGCCGCAGCCGTTCCGCGTCCTCCCGGTGCCCCAGCGCCTCGGCCATGACCGCGAGCGTGGCGTCGGCGAGCGCGTACTCCAGCGTGGCGGACGCGCCGTGGTGCGGGTCGGTGTCCTGCCCCTTCTTCGGGAAGTGCTTGTCGTACTGGACGAACCCGTTCGCGAGGTAGCTCGGGTTGCCCGACCGGCCCTGGAACCGGGAGCTCTCCGGCGGCACGCCGTCGGCGTTCTGCAGCAGTGCCCGGTACGCCTGCTCCTCGAAGCCCTCCAGGTGCCCGAACCGCCACAGGTCGACCAGGAACGGCGTGACCGGGTCGCCGGTCATGCAGTTGGTCTCCTGGTTGGCGAACGCCCACCGCGGCAGCCACCCGCCCTGCTCGTGGACGGCGAGCACGCTGCGGGCGATGTCCTTGCTGCGCTTGGTCCTCAGCAGCGCCAGCAGCTGGTTGTGCGCGCGATAGGTGTCCCACAGGCTGAAGTACTCGTAGTAGGTCCAGCCGTCGGCGCGGTGGACCTGCCCGTCGAACCCGCGGTACCGGCCGTCGAGGTCGCTGCCGGTCAGCGGCTGCAACAACACGTGGTACAGCGCGGTGTAGAAGACCGCGCGCTCGTCCCAGTCGTCCGTCTCGACCTCGATGCACGCCAATTCGTCGCGCCACGCCTGCTGCGCCTCGTTGCGGAGCTCGTCGAAGCTCTTCTCCCCGGCCTCGCCGAGGTTCCCGGTCGCCCCGTCGGCGTCCACTTGCGACAGTGCGGTCTTCGCCGTGACCGGCCCGGGCTCGAAGGTGACCCACGCGCCCCGCAGCCCGGCACCGCCCCGCGACTCGCGCTGCCCCGGCTTCGCCCCGTTCGGACCCCAGGTGCCGAACTCCCGGAACGGCCGGTCGAACCGGGTGGTGAAGTGGGAGACGTACGGCCGGCCGCCGCAGAACGCCTGCGTCTCCACGGTTCCGGCGATGGTGCGGTCGTCCAGGACCACCACGCTGCTGGCCGAGACGGGTTCCTTGTCGTTGGCCTGGCCGACGTTGACGAGCACCGTGCCGCCCACGCCACCCGGCCACGTGAACCGCTCGACGCCGACGCGCGTGGTGGCGGTGCACTCGACGGTGATGTCCCGGTCCAGCCTGACCTTGTAGTAGCCGGGCTTCCCGATCTCGCCGTCGTGGGTGTACTTCGCGCCGTAGCGCCGGTGGTCGAAGCTCGCCGGCAACGGGCCCGAGATCGGCAGGATCGAGACCAGCCCGCCCTGCTCCCAGCAGCCGGCGCCGGAGAGGAAGAAGTGGCCGAAGCCGCGGATGACCTGGTCGTCGTAGCGGTAGCCGGCGTAGTGCGAGCCGATCGGGCTGGAGTGGGCCTTGCCGAACGGCATGGAGGCGCCCGGGAAGGTGTTGCCCTCGTCCTTCGTGCCGATGAAGGTGTTGACCGACTCGATGGGGTCCAGTGCGTCCACGAGGCCCACCCTAGACGGGATTCCGGGCGCGGGCAGTGGTGCGGAGGAGTGGTTCCGCGAGCACCGGCGGAACGCGGTTGATCCTCCACAGTGGACACCGCTGGCGACTGCCCGCCACCCGACCCCGCTTGACCGGTGCCGAACGGTTGACAAGGGCGTGGAGCCGGGGTGAGATACGGCCACTATGACAACGTTGTCCCCCAGCGGCCAGGCTGCCGGCCAGCGCAAGGTCCGCCGCGCGACGATGAATGACGTCGCACGGCTGGCGGGCGTGAGCATCAAGACCGTCTCGCGCGTGGTCAACGACGAGCCGGGTGTGCACCCGTCCACCGCGGAGCGCGTGCTGGCGGCCATCGACCAGCTCGGGTTCCGGCGGAACCTCAGCGCGCGCAACCTGCGCAGGGGGTCGTCCACCGGCACGATCGGGCTGGTGCTGGAGGACGTCGGCAACCCGTTCTACTCCGGGGTGACCCGCGCTGTCGAGGAGATCGCGCGGCTGCGGGGCAGACAGGTGATCTCCGGATCGTCCGACGAGGACCCCGGCCGGGAGCGCGAGCTCGCGCTGGAGTTCTGCAGCCGCAGGGTCGACGGGCTGCTCATCGTGCCCGCGGGCCTGCAGCACAGCTACCTGGTGCCGGAGATGCGCGCGGGGACGCCGGTGGTGTTCCTGGACCGGCCGGCCGGGGACGTCGTGGCGGACACCGTGCTGGTCGACAACATCGGCGGGACCGTCGAGGCGGTGATGCACCTGGCCTCGCACGGGCACCGGCGGATCGCGTTCCTCGGGGACGCGCCGGACATCTTCACCGCCAACGAGCGGCTGCGCGGGTACCGCGAGGGCTGCGTGCGGGCCGGGATCGGGTACCACGAGGAGCTCGTGGCGATGGGACCGCACGACGAGGCCAGCGTCGTGACGGCGTTGCAGCGGTTGCGGACCATGCGGGAGCCGGCGACGGCGGTCGTGGCGGGCAACAACCGCATCACCGTCTCCGTCCTGCGCGCGCTCGCCGGGGTCGCGGACAAGCCCGCCCTGGTGGGCTTCGACGACTTCGAGCTCGCCGACCTGCTGTCGCCGCCGGTGACCGTGATCGCGCACGACGCGAGCGCGCTCGGCAAGGCGGCCACCGATTTGTTGTTCGCCCGACTGGACGGCGACAACTCACCACCGCGCCGCGTCGTGCTGCCGGTGCGCTTGGTGCCACGAGGATCCGGGGAGGTCCACGCGTGAGTTCTGGCTTGCTCCACCAGCCGGTCAACCTGCCGGCGAACCAGCCGAAGCAGTTCTACCGCGGCGGTGAGGCGATCGCCGCGTTGCGGGGTGGCGCCGCCGCCGACTTCGGGCCGGAGGACTGGGTGGCGTCGACGACGACGCTCTTCGGCCGCAGCGACGCGGGGCTGACGACGTTGCCGGACGGCGTCCTGCTGCGGGACGCCGTCGCCGCGGACCCGACGGGGTGGCTCGGCGCCGACCACGTGGCCGAGTTCGGCGCGGACACGGCGCTGCTCGTGAAGCTGCTCGACGCCGGGCAGCGGCTGCCGGTGCACTGCCACCCCTCCAACGCCTTCGCCGCCACGCACCTGAACTGCCGGCACGGCAAGACGGAGGCGTGGATCGTGATCGGCACGACCGGCGCGAGCCCGACCGTCTACATCGGATTCAAGGACGAGGTGCCCGCCGACGTCGTCGCCGGCTGGGTCGCCACGCAGAACACGACGGCGATGCTCGACGCGCTCAACCCGGTGTGCGTGCGGCCCGGTGACACGGTGTTCGTGCCCGCCGGTGTGCCGCACGCGATCGGCGAGGGCGTGTTCATCGTCGAGCTGCAGCAGCCGACCGACTTCTCGGTGACGCTGGAGTGGCAGGGGTTCCTCGCCGACGCCGACGCCGGCCACCTCGGGCTCGGCTACGACCTGGCGCTGGACTGCGTCGACCGGCAGGGCTGGGGCTCCTCGCTGGCGGAGCTCGTACACCAGACGTCGGAGAAGTGGGCGCCGTCGGTGGACCTGCTGGGCCGCGCCGCCGACCCGTTCTTCCAGGCCGACCGCCTGCACGTGGAGGGCTCCTCCACCCTGGAGCCGTCGTTCGCCGTGCTCGTCGTGCTGGAGGGCTCCGGCCGGCTCGGCGCGCTGGACGTGCACAAGGGCAGCACCGTCGTCGTGCCGCACGCGGCCGGTGAGCTGGGGCTGACCGGTGACCTGGTGGCGGTCCGCTGCCGTCCACCCGTCCTGTCCACCCTGGAGGGCGCATCGCGATGAGCCGGCCGCTGCTGGAGGCGCGTGATCTCACGAAGAGCTACGGCACCGTGGAAGCACTCCGCGGTGCGTCGTTCACCGCCTGCGCGGGCGAGGTCGTGTCGCTGATCGGCGACAACGGCGCCGGCAAGTCCACCCTGGTGAAGTGCCTGTCCGGGGTGGAGCAGCCGACCGGCGGAACGCTGCTGTTCGAGGGGGAGCCGCTCGTGCTGGGCTCCCCCAACGACGCCCGCGACCGCGGCATCGAGACGGTGTTCCAGGACCTCGCGGTCGCGCCGGACCTCGACCCGGCCGCGAACATGTTCCTGGGCAGGGAGATCCTCAAGCCGGGTCTGCTCGGGTTCCTCGGCGTGCTCGACAAGAAGGCGATGCGCAGGCAGGCCACCGAGCACTTCACCCGCTTCGGCGCGGCGCTGCAGAGCATCGACGTGCCGATCGCGGCGCTGTCCGGTGGTCAGCGGCAGTCCGTGGCGGTCGCGCGGTCGGTGGCGTGGGCGTCGAAGCTCGTGTTCATGGACGAGCCGACCGCGGCACTCGGCGTGGTGCAGCGCGAACGCGTGCTCGACGTGATCAAGCGGGTCCGCGACGAGGGCGTCGCGGTGGTGCTGATCAGCCACAACATGCCCGAGGTGCTGTCGGTGTCCGACCGGGTCGAGGTGCTGCGCCTCGGTCGCCGGGTGGCGCGCTTCACGGCGTCCGAGACCAGTGTCGAGGAGCTCGTCGGCGCGATGACGGGTGCGCTGACCCAGGAGGACGCGGCCTGATGACCGAGGAGAAGACAACGTTGTCAGCCTCATCGGACGACCGGCGCACGCCGTTGCTGAAGCGGCTCGCCGGTGCGAACACGCTGTGGATCGGCCTGGTGCTGCTGGTGCTGGTCGCAGTGTTCGGCGCGATCCGGCCGGACGCCGTGTTCCAGGTGACGACGTTGCAGTTCCTGCTCGCGGAGACCGCCGTGCTGCTGGTGCTGTCGGTCGGCATGACGTTCGTGATCATCACGTCCGGCATCGACCTGTCCGTGGGGTCGGTGCTGGTGTTCGCCTCGGTCACGTCCGCGCTGGCGATGAACGCCCTGTCCGGCGGTGACGCGACGAACGCGGGCTGGGGCGTGATCGGGCTCGGGTTGCTGGTCGCACTCGTCAGCGGCGCGGTCTGGGGCCTGCTGAACGGCCTGCTGATCTCGCGGGCGAAGATCCCGCCGCTGATCGTCACCCTGGGCTCGTTCGGCGCGGCGCAGGGCGCGGCCCTGTTGCTGAACAACGGTTCCAACGTCGCCGGTGTCCCGGACAGGCTGAGCCGCACGTTCGGTTCCGGCACGTACCTGGGCATCCCGAACATCGTGATCGTGGCCGCCGTCGTCACCGCGCTGGGCGCGCTCCTGTTGTCCACCACCCGGTTCGGCCGCTACACCTACGCCGTCGGGTCGAACGAGGAGGCGGCGCGGCGCGTCGGCATCTCGGTGCGCGGCCACCTGACGAAGGTCTACCTGCTGGCCGGCACGCTCGCGGGCCTCGCGGGGTTCCTGGGCAACGCGTTCTTCCGCGTCGCGGTCGTCACCGGCCACGAGACGGACAACCTCAACGCGATCGCCGCCGTCGTGCTGGGCGGCACGAGCATCTTCGGCGGGACGGGTTCGGTGGTGGGCACGGTCTTCGGCGTGTTCATCCCGGCGGTGCTGGAGAAGGGCCTCGTGATCATCGGGGTCAGGGAGTTCTGGCAGCCGATCGCGGTCGCGGTCGTGCTGGTGGCCGCCGTGTGGCTGGACCAGACGCGGCGGCGGGCGCGCAACCAACGTTGAGAAGGGGTGCTGGACCAATGAAGATCCGCTCCGCAGTGGCCGTCTCGGCCGCGTTCCTGCTCGCCGCGTGCGGTGGAGGTGGCCAGATCGGCGACTCGAACACGGGCGGCACCGCCGCGAACAAGAAGCTCGTGCTGATCCCCGGCATCACCGCAGAGCCGTTCTACATCTCGATGCGGTGCGGGTTCGAGGAGGCCGCCAAGGCCGCGGGCTACGAGTTCGACACGCAGGCGCCCGCCAAGTTCGACGCGGCCCAGCAGACCCCGATCGTCACCGGTGTCCTCGCCTCCAAGCCCGCCGCCGTCCTGATCGCGCCGACCGACGACAGGGCCATGGCGGGCCCGATGAAGCAGCTCAAGGACGCGGGCATCAAGGTCGTCGAGGTCGACACCAAGCTCCAGGACACCTCGATCGCCGCGTCCTCCATCTCCTCGAACAACGAGCAGGGCGGCAAGCTCGCCGCGGAGACCCTGAACAAGCTGGCCGCCGGGAAGTCCGGCTCGGTCCTGGTGCTCAACACCAAGGCCGGCACCTCGACCACGGACGCCCGCGCCAAGGGCTTCGAGGAGGCGGTCAAGGCCTACCCGAACCTCCGCTACATCGGCCAGCAGTACACCGACAACGAGCCGGCCACCGCCGCCTCGAAGGTCACCGCGACCCTGGCCGCGAACCCGGACCTGATCGGCGTGTTCGCCACGAACCTCAACACCGGCGAGGGCGCGGCGACGGGCCTGCGCAACGCGGGCAAGACGGGCGCGGTCAACCTGGTCGGGTTCGACGCCTCACCGAAGCAGGTGCAGGACCTCCAGGCGGGCACCGTGCAGGCGCTGATCGCACAGGACCCGGCCACGATCGGCAAGCAGGGCGTCGAGCAGGCGCTGGCGGCGATCGAGGGCAAGCAGAACGAGCGCGACATCGAGACCGACCTGGTGGCGATCACGAAGGACGACGCCTCGGCGAACTCGAAGTACTTCTACAGGGAGAAGTGCTGAGCTTCCCGCAAGTCTGGCGCAGGGCCGTTCCACCGCGGTGGGAGCGGCCCTGCGCCATGTCACGACCCCGAGACCTGCCAGGGAAAAATGACAACCGTCATGGCCGCATGGCCGGGTTGGGCTAAGACCAGAGGTGTACCGGGGGATCACCCTTCAGCCGTTGTCCCGCGCGCCGGAAGGCGGTGGGCTTGGGGCACAACCGAAGGGGGAACCACCGATGCGCCGAAAGCAGTTAGCGGCCGCACTGGCCGTCGCCACGGCAACATCACTTCTCGTCGCACCACAGGCTTCGGCCGCGCCCGCGCAGACCATCGCCTGGCGCGCCTGCTTCAGCGAGGTCCCGCCGGGAGCGCCGCCCGGTGCCGAACGGCTGGAATGCGGCACGTTCACCGCGCCGATGGACTGGAACCACCCGAACAACGGCAAGACCGTCACGATCGCCGTCAGCCGGCTCACGCCGAAGGACGGCAAGGCGAAGTCGACCGTCTTCACCAACCCCGGCGGGCCGGGCGGCGAGGGGCGCACGATGCCGCTGCTGTTCGCCGAACGGCAGAAGCTGGCGGACAACGCCGAGATCATCGGCATCGACGTGCGCGGCACGGGGGCGAGCAGCAACGTCACGTGCGGCGACTACTTCACGCTCCCCTCGACCGACCCGCGCGACCGCAGCAGGGCGAACCTCGACCTGCTCTACGACGGCATGGCGTTGCAGGCGAAGTTCTGCCAGACCAAGTCCGGTGAGCTGGGCCGCTACATCACCACCGACCAGACCGTGAAGGACCTCGACCTCCTGCGCCAGCTCCTGGGCAGGAAGAAGGTCAGCTGGCTCGGCTACTCCGGCGGCAGCTGGCTGGGCGCCTACTACGCCACGTACTTCCCGAAGACGCTCGACAAGGTCGTGCTCGACTCCAACGCCGAGTTCACCGCGCCGTGGCAGGCGGTGTTCGGCGACTGGGGCATGGGCTTCGAACGGCGGCTGCGCGTCGACTTCCTGCCGTGGGTGGCGAAGTACGACAGCGTCTACCACCTCGGCAAGACCGCCGACGAGGTGTGGCAGACCTACGAACGCACCCGCAGGAAGCTCAACGAGCAGCCGGTGACGTTGCCCGAGGGCGTCTACAACGGTGTGCTGCTCGACTTCGTGACGCGCGCCGGGCTCTACCAGAAGGGCGCGTTCGACGGCACCGCGACCAAGATCGCCGAGCTGGCCGGTGCGGCACCGCGGCGGATGAGCGCGCAGGCCACCTACCCGGACGCCTCGATCGGCACGCTGTTCTCGGTCCTGTGCAACGACACGCCGTTCCGCGGCGGGCGCGCGCACCTGGAGCGCGACGCCGTGCGCGACGGCGCCCGGTGGCCGTTCTTCGGCTACTACCAGCTCGCCGGGCCGTGCGCGTTCTGGGACCGCCCGAACGTCACCCTGAAGCAGCCCACGGGCAAGGGCGTCGTGCCGACGTTGATGGTGCAGTCGGTCCGCGACCCCGCGACGCCGCTCGAAGGCGCCCAGCGCGCGCACCGGGGTTTCCGGAACTCGGTGATGCTCACCGTGGAGGACGAGGGTGACCACGGCATCTACGGCTTCGGCAACGCGTGCGTCAACGACGTCGTCGAGCGCTACCTCGTCGACGGTGTCACGCCCGCGAAGGACCTGACGTGCCCCGGCGTTCCGCTGCCCGCTCCCGGCGAGACCGTGCAGAACCCGCTCACGAAGGCACGTCAGCTGGCCACCGCTCTCGGCTGGTGACCCGCATCTCCTGATGGCGTCTGCAAGTACCACCAACCTTTGATCAAACCGTCGCCAACTACCACCAACCTGTTCGCCGCCCGTCGAACCAGTCGCGGGCGGCGACCCCGGTAACCCGGTCAGAACGCGCCGGGGTGGAGGCGTCTGCGCCGCGCCGCGTAGACGCCCGCCTCGGTCCTGCGGTCGAAGCCGAGCTTGTGCAGCAGGCTCGACACGTAGTTCTTCACGGTCTTCTCGGCCAGGAACAGGCGGTTCGCGATCTGCCGGTTCGTCATGCCCTCGGCGATCAGGTCGAGGATCCGCTTCTCCTGCGGGCTCAGCGCGGCGTAGCGCGGGTCCTCCTCCGGGCCGCCGCGCAGCCGTTGCAGCACAGTGGCCGTGACGCCGGCGTGCAGCAGGCTGCCACCGGAGGCGAGGGTGCGCACCGCGGCCACGAGGTCGTTCCCGGACACCTCCTTCAGCATGTACCCGGACGCACCGGCCATGATCGCGCCGAACAGCGCCTCGTCGTCCGAGTAGGACGTGAGCATCAGACAGGCCGGCGGTGGCTGCACCAGGCTCCTGATCTCCCGGCACACCGTCACGCCGTCACCGTCGGGCAGCCGCACGTCGATGATGGCGACGTCGGGGCGCAACCGCGGCGCCTGCGTGATCGCGGAGGTGGCGCTGTCGGCCTGGCCGACCACGGCTATGTCGTCGGCCTGCGCCAGGAGCTGCACGAGCCCCCGCCGCACGATCTCGTGGTCGTCCACCAGCAGCACCGCTATCGCCATCTCGCCTCCTGCAGCACCAACGGGACGGACCAGGTGATCCGCACACCGGCACCGGGAACGGAGTCCACCGCGCAGTTCCCGTGGTGCCGCCGCGCCCGTGCCGCCATGTTCGCCAGTCCTCCGGCGTGCTGGGCCTCCCCGCCCGGATCGTCAGCCGACGGCAAGCCGCGACCGTCGTCCTGGACGGTCAGCTCCAGTCCGGTCAGCTCCCGGTCGACGCCGATCGCGACCTTCACGCGGGTCGCCCGTGCGTGCCGTGCGACGTTGGTGAGCGCTTCCCTCAACGTGGCCACGAGGTCCGGTCGCAGCTCGTCGGGCACCACCGAGTCGAGGGGCCCCTCCAGCGACACGTCCGGCTCGAACCCCAGCAGCTGCGCCGAGTCGTGCACCGCCCGCAGCAGCTGCCCGCGCAGGCTCGTGGAGCTGGTCAGCGGCTCCTGCAACGAGAAGATGGTCCTGCGGATCTCGCGGATCGTGTGGTCGACCTCCTCCACCAAGCCGGTGATCCGCTCGGTGAGCTGCGGCTTCGCGGCCATCCCGGTCAGCCCCTGCAACCCGAGCCCCAGCCCGAACAGCCGCTGGATGACCAGGTCGTGCAGGTCCCTGGCGATCCGGTCGCGGTCCTCCAGCACCGCGATCCGCTCGGTGTCCCCCTGCGCCTCGGTGAACTCCAGCACCAGCGCCGCCTGCGCGGCGAACGCCTGCACCAGCTCCAGGTCCTCGAACGGCGGCTGGCTGCGGGTGCGCGCCACGATGAGCACGCCGAGCGTCCGCTCCCCCGCCGACATCGGCACGACCACCAGCGGCCCCGGCACCAGGTCGACCTGCCCGGCCTCGTGGCACTCCGCCCGCCCGGTCTCGTAGACCCGGTAGCTGACCGTGCCGTCGCGCGGCACCCGCATGCCCTCCGCGTCGTAGGTCCCGCCGTCGGTGACCTCGATGACCAGCTCACCGGCGTGGTCCGGCAGCACCAGCGCGCTGAAGTTCGCGTTCGCCGCGACCCGCGCCCGTTGCGCGACGAGGTAGAGCGCGTCGCGCCCGGTCGTGCCGGTGAGCAGGGCGGTGGTGACCTCGGCCGCCGCCGTCAGCCACGTCTCCCGCTTGCGCAGCCGGTCGTGGTCGCGCTGCTTCTCGATCGCCACCCCGGCGGCTGCCGCCAAAGTGGCCACCCGCTCCCGGTCGTCGTCGCCGAACACCGGTTTGCCCGCGAGGTGGAGGTTGCCGAAGTCCTCCCCGCCGACCTGGATCGCCGCCCCGATGAAGTGCGTGTCGTCGATCGAGCGCGGGTCCCCCGCGGTGATGTGGCCGGGGTGCTGCCCTGACCACTCGACGAGCTCCCGGTGGCCGTTCACGACCGCCAGTGCGCCGTAAGGGGCGTCGACCAGGTTGCAGGCGGACTCCACGACCAGGTGAAGGAGGTCGGGCAACGAGCGGCTGTCAGCGAGCGACAACACCACGTCGAGAAGGCGCTGATCGGTGCTCAAGTTGCCGCCGCCCACGGGCTTCACCTCTTGCCAGGGAGAGAAGTGACACCGCACGAACGACTGAGGGTAACTCCCCTGCGTAGTCAGAGGGGAGACCATCACCGGAAATGGTGAAAACTGAGGTTACTCAGAGTAGAGGGTCGGTCGAGTTGCCCGGCGGGTTCAGTGCAGCCCGACGGTGAACCCCTCGTCGATCACGCCGCGGTAGATCTGCGGGGCGAACGTCCGCAGCCCGGCGTCGATCGGCGCGATCATCGACGCCGAGTCGCCGAGGGCCAGCCGGTACCCGTTCTGCACGCGGTGGAACTCCCACAGGGGTTCCATGGCCGGGTGGGCGGCGCGGAAGCGCGGCGGGTCGAGGGGGTGGAGGTCGACGCGGACCAGCGTGCGGCGGACCAGGGCGTCGGCGAGCTCGACGGCCCGTTCACGGGTGCGGGAGATCGAGACGGCGCCGAGGTCCTGCCAGGCGACGGCCCACGGTGCGCCCTGCGGGTCGTCGAGGCGGATGCCCTGCTGCTCGATGACCAGCTTGCGGGGCCGGGAGATGGTCTTGAACTTCACCAGGGCCATCACGCCGATGGAGGTGAACGCGAGGCCGATGACACCGGCGATGGAGCCGCCGACCGGTTCGCCGTCGAGGAACGCGGTCACGGCGCCGATCAGCGCGAGGATGCCGAGACCACCGGCCAGCGAGCCGCCGAGCAGGACCTTGCGGGTGTCGCTCTTGCCCAGGTCGAGGACGACAGGTGCGGGCGCTCCCCAAGCGGTCATGCCCGCAGGTTACCGCTGATCAACTGCTCCGCGGCCGTGAACGGGTCCAGCTCGCCCGCCACCACGCGCCGCGCGAGCCCGTCGGCGGGACCGAGGCGGGTGCGGACGCGGTCGACGGCGATGGCCTCGACCTCGGCGGCCGCGCGGCGCAGGCGGCGTTCGGCGAGCTCGCCGTGCTCGGCCATCCACCGCTGGTGGGCGTCGATGGCCGCCACGACGGAGTCGAGGCCCTCCGAGCGGGCGGCCACCGTCTTCACCACGGGCGGGCGCCACACCGGGCCGGTGCGGTCGCGGCGACCCAGGGAGATCATGTGCTTGAGGTCGCGGGCGGTCTGGTCGGCGCCGTCGCGGTCGGCCTTGTTCACGACGAACACGTCGGCGATCTCCAGGATGCCCGCCTTGGCGGCCTGGACGCCGTCGCCCATGCCCGGCGCGAGGAGCACGAGGGTGGTGTCGGCGAGGGCCACGACCTCGATCTCGGACTGGCCGACGCCCACGGTCTCCACGAGCACGACGTCGAACCCGGCCGCGTCGAGCACGCGCAGCGCCTGCGGGGTGGCCCAGGACAGGCCACCGAGGTGGCCGCGCGTGGCCATCGAACGGATGAAAACGCCCGAGTCGGTCGCGTGGTCGCCCATCCGGACCCGGTCACCCAGGAGGGCGCCGCCGGAGAACGGGCTGGACGGGTCGACCGCGATCACGGCCACCCGCTTGCCCGCGGCGCGGAAGGCGCGCACGAGGGCGTTGGTGGAGGTCGACTTGCCGACGCCGGGGGCGCCGGTGATGCCGACGACCTGGGCGTGCCCGGTGAACGGGATGAGCGCCGCGGCCACCAGGGGCAGCTCGTCGCTGCCCTGTTCCACCAGGGAGATCAGCCTGGCGACCGCGCGCGGCTCGCCGTCACGCGCGCGGCCGACCAGTTCTGCTACGTCAACGGCCTTGGCCACAAACGCGGTCCCTAGGCCTTCGCCGGCACGCGGAGGATCAGGGCGTCGCCCTGCCCGCCGCCACCGCACAGCGCCGCGGCACCCACGCCGCCGCCGCGCCGCTGCAGCTCGAGAGCGAGGTGCAGGGCGATGCGCGCGCCGGACATGCCGATCGGGTGGCCCAGTGCGATGGCCCCGCCGTTGACGTTGACCTTGTCCTCGGAGATCCCGAGCTGACGGGTCGACACGATGCCGACCGCCGCGAACGCCTCGTTGATCTCGACCAGGTCGAGGTCGGCGGGCGAGATGCCCTCCTTGGCGCACGCGGCCTTGATGGCGTTGGAGGGCTGCTCGTGCAGCGAGGCGTCGGGGCCGGCGACCACGCCGTGCGCGCCGATCTCCGCGATCCACTCCAGGCCCAGCTCCTCGGCCTTGGCCTTGCTCATCACCACGACGGCGGCCGCGCCGTCGGAGATCTGCGACGCCGAGCCCGCGGTGATCGTGCCGTCCGCGGCGAACGCGGGACGCAGCTTGCCGAGCGACTCGGCGGTCGTGTCGGCGCGCACGCCCTCGTCCGTGCTGAACAGGACCGGGTCGCCCTTGCGCTGCGGGATCGACACCGGGGCGATCTCGGCCTCGAACACGCCGTTCCCGGCGGCCTTGGCGGCGAGCTGGTGCGAGCGCGCGGAGAACGCGTCCTGCTCCTCGCGCGTGACGCCGTAGCGGCCGTTGTACTTCTCGGTCGACGAGCCCATCGCGACCTGGTCGAACGCGCAGAACAGACCGTCGTGGGCCATGTGGTCCTGCATCTGCACGTCGCCGTACTTGAACCCGCCGCGCGACTTCGGCAGCAGGTGCGGCGCCTGCGTCATCGACTCCTGGCCACCGGCCACGACCACGTCGAACTCGCCGGCGCGGATCAGCTGGTCGGCCAGCGCGATCGCGTCGATGCCGGACAGGCACACCTTGTTGATGGTCAGCGCGGGCACGCTCATCGGGATGCCCGCGGCGGCGGCGGCCTGGCGGGCGGGGATCTGGCCGGCACCCGCGGTCAGCACCTGACCCATGATCACGTACTGGACCTGCTCGGGGGCGACGCCCGCGCGCTCCAGTGCCGCCTTGATCGCGACGCCGCCCAGTTGGGCACCCGAGAAGTCCTTGAGCGATCCGAGCAGTCGACCCATCGGGGTGCGCGCCCCGGCGACGATGACGGAACCGGACACAGCTGCCTCCATGGAAGAGCGAACGGTCGTTAACTGAGCACCATACCCGCGGCTACTCGGCGGTAACGCTGTGAGACCTCGCACAGGGGCGCCTGCACCGATCGAGTCGATACCCTTCGCTCTCATGAACGCAGAACTCGCTCGATTCGTGACCGCGATCGACCACGTGGGCATCGCGGTGCCCGATCTCGACGTCGCGATCGCGTTCTACCGCGACAACTTCGGCCTCGAGGTCGCCCACGAGGAGGTCAACGAGGAGCAGGGCGTGCGCGAGGCGATGCTGCACGCGCCCGGCGACCACGACGGCACCGCGATCCAGCTGCTCGCGCCGCTGAACGAGGACTCGACGATTGCCAAGTTCATCGGCCGCAGCGGCCCCGGCCTGCAGCAGCTCGCCTACCGGGTGTCCGATGTGGACGTCGCGGCGGACGCGCTGCGGGCGAAGGGCCTGCGGCTGCTCTACGCCGCCGCCAAGCGCGGCACGGCGAACAGCCGGGTCAACTTCGTGCACCCGAAGGACGCCGGCGGCGTGCTCATCGAGCTGGTCGAGCCCGCAGAGCACTGACCGGAGGACCCGGTCCGGTGAATGCGCGTGGCATCCCTCACAGGTGCGACTCTGAATCGGTTACTGCTGAGTAACCTCCGGCAACCTGCGACTATCCCTCAACCGGGAAGGAATGCCGCCGTGCAGAAGATCCTTGACGCGATCCTGGCCGACGAGCTGGACGCGATCGGTTCGCTGGACGTTCCGGAGAGCTATCGGGGCGTGACCGTGCACGCGGACGAGGCCGACATGTTCGCGGGCCTCGAGACGCGGGACAAGGACCCGCGCAAGTCGCTGCACGTCGACGAGGTCGCCACGCCGGAGCTCGGGCCGGGTGAGGCGCTGGTGGCCGTCATGGCCTCCGCGATCAACTACAACACCGTCTGGACCTCGATCTTCGAGCCGGTGTCCACGTTCGGGTTCCTCCGGAAGCTGGGCGGCCGCCACGACCTGCCGTACCACGTCGTGGGATCGGACCTGGCCGGCGTCGTCGTGCGGGTCGGCCCCGGCGTCACCGCGTGGAAGCCGGGTGACCGGGTGGTCGCGCACTGCCTGGACGTGCCGCTGGAGGCGCCGGACGGGCACAACGACACGATGCTCGACCCCCAGCAGCGGATCTGGGGCTTCGAGACGAACTTCGGTGGTCTCGCGGACCTCGCGCTGGTGAAGTCGAACCAGCTGATGCCGATGCCGAAGCACCTCACGTGGGAGGAGGCGGCGTCGCCGGGCCTGGTGAACTCCACCGCCTACCGGCAGCTGGTGTCGACCAACGGCGCGAACATGAAGCAGGGCGACACGGTCCTGATCTGGGGCGCGTCCGGCGGCCTGGGTTCCTACGCCACGCAGTTCGCGTTGAACGGCGGCGCGACGCCCGTGTGCGTCGTCTCCTCGCCGGAGAAGGCGGAGATCGTCCGTTCGATGGGCGCCGAACTGATCATCGACCGTTCGGCGGAGGGCTACAAGTTCTGGAAGAACGAGCACGAGCAGGACCCGCGGGAGTGGAAGCGGTTCGGCGCGAAGATCCGCGAGCTGACCGGCGGCGAGGACCCGGACATCGTGTTCGAGCACCCCGGCCGTGAGACGTTCGGCGCGTCGGTGTTCGTCGCGCGCAAGGGCGGCAAGATCGTCACGTGCGCGTCGACCTCCGGGTACATGCACCAGTACGACAACCGCTACCTCTGGATGAACCTCAAGCACATCCTCTCGTCCCACTTCGCGAACTACCGCGAGGCGTGGGAGGCGAACCGGTTGATCGCCAAGGGAAAGATCCACCCAACGGTGTCCAAGGTGTACTCAATGGACGAAACGGGCCAGGCCGCGCACGACGTCCACCGCAACGCGCACCAGGGCAAGGTCGGCGTGCTGTGCCTTGCACCGGAAGAGGGTCTGGGTGTGCTTGACCACGAACTGCGTGCGAAGCACCTCACGGCCATCAACCGATTCCGGGGTGTGTGACCTTCTGAAGACACTCGAACGGGTAGCGTGAGGGGCATGGGCCCCCTCGCCGACGACCGTGACCTCGTCCCTCTGGGATCCGGATTCGACATCGTCAAGCGCGGTTACGACCGCGCCCAGGTCGAGGACCACCTCGAACGCCTCGACTCGGACCTGCGGCTGCTGGCCGCGGACCGCGACGCCGCCGTGTCCCAGACGTCCGACCTGGCGCGCCAGCTGGAGGCCGCACGCTCGGAGATCACCGAGCTGCGCAACCAGGTGGAGCGCCTGTCGCTGCCGCCGACGACGCTGGAGGGGCTCTCCGAGCGCCTCCAGCGCATGCTGCGGCTGGCGCAGGACGAGGCCAACGAGATCAAGGCCCGTGCCGAGGCGGAGAGCGGGCACATCCGCGCCAAGGCGGAAGCCGACGCGGGGGTGCTCCGCCAGCGCTACGAGAAGCTGATCCAGGAGCTCGACGAGCGCCGCGCGGCCATGGAGACCGAGCACAGGGGCGTGCTGGAGACGGCGCGCGGCGAGGCCGAGAAGATCGTCTCCGAGGCGGAGGCCGCGGCCCGCAAGATCGCCGACGACTCCGAGCAGCGCCGGGTGACCGTCGAGGAGGACTTCGAGATCGCGATGGCGGCCCGCCGGTCGGAGGCGATGGCGACGCTGGCCACGCAGGAGGCCAACTCCAAGGCCGAGGCCGACCGCCGGCTGCGGGAGGCCTCCGAGGAGGCGGCGCGCATCCGCGCCGCCGTGGCGCAGGAGCAGGCCACCTCGAAGACTGAGGCCGAACGCCGCGTCCGCGAGGCGACGGAGGAGGCCAACCGCCGCCGCCACGACTCGGTGACCGAGGCGACCGCGCGCATCCAGGAGGCCACGGACGAGGCGAACCGCCGGGTCCGCGAGGCCACCGAGGAGGCCAACCGCCGCACCACCGCCGCCACGCAGCGCGTCGACCAGCTCCGCACCCTGCGCAACCGCCTGTCGCACCAGCTGCACGGCGTGCGTGCGGCGCTGCAGGACGTCGTGCCGCTGCTCGACCCGATCGAGGAGCAGCCGGAAGCGACCGCGCCGGAACCGGCCGAGCCGAAGGCAGCCCAGCAGGTCGTCCAGCCGGTCCAGCAGCCGGTTCAGCAGGCGCCCGCCCAGCAGCAGCCCACTCAGCAGCAGCCCACTCAGCAGGCGCCCGCCCAGCAGCAGCCGCCTGCCCAGCCCGCCGCCGAGGCGCAGAAGGCCGCGCCCGCTCCGCAGCAGGCCCCGCAGGCGCAGAACCCGCAGGCCCAGGCCCCGCAGGCCCCTGCTCCAGTTCCCGCCGCGCCGACCAAGGCAGCGCAGACCCAGTCAGCACCGGCCAAGGCACCGGCGGCACCGACCAGGGCCGCGGCTCCGCAGGCCGTTCCGCAGCCGCCCGCCACGCCCGCACCGGCCCCGCAGCAGGCCCCGGCGGCTCCCGCCAAGCCCGCGCAGCAGGCACCCGCCGCGGTGGACGGCCCGACGAAGAAGCTCACGCGCCCGCAGCCGGCCAAGAAGTCCTGACAGCACCGCAGTCACAGCGGCCGCGACTCCACCGGAGTCGCGGCCGTTGCTCGTTCAGCGGCACGCAACCGTTGCGCCATCTGGGGTTTTCCCGTTCGTGACGTGCCGCTGGACCGTTCACTGTTTCGATCCCGATGGCGAAGCTCACGGCGCTCGTCCCACCGGGGAGTGGCATAGTCGCCCGCAAGTTACTCCTTGGTAGCCCACGCTTTGTCCCGCAGGGAGGTCTGCAGTGGCGCGCGAGATCAACACCGTCGGAGTCGTCGGTTTCGGAACCATGGGCGCGGGCATCGCGGAGGTGCTCGCACGCACCGGGCTCGCGGTGCGGGCGGTGGACGTCGACGCGGCCGGTCTCGAACGCGGCCTCGGGCACCTGGAGCACTCGACCGCGCGGGCGGTGCAGGGCGGCAAGCTGACCGAGGACGAGAAGACGGCGCTGCACGGCCGGATCACGACCTCGCTGCGGCTCGCGGACCTCGCCGACTGCGACCTGGTCGTCGAGGCGGTGCCGGAGAGCATCGAGCTCAAGGCGGGCATCTTCCGCGAGCTCGACCAGGTCCTGAAGCCCGAGGCCGTGATCGCCTCGAACACCTCGTCGCTGTCGATCACCGAGATCGGCGTGCACACCGGGCGGCCAGGCAAGGTCGTCGGCCTGCACTTCTTCAACCCCACGCAGGTGCTGAAGCTCGTCGAGGTCGTGCGCACGGTCGTCACCGAGGCGGACGTGGTCGCCGACGTCGTGGCGTTCGTGGAACGGCTGGGCAAGTCGCCGGTCGTGATCGGCGACCGCGCAGGGTTCATCGCGAACGCGCTGCTCTTCCCGTACCTCAACCACGCGGTGAAGATGCTGGAGTCGAAGTACGCGACGCGCGAGGACCTCGACGCCGCGATGCGCTACGGCTGCGGCTACCCGATGGGCCCGCTGGCGTTGCTGGACCTCATCGGCCTGGACACCGCCTACGAGATCCTCGACACGATGTACCACCAGTCGCGCAACCGCCTGCACGCGCCGGCGCCGCTGCTCAAGCAGATGATCACGGCGGGGCTGCTGGGCCGCAAGTCGGGGCGCGGCTTCTACACCTACGACGGCCCCGACTCGCCGACCGTGGTGGCCGACGCGCTGACGCCGTCCACTGTGGACAGCTCGGTGCCGGTGCGCGAGGTGCAGCGGGTCGGTGTCATCGGCACCGGCACGATGGCGACCGGCATCGCCGAGGTGTTCGCCAAGCGCGGCTACGACGTGGTCCTGCGGGCACGCAGCCTCGACAAGGCCGAGAAGGCGATCGGGACGGTGGGCAGGTCGCTGGAGCGCGCCGTGTCGAAGGGCAAGCTCAGCGAAGCTGACCGGGACGCGGCGCTGGCCCGCGTCACGCCGGCCGTGGAGTTCGTGGACCTCGCCGACTGCGACCTGGTGGTCGAGGCGGTCGCCGAGGAGATCGGCGTCAAGAAGGAGGTCTTCGCGGCGCTCGACGAGGTGTGCAAGCCCGGCGCCGTGCTCGCGACGACCACGTCCTCCCTGCCGGTCATCGAGGTCGCCGCGGCCACGTCCCGCCCCGCCGACGTCGTGGGCCTGCACTTCTTCAACCCGGCGCAGGTCATGAAGCTGGTGGAGGTCGTCGAGACGATCTCCACGAGCGCGGACGTCGTGGCGACGGCCCGCAAGGTCTGCCTGGACCTCGGCAAGCACCCGGTGCACTGCGGTGACGTCGCGGGCTTCATCGTGAACGCGCTGCTCTTCCCGTACCTGAACGACGCGGTGAAGATGCTGGAGGCGCACTACGCGGAGGCCGACGACATCGACAACGCGATGAAGGTCGGCTGCGGCCTGCCGATGGGCCCGTTCGCGCTGCTGGACGTCGTGGGCCTGGACGTGTCGCTGGCCATCGAGCGCACCCTGTACCTGGAGTTCCGCGAGCCCGGTTTCGCTCCGGCGCCGCTGCTGGAACACCTGGTCACAGCGGGTCGCCTGGGCCGCAAGACGGGCAAGGGCTTCCGCGACTACACGTGAGCGCTGTACCGCTGACAGGGGCACCACGCCGGACGTGGCATGGTGGTGCCATGCGTCGACTGGTGCTCCTGTTGGCTGTCCTCGTGCTCGTCGCCGGCTGTGCCGGGAAGACGACGGTCGAGGGCAGTCCGAAGGCGCAGGACGCGATCGACGCGGCCTCGCCGTTCGACCAGGAGGCACCGCCCTCCGAAGACCCGGACCCGTCCGGCGACCCCGACCCGTCCGGCGACCCCTCCGAGGAGCCGGACACCACGCCGATCGACGGCGAGGTGCAGGGCGTGTGCGCCGTGCTGAAGTGGACGGACCTGCCCTACCCCGGCGCCAAGGCGGAGACCCCGCCGACGCAGATGAACTACGACTCGACGTTCGACCAGTCGTGCCGCTGGACCACGAAGGTCGACAACGCCGAGGTGGGCGTCTCGCTGCGGTTCCGCGAGGGCAAGCAGATCACGATCGAGCGCACCACCGGCGAGTACGAGGTCGGCGGCAAGAAGGTGCCCTACCTCGACCGGTCCGACGACCCCGAGGTGCAGCCGACGTGCGTGCTGGTCGCCCCGTACGACGGCGGCGGGCTCGGGATCATCGTGATCGACTCGACCGGCAAGTTCGGCGGTGTCTGCGACCAGGGCCGCAAGATCGCCGAGATCATGCTGTCCCGGTCGCCGTCCTAGCCGCAGCAGCCTCCGCCGCAGCACCCGCCGCCACCGCCGCCCGGTTGCCGGGCGGTGCCGCCGATCCCGGCCATGGACAGCAGCTTCACCGTGTCCGCGTGACCACCGGGACAGCTCGCGGGCGCTGACGACTCGCTCATGGGGCGCTTCAGCTCGAAGGTGTCGTCGCACGTTCGGCAGCGGAACTCGTAGGTCGGCACGACCCGATTCTACGAGCGGTTACCGTGTGGCCGTGCCGCGTCGCAACAGCCCCAAGCCAGAAGAGCACCGTCCGCTGGGCGGCGGTGTCGGCTGGGCGCGCTCCGAACGGGGTCCCGACGGCGAGGACTACCTGGTGCGCGCCATCTCCGGCACCCAGGCCCAGAAGACCTACCGCTGCCCCGGCTGCGACCACGAGATCCGCCCCGGCACCCCGCACGTGGTGGCGTGGCCCGCGCACGAGGCGGGCTCCGCGGAGGAACGCCGCCACTGGCACCAGGGCTGCTGGGACTCGCGCGGCCGGCGCGGACCGACCACGCGCCGCTTCTAGAGCCCGACCTGGACCCGCCACCGCTCCAGCCGCGCGCGGAACTCGTCCGGCTGCTCGACCGGCGGCAGGTGCCCTGCGTCCTCGATCCGTTCGCTGGTGCTGCGCTTCAACGTGACCGCGAGCTTCGCGGCGACGTCCGGCGGCGTGAGCCGGTCGTGCTCACCGACCAGCACCAGCGACGGCACGTCCAGCGACTCCAGCACCTCGGTCGAGTCCGGCCGCTGCGCCATCGCGCGCTGCCACCAGGCCACGTCCTCCGCGCTCTGGTCGAGGACCATGGCCCTGGTCAGCGCCTTCGCCTCGGCCGACGCGCCCGGCCCGAGCAGGTTCGGCAGCATCGCGTCGGCGAGCCAGTCGCCGACGCCCTCCCGTTCGACCCGCTCGGCCATCGCGTACCGGTTCGCGGCCGCCTCCTCGGTGTCCGCGGTGTGCTTGGTGTCGACGAAGACCAGGCCCTTGACCCGTTCCGGCGCGATCCGCAGCAACGCCATCGCCACGTACCCGCCCATCGAGCACCCGCCGAGCAGGAACCGGTCGAGGTCGTCGAGCCCGGCGAGCACCCCCTCGGCGAGCGTCGTCAGGTCCGGCTCACCGGCCCCGCGCAACGACGGCGTCCGCGCCCCCGGCACGTCCCACATGCGCGCGTCGAGCGGAAAGGCGTGCAACAGCACGAGGTCATCCATCGATCCACTCCGGAGCCAGCACCGACCACACCTCCATGTCGTGACGCACACCGCGGTAGAGGTAGTGCTCCCGCAGCACGCCGTCCCTCCTCATGCCCAGCCGCCGCGCCACCGCGATGCTCGGCGCGTTGGCCGACGACACCAACCACTCAACCCGATGCACACCCCGCTCGCGAATCGCCCAGTCGACCACCAGCCGCGCGGCCCGCGTGACCAGCCCCCTGCCCGCGGCCGACGGCTCCAGCCAGCACCCGGCCTCGGCGGTGCCCTGCCGCAGGTCCATGACCCGGAACAACACCCCGCCGACCAGCTGCCCGTCGAGCCAGATGCCGTAGATGCGACCGGAGTCGGTCTTCGCCTTCTCCGCGTACCCGGTCAGGTAACCCCGCGCCGCCTCCACGTCCGGCACGGCGTCGGGCAGCGCGATGTACCGCCCGATGAACTCACGCCCGCGCTCGATGTTCGCGAAGAACTCCGGCGCGTGCCACGGCTCCAACGGCCGCAGCTCGGCGCCGTCGTCGCCCAGTGACCTGCTGAACATCCCCGTCTCCCCAGTGTCAAGATCAGTCTGCGGGGGACGGTACCTCGCGGGTGGGTGGCGGCAGGGCGGTTCGGCGGCGAGCTGTGCGGCGGGTGGCAGGAGCGGCACGCGCCAAGCACGGCGCCTCCGGCACGGCAGGGCGCGGCGGCGCGGCACGGCTCGGCGGAACGGCACGGCACAGCGGCACGTCAGGGCACGGCGGCACGTCAGGGCACGGCGGCACGTCAGGGCACGGCGGCACGTCAGCGCGGCACGGTGCGTTGGGCCGAGCGCGGCGAGCTCGGCCTGCGCAGCAAACCGCAGCCGCCAACCGTCCCCGGACCGAACGCGGCGACGGGGACCGTCGCCAGCCGGCCTCGTTCGCCTCCGACCGCCCTTGCTCGCCTCAGCCGACCGCAGCCCTCCCCGCCCCCGCCAGCCCTACCCGGCCCGAGCCGACTGCAGCCGACCGCAGCGTCGCCGTCCCGCCAGCCCCACCCCACCTCGCGACGCGCCAGCCTCACCTGGCCCGAGCCGCCCACAGCCGTCCCGAGCCCGCCCGCAACCGTCCCAAGCCGCCCACAGCCGTCCCGAGTCGTCCCCCGCCGTCCCTCGTCCCTCAGTCGTCGAAGCCCCTCTCCGCCAGCTCCTCGATCCGCCGCACCGCCTCCCGCGCGTCCTTCCCCGTCGCCACCACCGTGATCGACGAGCCGCCCGGCGCGCTCAGGCCCATCAGCCCCAGCACGCTGGCCGCGTTCGCCTCCTCGCCGCCGTGGCGCACGACCACGTCGGCGTCGAGCTCCGCGACCGTGCGCGACAGCAGGGCGGCCGGGCGGGCGTGCAGGCCGACCTCGTTCGTCAGCAGCACGTCGGCCGACACCTCGTCGGACACCAGGTGCAGTGCCGGGCGGGACGGGGTTGCGGCGGGGGTGTCGCCGGAGGCGCCCTCGGCCGAGGCGGCGACGTCCGCCAGGGAGGCGCCGCCCTGGGCCGTGACCGCCGCCGCGACCGCTCCCTCCACCAGGGGTGCGTCCACCACCGCGTAGCGGCTCGGGTCGTCGGCGGACTCCACGGCCATCTCGGCGGTCATCTTGGCGCTGCCCAGGTCGTACAGCACCACCACGCCCGAGCCGGAGTCCGCGTCGGACAGTGCCTCGACCACCGCGCCGTAGTCGGTGCCCAGGCCGCCCTCCTCCGTGCCGCCCACGGGCACCACCGCCACGTCCGGCGCCATCTGCGCGGCCAGCTCCACCACGCCGTTCGCCAGCATGTCGCTGTGCGAGACGACCACGAGTCCGACCCGCGCCACCGAGGCCGCCGTCACGACTTGGCCGCCGCGTCCGCGAAGGCGCGCAGCAGCAGCGCCGTCGAACGGGCACCGGGGTCGAGGTGCCCGGCGCTGCGCTCGCCCAGGTAGGACGCGCGGCCCTTGCGCGCCACCAGCGGCACCGTCGACTCGGCTCCCGCCTCGGCGGCGTCGGCGGCCGCGCTCAGCACCGCCGCGACCGACCCGCTGCCGGCCGTGGCCGCCGCGGTGACAGCGGGGGTCAGCGCGTCGACCATCGTCTTGTCGCCCACCGCCGCCTTGCCGCGGGCGAGCACGCCGTCCAGCGCGCCCTGCAACGCCCGCGCCAGCAGCTCGCCGTCCAGCTCCTCGGCCTCCCCCACCGCGGTGGAGGCGCGCAGGAACGCCGTGCCGTACAGGGGGCCGGCCGCGCCGCCCACCGTCGAGATCAGCGTGGTGGCGGCCAGCTTCAGGACCTTGCCCGGTGTCGCGGGCGGGTCCGCCTCCAGCTTGGACACCAGCGCGGTGAACCCGCGGCGCATGTTCTCGCCGTGGTCGGCGTCGCCGATCGCCTGGTCCAGCCGCACCAGCTCGTCGCGGTGCTCCTGCACGACGGCGGCGGCCAGGCGCAGCGCCGCCACCACGTCCGAGGCCGTGCACCCCATGTCAGACCCCCCACCGCAGCGCAGCGGTGTGCACGGGCGCGTCCCACAGCTCCACCAGCTCGTCGTCGAGCTTGAGCAGCGTGAGGCTCATGCCCTGCATCTCCAGACTGGTGATGTACGGGCCGACGAGGCTGCGTTCCACCGTGATCCCCCTGTCCGCCAACGACTGCTCCGCGATGCCGTGCGCCAGGTACAGCTCGATCAACGGCGTGCCGCCCATGCCGTTCGTGAACAGCAGGACCCGGTCGCCGGAGCCGAACGGCAGGTCGGCCACGATCGGGTCGAGCAGCGCGGCCACCATCTCGGTGGCCGAGCCGACCGGCACCCGCCGTCGGCCTGGCTCGCCGTGGATGCCGATGCCGATCTCCATCTCGTCGTCGGCCAGCTCGAAGCTCGGCGTGCCGACGTGCGGCACCGTGCACGAGGTCAGCGCGAGCCCCATCGACCGCACCGACCCGATCACCCGCCGCGCCAGCGCCTCGCACGCGGCCAGGTCGTCGCCGCGCTCGGCCGCCGCCCCGACGATCTTCTCCAGCAGCACGGTCCCGCCGACACCGCGCCGTCCCGCCGTGTAGAGCGAGTCCTGCACCGCCACGTCGTCGTCGACCACCACCGACCGCACCTCGGACTCGGCCAGCTCGCCGGCCATCTCGAAGTTCATGACGTCGCCGGTGTAGTTCTTCACCAGCAGCAACGCCCCGGCACCGCCGTCGGTCGCCGCGACCGCCGCGGCGACCTGGTCGGGCGTCGGGGACGTGAAGACGGCGCCCGGACAGGCCGCGTCGAGCATCCCGCGCCCGACGAACCCGCCGTGCAGCGGCTCGTGGCCCGACCCGCCTCCGGAGATGATCGCGACCTTGCCCCGCACGGGCGCGTCCGCCCGCGTGATGACGGCCGGGTCGTACTGGACCGACAACAGCCCGGGATGGGCGGCCCGCATCCCCCGCAGTGCGTCCCGCACCACGGTCTCCGGATCATCGATGATCTTCTTCATCCCACACCCTCCCGATCGGCGGTGACCGTGTTCCTTCTTACTCCGAGGGTCTGACACTCGGAACGGGATACCGTCCCGATGTACGTTAGGTTGCCCTAATTCCCGCAGGTCAGCGTCACTGCCCGTAGTGGAGGAACAACGTCGTGTCGAAGAGAGCAGCGCTGCTCGTCGCAGTGGCCCTCGCAGTCACCGGCTGCAGCTCCAGCACGCCCGACCAGCCGTCCGTGGCCCAGGGGGGCACCGACTTCGGCAAGGCGACCCAGCTGAGCGACGGCTTCGGCACCACGGCGAAGCCCGGCGAGTTCCCCAGGACGGTCAAGCACGCCATGGGCGAGACGAAGATCGAGAAGAAGCCGGAGCGGGTCGTCGTCCTCGACACCGGCGAGCTCGACAACGTCGCCGCGCTCGGCATCAAGCCGGTCGGCATCGCCTACACCGACGGCTCGCCCACCATGCCGTCCTACATCGGCGAGAAGGGCGGCACGCCGGAGAACGTCGGCACGATCAACAACCTCAACCTCGAAGCGATCACGAAGCTGAACCCGGACCTGATCCTGGGCTCGAAGCTGCGCGCGGAGGCGCTGTACCCGAAGCTCTCCGCCATCGCCCCCACCGTCTTCGCGGTGCGCCCCGGCTACGTGTGGAAGGAGAACTTCCTCCTCAACGCGGCCGCGCTCGACCGCCAGGCGGACGCCGCGAAGATGCTGGAGGACTACACGAACAAGGCCACCGAGACCGGCACCGCGATCGAGCAGAAGCTCGGCGTGCGCCCGACGGTGACGGCGCTGCGCTTCATGCCGGGCAAGATCCGCCTGTACGCCAAGAAGTCGTTCATCGGCACGATCCTGATCGACGCCAAGCTCCCGCAGCCGTCGCCGTCGCAGGTGGACGACCTCGCCGCCGAGGTGAGCGCGGAGCAGATCAGCAAGGCCGACGCGGACCTGCTCCTCTACTCCACCTACGGCGACGCGGCCAAGACCGCGCAGGGCGACGTGCTCGGCGGCCCGCTGTGGAGCGGCCTGAACGCGGTCAAGGGCGGCAAGGCCAAGCCGGTCGCCGACGAGACCTACTTCCTCGGCCTCGGCGTGCTGGCCGCGAACGTGGTCCTCGACGACCTCAAGAAGCAGGCCGGCGCCTAGGAGCTCCCCTCGCGCGGGTGCTCTACCGGCCGAAGAGCATCCGCGCGAGGCGCAGCATCTGCTTGCCCGCCAGCGAGGACCGGTCGAACGTCGTCATGGTGAGCACGGCCTTGAACCGCTGCTTCGTCACGGCCTTGGCGTAGGCGAACTCGCGCAGCCCGTCCTCGCCGTGGATGCGCCCGAACCCGGAGTCGCCGACACCGCCGAACGGCAGCCCCGGCACCGCCGCGTAGGTCAGCACCGCGTTGACCGACACCATGCCGACCCGCAGCTCCCGCGCCAGCTCCTCGCCGCGCGCCTTGGAGAACACCGCCGCGCCCAGCCCGTACCGCGACTGGTTCGCGAGCCGCACGCCCTCCAGCGCGTTCGGCACCCGGTTGATCACGACGGTCGGCCCGAACGTCTCCTCGGTGACCGCCAGCGAGTCCTCCGGCACGTCGGCGAGCACCACCGGCTCGACGTACGGCGGCCGGATCGACTCCGGCCCGCCCACCAGGGCTTTGCCACCGCGGTCGAGCGCGTCCCGCACGTGCTCGCGGATGATCTCCACCTGCGACGGCATCGTGATCGGGCCGAGGTTCGCGTTCGGCTCACCGCCGGGCTTGAGCTTGCGCGCCCGCTTCACGGCGATCTCGACGAACTCGTCGGCGACCTCCTCGGCCACGTAGACCCGCTCGACGCCCGCGCAGGTCTGGCCGGCGTTGGACACCGCGCCCCAGATCGCCGCCTCGGCCGCCGCGTGCAGGTCGGCGTCGACGTCGACGATCAGCGCGTCCTTGCCGCCGCACTCGACCAGCACCGGCGTCAGCGTCGTGGCGCACGCGGCCATGACCTTCTTGCCCGTGCGCGTGGACCCGGTGAAGGCGATCTTGTCGACCCCGGCGGCGCACAGCGCCGCACCGGTCTCACCGAAGCCCGTGACCACCTGGAACACCGGGAACTCCGGTACCGCCTCGGTGAACGTCGAGGCGAGGAACGTGCCCACGCCCGGCGTGAACTCCGACGGCTTGAACACCACGGCGTTGCCCGCGGCGAGCGCGTACGAGATGGAGCCCATCGGCGTGTGCGCCGGGTAGTTCCACGGCCCGATCACGCCGATCACGCCCAGCGGCCGGTACTCCAGCGACGCGGTGTGGTTGAACATCAGCAGGCCCGACGAGACCCTGCGCCTGCCCAGCACCCGGCCCGCGTGCCGGGCCGCCCAGTGCAGGTGGTCCATGACCAGCGTGATCTCCAGGCGCGAGTCGTCGGCGGGCTTGCCGGTCTCCGCGCTGATCAGCGAGATGAACTCGTCCGAGCGCTGCGAGAGGATCTTGCGCCAGGCGTCGAGCTTGGTCTTGCGGCCCTCGAAGCCCAGACCGGCCCACCACGCGGCGGCCTCGCGGGCGGAGGACACGGCGTCCTCGACCTCGGCCGCGGTGTGGATCGGGTGGTGCGCCACGACCTCGCCGGTGCGCGGGTCCAGTGAGGCGAACCGCCGCTGCTCACCATCGGCCGACAGTGCGCTGTCCGAAGCGGTCTGCGTCATGGGGCCCTCCGATACTCGCCAGTAACCTGACCCTAACGCGATCCAGGAGAACTTTCAGCCCCCGCCGGGCGGTGTCAGGTCCCGCAACGGTAGTGGTGCGCGTCACGCCCTGGGCAGCTTGGGGAGCACCGCCTTGGCGATCGCGGCGGCGACCTGGCAGCGGTCGAACTCCTTGTCCTTGACCCCCGCCGCGCTGAACAGCGCGATCTCGCCGTTGCCGCTACCGGAGTCCCTGGTGCGCACGACGGTCAGGTCGCAGGTCGGGAACGGGCCGTCCTTGAAGACCGCGTAGCCCTTCACGCCACCGAGGTCGACCTCGGTCTGCTTGTCGTTGAACTTGAAGTCCGCGGGCACGCGCGTCGTCTTGAACTCCAGCTGCACCTGCGCGCTCTGACCGCTCCACGTGCACGAGTGCAGCCCGAACGGCTGCGACCGCGGCGAGGCGCCCAGCGGGGTCGCCAGGTCGGCCTTCTCGACGACCGAGCAGGCGTCGACCTCGACCGGCGAGCCCTTCGGCGGGGTGTAGCGCTGCGGGTTGCCCTTGAGCTTGCGGATCGCGCCCTCGGCGATCTTGCGGCCGGGCTCGCACGGCTCCGCGCCGTCGTTGCCCGTGCCGATCTGCACGCGCACGGCCTGTGGCGGGTTCTCCTGCGTGATGACGGAGATGAAGCACGCCGAGCTGTTCAGCTTCTGCTCGACGCTCTTCAGGCCGGCGACCTGCTTGGTCGCCTTCTTCACCTCGGTGGAGAGCAGGGTGTAGCCGATGTCGAGGGTGACGTTGAGCGTCTTGCCCGACTTGTCCTTCATGTAGTTCGAGCAGCGGGTGTACGAGCTGCTGGAGTAGCGCGACGGCGTGCCGACCGTCTCCAGCACGTCCTTGCCGATCACCGCGCACGGGTCGACCAGCCGCAGCCGCTCGGCCGCGAACGCCGGATCGGCCGGCTTGTCCGGCGGGACCGACGACCGGGTCGACGGGTCGGGCGCGTTCGTCTCCGCCGCGGCCTGGACGGTGCGGCGCGGCGACTGGGACTTCGCGAGCCCGGGACCGGTGGCGCACCCGGCCAGCAGCAGCGCGGTGGCGGCGAGCAGCGCCGTGGCACGAGAACGAAGCACGACGTGCACGTTAGCGACCTTTCCCCGGGTTCGTGGCGAGTACCCCGCGTTGCCGCCCGGCCGAGACCGTGGCCGAGGTCACCGTCCGCTTCGGGAACGATTCAGAAGCTCTGTGCGATGTACTTGGTGAAGACCCCGACCAAGAGGAGAGACGTGCTCAACCGAATTCGCCGCGCAGTCACCTGGATCGACGCGTGGACGATCGAGGCCTTCAACCCCGTGTACCCCGGTCGTCCCCGCTCATAGCTCCTTGAGCGGCTGCTTGTCCGTGTCCGCGAACTGAGGCCGCAGCATCGCCCACACGGCGAACAACGCCGAGATCACCACCATGGCGATGCCGGCCCACAGGTTGATGTTGACCCCTTCGGCCTTCTGCAGGTCCGCGTCCGTGGTGAACGCGAGGCCCATGACGACCAGTACGACGCCGTACAGGCCGAAGAGGAACGCGATGATGAGTCGCAGGTCGAACAACCTCATGACGGCCTCCCTCAGCCGAAGACGATGTAGAGAACGGCCGTCAGCGCCAGCACCCCACCGCCGAGCAGGGCGGGCGAGCGGTACCAGCCCGCGTCCTCGCCGGTGGTGGCGTGCGCGCGGTCCTCCTTGGGCGTGAGGCTGTAGACCAGCCCGACCAGCTCGCTGTCCGGCTTCGGCCGCGTGACCGTCGTGACCGCGACGCTCACGACGATGTCGACGACGAACGCGAGACCCGCGCCGAGGAAGCTCGAGCCCTGGCCCGGCAGCTCCAGCAGCTCGATGCCGAACGACGGCTCCGAGACCACGTAGATGAAGATCGCCGTGAACGTGCCGGCGAGCAGACCGACCCAGCCGGCGGTCGGCGTCATCCGCTTCCAGAACATGCCGAGGATGAACGTCGCGAACAGCGGCGCGTTGAAGAACGAGAACAGCGCCTGGATGTAGTCCATGATGTTGGACCCGCCGAGCGCGGCCGCGATGAACGCCGTGCCGATCGCGAGCACGCACGCCCCGACCGTGGCGAGCCGCCCGATCCGCAGGTAGTACTCGTCCGGCCGGTCCTTCTTGACGTAGTCCTGCCACAGGTCGTAGGTGAAGACCGTGTTGAACGAGCTGACGTTCGCCGCGACACCGGCCATGAAGCTGGCCAGCAGACCCGTGATCGCGACACCGAGGATGCCGTTGGGCAGCAGGTCGCGCATCAGCAGCGGCAGCACGTTGTTGTAGACCACGCCACTGCTCGTGTCGCCGGCCTTGAGCTGCGCCATCTCCGGCACGACCACCGCGGCGATGATGCCGGGGATGATGATGATCGCGGGGATGAGCGCCTTCGGGTACGCACCGATGATCGGCGTGCGCTTGGCCGCCGACATCGACTTCGCGCTCATCGCGCGCTGCACCTCGGCGAAGTTCGTCGTCCAGTAGCCGAACGACAACACGAACCCAAGACCGAACACGAGCCCGATGACACTCCACACGGGACTGTTGATGCCGGTCAGCTCCGTGGCGGGCCACGCGGACAGCTGCTCCTGGTCGGTCACCTTGTCGACCAGCCCCTGCCAGCCGCCGACCTTGATGAGGCCGAGGATCGTGATCGGCGCGAGCGCGGCCACGATCACGAAGAACTGCAGCACCTCGTTGTAGATGGCGGCGCTGAGCCCGCCCAGCGTCGTGTACGCCAGCACCACGAGCGCCGCGACGCAGATCGAGACCGGCAACGGCCACCCGAGCAGCGCCTCGACGATCACCGCGAGGGCGAACAGGTTGATGCCCGCGATCAGGACCTGCGCGACGGCGAAGCTGATGGCGTTCACGAGGTGCGCGGGCTTGCCGAACCGGCGGCGCATGAACTCGGGAACGCTGCGCACCTTCGAGCCGTAGTAGAACGGCATCATCACCAGACCGAGGAACACCATCGCGGGGATGGCGCCGATCCAGTAGTAGTGCACGGTCGCCATGCCGTACTGCGCACCGTTGGCGGTCATGCCCATCAACTCAAGGGCACCGAGGTTCGCGCTGATGAACGCGAGCCCGGTGACCCACGCCGGCAGCGACCGCCCGGACAGCAGGAAGTCGAGGCTGGAGGAGACGGACCGGCGGGCCATCAGGCCGATGCCGAGCACGACGACGAAGTAGATGACGAGCAACGCGTAGTCGATCGGTCCCGCGTCGAGCCGCAGGTCCGCCTCGGCCATCACCGACACCGTCCACCTCCCAAACTTCGACAAAGTCGAACATCAACGACCAGGAGAGGACAGCACTCCAGGTGCGCGACGTCTTACCCCGCGTACGTGGACACCAAACCACGTGGTGATCCACAACGCTCGCCGAAGCCGATCGGACCGGAGGAACCGGACAAAAAACGAACCCCGCACCCTGACGAGGCGGGGTTCGCGCCGTCCGGGCCGGTCAGAACAGGCGGAACTCGTCCGGTTCGATCCCGCGCAGCGCGTCGTAGTCCAGCACCACGCACCGGATGCCGCGGTCCTCGGCCAGCACCCGCGCCTGCGGCTTGATCTGCTGCGCGGCGAACACGCCCCGCACGGGCGCGAGCAGCGGGTCGCGGTTGAGCAGCTCCAGGTACCGGGTCAGCTGCTCGACGCCGTCGATGTCGCCGCGGCGCTTGATCTCCACGGCCACGGACGCGCCGGCGCCGTCGCGGCACATCAGGTCCACCGGGCCGATGGCGGTCGGGAACTCGCGGCGCACCAGCGAGTAGCCCTCGCCGAGGGTGGTGACGTGCTCGGCGAGCAGCTTCTGCAGGTCGGCCTCGACGCCGTCCTTCTGCAGGCCGGGCTCCGGGCCGAGCTCGTGCTTGGAGTCGTGCAGCACCTCTTCGAGGGTGATGATCAGCTTCTCCCCCGCCTTGTTCTGCACGGTCCAGATGTCCGGGTCCTCGATGAGCCAGCACGGCGGGCTCATCCAGTTCAACGGCTTGTAGGCGCGGTCGTCGGAGTGGATCGACACCGAGCCGTCGGCCTTGATGAGCAGCAGTCGCTGGGCCATCGGCAGATGAGCGGTGAGTCGTCCGACGTAGTCGACCTTGCAGCGAGCGATGACGAGACGCACCGCGACAGGCTACGGGGTGCGGCCGCGGACGGGTCGTTAGGTACGGTCCGTGCCGTGGAAAGCCTCGGCACCCGTCAGGTGTACGCAAACCCGTGGATGACCGTTCGCGAGGACGCGATCCGGCGCGCGGACGGCACACAGGGCATCTACGGCGTGGTCGACAAGCCGGACTTCGCGCTGGTCATCCCCCTCGACGGGGAACGCGTGCGGCTCGTCGAGCAGTACCGCTACCCGATCGGGCTGCGGCGGTGGGAGTTCCCGCAGGGCACCGCCCCCGACCGGGCCGACACCGACCCGCTCGCGCTCGCCGCGCGGGAGCTGCGGGAGGAGACCGGGCTGCGGGCCGGGAAGCTCGTCGCGCTCGGGCTGCTGGACGTGGCGCCGGGCATGTCGTCGCAACGCGGCCGGGTGTTCCTGGCAACGGACCTGGTCGAGGGGTTCCACGAGCGCGAGCCCGAGGAGCAGGACATGCGCTCGGCGTGGTTCGCCCGCGCGGACTTCGAGAAGATGATCACCAGGGGCGAGATCACCGACGCGCAGTCGATCGCCGCCTACACGCTCCTGCTGCTGCACGAGCACGCTCAGCCCTGAAAGGCCGCGCGGTAGGCGTTCGGTGAGGTGCCGGCGACCCGTTTGAAGCGGTCGCGGAACGCCGTGGCCGACCCGAAGCCCACCCGGCTCGCGATCAGCTCCACCGGGTGCCTCGTCGTCTCCAGCAGGTGCTGCGCCCTGCGGATCCGGGCCCGGTGCAGCCACTGCAGCGGCGTCGTGCCGGTCTGCTCGCGGAACCGCCGGTTCAACGTGCGCGTGCTCATCCCGGCGTGGTCCGCGATGCCGGCCAGGGTCAGGTCGGGCTCGGCGTTGGTCTCCAGCCACCGCAGCAGCGGTTCGAGCTCGGCACCCCGCGGCGCCGCCGGTGGCGTCACGATGAACTGCGCCTGCCCGCCCTCGCGTTCCAGCGGCATCACGGACAGCCGTGCCGCGTCGGCCGCCGCCGCGGACCCGTGGTCGCGCCGGATCAGGTGCAGGCACAGGTCGAGCCCCGCCGCGGCGCCCGCGGAGGTCAGGAACTGCCCGTTGTCGACGTAGAGCACGTCCGGGTCGACGTCCACGGCGGGGAACCGCGCCGCCAGCTCGTCGGCGGCGAGCCAGTGCGTGGTGGCGCGCAACCCGTCCAGCAGACCGGTCGCCGCGAACACGAACGCACCGGAGCAGATCGACGCGATCCGGGTGCCGCGAGCGGCCGCCGCCCGCACCGCCCGCACCACCCCGTGCGGCACCACCAGGTCCGCCGCGTGCCCTGGGAGGATGATCGTGTCCACTTCGGACAGCAGCTCCAGGCCGTGCGGCACCTTCAGCTCGAACAGCTCGGAGCGAACCGTCCTCTTCGGACCGCAGAGCCGCACCCGGTAGTGCCCGGTCCGGCTGAACGCCTCGACCGGCACCGCGAAGTCGAACGGGATGACGCTGTCCATCACCAGTACGGCCACCTCGTGCATGCCCCCACCGTAGCTGGCGAGAATCCGTTGGAACATGGCATTCCAGCCACTCCCCCGCCACCCGTCCCGCTCCTACGGTTCCGGTCAACGGACCAGTGAGGAGCGGTGGAGTGAAAGCGCAAGTGGTGTTGTTCGACGGTTTCGACCCGTTGGACGCGATCGGCCCGTACGAGACGCTGAACGCCGGCGGGGTGGACGTCGAGCTGGTGTCCGCGGAAGGCCCGCGCGAGGTGCCGAGCGGCCTGCGCCCGTCCCTCGCGGCGACCGCCCGGCTGGACCCGGAGGACACCGATCTCGTCGTCGTCCCCGGTGCAGCGGCCGGCACCGAGGACGAGATCCTCGCGTTGCTGGGCAAGGCCGCCGCGACGCTGAAAGCACCGCTCCAGCGGGCCCTCGACCGCGAGGGCCTGACGGTGGCGACCGTGTGCGGCGGTTCGCTGGTGCTCGCGATGGCCGGTCTGATCACCGGCCGCACCGCCACGACCAACCACCTCGGCCTGCACGCGCTGGAGTCGATGGGCGTGCACGCGGTCCGCACCCGCCTCGTCGACGACGGCGACCTGGTCACCGCCGCCGGCGTCACCTCGGGCGTCGACCTCGGCCTCTACCTGGTCGAACGCGAGATCGGCGCGCGCAAGGCCGTCGAGCTGGAGACCCTCTTCGCCCACGAGCGCCGCGGCACGGTGTGGAGCGCGGCATGAGCAAGCTGTTCCTCTCGCTGCACGTCCTCGCGGCCATCGTCGCGATCGGCCCGGTCACCGTGGCCGCCAGCATGTTCCCCAGGGCCGTCACCACGAGTGGCAACGCCGCGCTGCTGCACCGGATCTGCCGCGTCTACGCGCTGGTCGGCATCTCGGTGCCGGCCCTCGGGTTCGCGACGGCGGGCGTGATGGGCGTGACCGGCCACCCCTGGGTGGTCGTGTCGATCGCGCTCACCACCGCCGCCGCGTTCGTGCTGGCGCTGAAGGTGATCCCCGGTCAGGAACAGGCGCTCCGGACCGGGGACGCCGAGCACCTGGCCATGTACACCGGGATCTTCAACCTGCTGTGGGCGACCGTCACCGTGCTCATGGTCCTGCGCCCCGGTTCCACCACCGGTGCCTAGCGCGACGCCACCGGCCGCACCACGATCTCGTTGACGTCGACGGAGTCGGGCTGCGCGACGGCGTAGGCGATGGCCTCACCGATCGCCGACGGGGGCAGCGCGCCCGCCCGGTAGTCCTGCATCAGGTCCGCCGCGTACTGCTCGGTGATGGTGTCCGCGAGCTCGGACTCGGTGACACCGGGCGAGATCACGGTGACCCGCAGGTCGTCGCGCTCCTGCCGCAGCCCCTCGGACAACGCCCACACCGCGTGCTTCGTCGCGCAGTACACGGCGGCGGTCGGCATGACCATGTGCGCGCCGATCGAGGCCACGTTCACGACGTGACCGCCGCCGGTGAACCGGGGCAGCACGGCCGCGATGCCGTTCAGCACGCCCTTGACGTTCACGTCGACCATGCGGTCCCACTCGTCGACCTTCAGGGAGTCCATGAGCGACAACGGCATCACGCCCGCGTTGTTCACGAGGACGTCGACCCGCCCGTACCGCTCGACCGCCGCGTCCACGAAGGACTGGAACGACTCCCGCGACGTCACGTCCAGCTCCCGGTAGCCGCCACCGGTCTCCTCGGCCAGCGCGGCCAGCCGGTCGACCCGCCGGGCACCGAGGAACACCCGGTGCCCGGCCTTGGCCAGGACGCGGGCCGTCGCCTCGCCGATGCCGCTGGACGCTCCACTGATCACCACAACTTTGCTCATGGCCACCACGATCGGCTGGAGGAGCCGAGCCGGCCAGGACACCGTCTCCCCAGGAGTGCCACACCCAGGCAACAGCTCCAGGCCCGCACTAACCTCGCAGACGTGCTCGGTGAGTTCCTGAAAGCCCATCGCGCCCGCGTCAACCCGGAGGACGCGGGCCTGCCCTCGCACACCCAGCGCAAGGTCAAGGGCCTGCGCCGCGAGGAGGTCGCGGTGCTCGCCGGGGTGAGCGCCGACTACTACGCCCGGCTCGAACAGGGCCGTGAGACCAACCCCTCGGCGCAGGTCCTCGACGCCCTGAGCCGTGCGCTGCGGCTCGACCCGGACGCCCGTTCCCACCTGCACCGCCTGGCCGGTGTCGTCGCGGACGAGGGGCACTCGACCGACAAGGTCAGCCCCGAGCTGCGGCAGCTCATCAGCGGCATGCACGACATGCCGGCGTTCGTGATGAGCTCCTACCTCGACATCCTCGCGACGAACGCCCTGGCCGACGCCCTGTACGAGCCGTTCACCCCCGCCGACAACCTGGCCAGGATGGCGTTCCTCGACCCGGCCGCCCCGAGCTTCTACCCGCGCTGGAACTGGGTCGCGCAGAGCACGGTCGGCAACCTGCGGCTGACGGCGGACCCGAAGTCCGCGCGGCTGGCGCGGATGGTTGCGGCGCTGCGCCGCAACCCGGTGTTCGAGGAGCTCTGGGAGCACCACGAGGTGCGCGGGAAGACCCAGGACGCCAAGGACTTCGTGCACCCGGCGGTCGGTCCGCTCCGGCTGACCTACCACTCGTTCGACGTCCGCGAGGCCCCCGGCCAGTTCCTCGTGATCTACCAGGCGGAACCGGGCCCGAACGCGGACGCGCTGAGGCTGCTCGCGACTAGTCGGGCCACACGGGCTGCCGCTTCTCCAGGAACGACGCCCGCCCCTCCGTGGCCGACGGGGACTGCGACGTCTCGGCCATGACCGCCAGCGCGATCTCGTAGGCGTCGGCCTCCGGCCGGTCCAGCTGCGCGTAGACGGTCCGCTTGCCCACGGCCTTCGACGCGCGGCTGCCCCGCGTCGCCCGCGCCAGCAGGTCGTCGACCTCGGCGTCGAGCGCGTCGGCCGGCACCGCGCGGTTGACCAGGCCCCACTCCGCGGCGGTGGCCGCGTCCACCACGTCGCCGGTGAGCACCAGCTCCATCAACCGCTTGCGCCCGATCGACCGCGCCACCGGCACCGCGGGCGTGTGGCAGAACCAGCCGGCCTTGCCACCGGGCAGCGAGAACCCGGCCGTGTCCGCCGCGACCGCGAGGTCGCACGACGCCACCAGCTGGCACCCGGCCGCGGTCGCCAGTCCCTGCACGCGTGCGATCACCACCTGCGGCACGGCCTGGATGGTCTTCATCAGCACCGTGCACAGCTCCAGCAGCAGCCGCACGCCCTCTTCGTCACGCGCGTGCACGTCCGCGAAGTCGTGACCCGCCGAGAACACGGGCCCCTCGGCCGCCAGCACGATGCCGGCCGCGTCGGACGCACCGGCCTCGCGGAACGCCTCCAGCAGCTCGGTCAGGTGCTCGGCGGACAGCGCGTTGCGCTTGGCCGCGCGGTTCATCGTGATCCGGACTACCGACCCATCGCGCGCAACGTCGACCATCCAGCGAATCTAAGGCCCTAGGCCAGCGAGTGCACCTCGCGGATCACGGTGACGATCTCGTCCATGATCTCGGTCAGCTCGTAGTCCTTCGGCGTGAACACCCGTGCCACGCCGCGCTCGTGCAGCTTGGCCGCGTCGTCGGGCGGGATGATGCCGCCGACGATCACCGGGATGTCCCCGGCACCGGCCGCGCGCAGCCCGTCGACCACCGCGGGCACGACCTCCAGGTGCGACCCGGACAGGATCGACAGGCCCACGACGTGCACGTCCTCCTGCACCGCGGCCGCCACGATCTGCGCAGGCGTCAGGCGGATGCCCTGGTAGACGACCTCGAAGCCGACGTCGCGGGCGCGCACGGCGACCTGCTCGGCACCGTTGGAGTGCCCGTCGAGACCCGGCTTGCCGACCAGCATGCGCAGCCGCTCGCCGACCTCCTCGCCGGTCGACCGCACCCGGTCGCGCACCCGTGCGATCTCCGAGCCCGCCTCACCGGAGGCGGAGGCGGCGGAGACACCCGTGGGCGCCCGGTACTCGCCGAACGTCTCCCGCAGCGCCTGCGACCACTCGCCGGTCGTCACCCCGGCGCGCGCACAGGCCAGCGTCACCTCGACGAGGTTCCGGTCGGTCTTCGCCGCTTCGCGCAACGCGTCCAGCGCCGCCTCGACCGCGGTGTTGTCACGGGAAGCACGCCACTGCCGGACCGCCTCGACGGCGTGCATCTCGACGACCGGGTCGATGGTCTCGATGGCGTTCGCGCCCTCGGCCTGAAGCGGCGACGGCTCGGTCGTGTCGAACCTGTTGACGCCGACGACGACCTCCTCGCCGGACTCGACGCGCCGGCGCCGGTCGGCGAGCGACGACACGAGCTGCGACTTCATGTAGCCGGACTCGACGGCCGCGACGGCACCGCCCATCGCCTGCACGCGGTCGATCTCCTCGCGCGCACCGGCGAGGATCTCGTCCACCTTCGCCTCGATGACGGGCGAGCCGTCGAAGATGTCCTCGTACTCCAGCAGGTCCGTCTCGTAGGCGAGGACCTGCTGCATGCGCAACGCCCACTGCTGGTCCCACGGCCGCGGCAGGCCCAGTGCCTCGTTCCACGCCGGCAGCTGGATCGCGCGGGCGCGGGCGTTGCGGGACAACGACACCGCGAGCATCTCCAGCACGATGCGCTGGACGTTGTTCTCCGGCTGCGCCTCGGTGAGCCCGAGCGAGTTGACCTGCACGCCGTAGCGGAACCGGCGGTGCTTGGGGTTCTGCACGCCGTAGCGCTCCAGCGTGATCTCGTCCCAGAGCTGGGCGAACGCGCGCATCTTGCACATCTCCTCGATGAACCGCACACCGGCGTTCACGAAGAAGGAGATGCGGGCGACGACGTCACCGAACTTCTCCTGCGGCACCTGACCGGAGTCGCGCACGGAGTCGAGGACCGCGATCGCCGTGCACATCGCGTACGCGACCTCCTGCGCCGGCGTCGCGCCGACCTCCTGGAGGTGGTAGCTGCAGATGTTGATCGGGTTCCACCTGGGCACGTTCGACACGGTCCACGCGACCATGTCGGTGATCAGCCGCAGCGACGGTCCGGGCGGGAACACGTACGTACCGCGGGACAGGTACTCCTTGATGATGTCGTTCTGCGTCGTGCCGGCCAGCGCGGCCGGGTCCGCGCCCTGCTCCTCGGCCACGGTGACGTAGAGCGCGAGCAGCCACATGGCCGTCGCGTTGATCGTCATCGACGTGTTGGCGCCGCCGAGCGGGATCTGGTCGAAGAGCTGCCGCATGTCGCCGATGTGGCTGACGGGCACGCCGACCTTGCCGACCTCGCCCTTCGCGAGCTCGTCGTCGGGGTCGTAGCCGGTCTGCGTGGGCAGGTCGAACGCGACCGACAGGCCGGTCTGCCCCTTCGCGAGGTTCCGCCGGTAGAGGGCGTTGGACGCCGCGGCCGAGGAGTGACCCGCGTACGTGCGCATCACCCAGGGGCGGTCGCGTTCACGGTCAGCTGGGTACGGCACAGCACCTCCCACAACGTCGTTGTCCGGAGCGTACTGGCCGGTAACCAGAGCTGCGCGTGCGCTTGCTCACTGAATCGTGACCAAAAAGAGCATGATGGAGGGGTGACGGGGATCTACCAGACCGTGGTCGTCTTCGCGGCGCTCGGCCTGCTCGCGGTGCTGCTGCGCTACTTCGTGGGCAACGACAGGCGGCCGGTGCCGGACCTGGACGGCACGGACTTCGGGTTGCTCAGCGAGGTCGCCGTCGTACCCACCGAGGAGGCCGCGAAGGTGCTCGTGCAGAAGCTCCGGCGCAACGGCGTGAAGGCCACGCGCTCGCGGAACGCGCCCTACCGGGTCATGGTGTGGCCCGCGGACGTCGCGAACGCGCGGCTCGTCCTGAAGTCGTGACCGGCGGTCAGCCGCTGACCCGCTCCACGTCGGCGCCGAGCTTGCGCAGGTTCTCCACGAACCCGGGGTAGCCGCGCTCGATGTGGAAGATCTCGTAGACCTCGGTGGCACCGTCCGCGCACAGACCGGCCAGCACCAGCCCCGCACCGGCCCGGATGTCGGAGGCCCACACCGGCGCGCTGGACAGCTTCTCGACCCCGCGGATGACCGCGTGGTGCCCGTCGGTGCGCGCGTCGGCGCCGAGCCGGATCATCTCGTCGATGAACCGGAACCGCGCCTCGAACAGGTTCTCCGTGATCATCGACGTGCCCTCGGACACCGCCGACAACGCGATGGCGAACGGCTGGTTGTCCGTGGCGAAGCCGGGGTAGGGCAGCGTCACGAAGTCGACCGCCTTCGGCCGCCCCTCCATGACCACCCGGAAGCCCTCGTCCTCGCCCTCGTAGACGGTCACCTCGGCGCCCGCCATCCGCAGCTTCTCCAGCACCAGGTCCAGGTGGTGCGGGTTCACGCCGCGCACCCGCACGTCACCGCGCGTCATGGCGGCGGCGAACCCCCACGTGGCACCGACGATCCGGTCGCCGATGACGCGGTGCTCGGTCGGCTTGAGCTCGGACACCCCGTGCACGGTCAGCGTGGACGTGCCGGCGCCCTCGATCTTCGCGCCCATCTGCGTGAGCATCAGGCAGAGGTCGACGATCTCCGGCTCGCGCGCGGCGTTGTCGATGACCGTGGTGCCGTTCGCGAGCACCGCCGCCATCAGGATGTTCTCGGTGGCCCCCATGCTGGGGAAGTCGAGCCAGATCTGCGCGCCGTGCAGCCCCTCGGCCTCGGCGACGATGCAGCCGTGCTCGATCCACGTCGTGGCGCCGAGCTTCTCCAGCCCGCTCTGGTGCATGTCGAGCGGCCGCGACCCGATCGCGTCCCCGCCCGGCAGCGCCACGACGGCGCGCTTGCACCGGCCGACGAGCGGCCCGAGCACGCAGATGCTGGCGCGCAGCTTGCCCATCGCCTCGGAGTCGGCGTGGTAGCTGAGCTCGGACGGCGTGGTGATCCTCGCCACGTCGCCTTCGAGCTCGACCTCGCACCCGAGGCTGCGCAGCGCGTCCGCCATCAGCGGTACGTCCAGGATGTCCGGGCAGTTGGTGAGGGTTGTGGTCCCCTCGGCCAGCAGGGCAGCCGCCATCAGCTTCAGGACGCTGTTCTTGGCGCCGACGACCTCGACCTCGCCGACCAGACGCGCGCCGCCGTGTACCCGGAAATGCTCGCTCACGCGGCAATCCTACGTACGGCCTTACAGTGCCCGTTATGGCGGTGCATCTCACCAAGATCTACACGCGCGTGGGCGACGACGGCACGACCGGTCTCGGCGACTTCTCGCGCGTTCCCAAGACCTCACCCCGCATCGAGGCCTACGCCGACGTGGACGAGACGAACGCGGCCCTCGGCGTGGCCCTGGCGCTGGGTCAGCTGGCCCCTGACGTGCACGAGGTCGTGCGCAAGGTGCAGAACGACCTCTTCGACGTCGGAGCGGACCTGTGCACGCCGATCGTGCCGGACCCGGAGTACCCGCCGCTGCGGGTCACCCAGGCGTACGTGGACCGCCTGGAGGGCTACTGCGACACGTTCAACGAGAACCTGGGCAAGCTCGACTCGTTCATCCTCAACGGCGGCACCCCCGGCGCGGCCCTGCTGCACCAGGCCCGCACCATCGCCCGCCGCGCGGAACGCCGGGCGTGGGCGCTGGTCGAGGCCGAGCGGGAGCAGACCAACGTGCTGACGGCGAAGTACCTGAACCGGCTGTCGGACCTGCTGTTCATCCTGGCGCGGGTGGCGAACCCGGACGGTGACGTGCTCTGGCAGCCCGGCGGCAACGCCTGATCGAGAAACACGAGAAGGGCGCCTCCCGTTGCGGGAGGCGCCCTTCTCACGTTCGTCAACTGGCCCAGGGAATGGACCGGCCCGGAGGCGCTGACTCCAACCAGGACAGGAATCCTGTCAGCGCGTCCGGGCCCATCGCGATCTCGACCTCACCGGCGGCGGACCGGCACCGCAGCACCGTCGCCCCCACCGGCATCGCGTACGCCTCGGGGCCCGTGGGCTCCCGCCGCGCATCGATCTCGAGGCCGTCTCTGGAGATCATCTGGTCGGGGCCTGACCCGAGCGAGAGCACCCGGAACCAGGCGAACTTGTCGCCCCGGTAGTGCCCCACTCCCAGGTGCCAGCCCCGGCCACGGTCGTCGAACCGGCTGCGCAGGGCGACGTGCACACCGCCCTCGCGCAGCAGCCGGACCCGGCGCCACGCGAGGCACACGATGACGACGGCCACCCCGAGAAGGATCAACCCGGCAATCTCGGTGATCCCCACGACTGAGCCCTCGCGCCCGGTCTCAGGCCGACTGTTCCACGGCCCGCACGCGCGCTGCCGCACGTGCGCGCTCGGCGTCGTCCGCGTCCTGCAGCGCCGACCGCGCCGCGTTCACGTCGATCTCGCCCGCGAGCTCGGCGTCCTCGGCGAGGATCGACACGCCGGTGCCGGTCACGGACAGGAAGCCCCCGTGCACGGCGGCGGTGACCAGTGCACCGTCCGTCGTGCGGATCCGCACCACACCACCCTCGACCAGCTGACCGAGAACGGGCTCGTGACCGGGCAGGATGCCGATCTCGCCCTCGGTCGTCTGCGCCGAAACGGAAGTGGCCGTACCGGACCACAGGCGGCGTTCAACGGCGACCAGTTCAACGGTCATCTCGGCCACGCGCATCTCCCTCGTCGTCTGGAGTCGAACTGAGTCTAAACGGTCGCCTGACAGCCTCGCCGGGCCGCCCGGTGTAGCGGGGTCCGAGGACCGCCGCAGAGCCGCACAGGTGCCACCCGGTGCGAGCGCGAGTTGTTGTGCCTGCACGGGATCCAGCACCCGCACCACCGGCAGCACCACCGCGGCCACCGGCGGCGAGATCCGCGCCGGCATCACCGCACGCCGGGCACGACCGCTTCCGCCCGCACCCCGACGGCGGCCACCCCGGCCGCCCCCAGCGCCGCGACCACGGCGAACACGTAGAACCCCCACGGGTGCGCCAGACCGGCCGTCAGCAGCGCCCCACCGAGCAGCGGCCCGCTGATCGCCCCGAGCCGCCCGATGCCCGCGGCCCACCCGATGCCGGTGGCCCGGTTCTCCTCGTAGACCCGCCCCGCGTAGGCGTACACGAGCACCTGCGCGCTGAACACGAAGCACCCGGCCAGCAACACGGCCACGTACACGCCGATCCCCGGCAACCTGATGCTCAGCAACGCCAGGAACACCACGGCCCCGGCGAACCAGCCGATCGCCGCCGGCCGGACACCGACCCTGTCCGCGACCGCGCCCGCGATCAGAAGTCCCACCACCGCACCGATGTTGAGCGTCAGCAGCAACGCGAGCGCGGTCCCCAGCTCGTAGCCCGCACTGCGCATGATCTGCGGCAGCCACGTGTTCAGCCCGTAGACCAGCAGCAGCCCCATGAACGACGCCACCCAGAACGCCACGGTCGCCTTGCGCAACCCCGGCTTGAACAACGACCCGACCGCCTCACCGGCCGGAGCCTTCCGCACCACCGTCTCCGGCAGGTACCGGAGCATCAGCGGGATCAGCACCAGCGCCGGCACCGCACCGGCGACGAACAGCGCCTGCCACCCGAGCCGCGGGATGAGCAGGATGCCCAGCAACGCCGTGATGACCGCACCCACGTGGTACCCGGTCATGATGAGCGTGGTGGCCCGTCCGCCCTGCTGCGGCCGTGCCTCGTTCACCAGCGCGATGGCCGTGGGCAGACACCCGCCGAGCCCCAGCCCGGCGAGGAAGCGGAAGACGCCGAACGTGGTGGCGTCCTGCGCCAGCGCGCAGGCCAGGGTGAACACGGAGAACCCGGCGACGGCGTAGATCATCACCTTCCGCCGCCCGATGACGTCGGTGACGGTCCCGATGACGAGCGCGCCGAACATCATCCCGACGAGACCGGCCGTGGACACCGCACTGGCCGACGCCGTCGTGAGCACCTGCTCCTGCAACAGGGTCGGGATCACCGTGCCGAGCACGACGAGGTCAAAGCCGTCGAGCAGGACCGCCGTCCAGCACAACGGCAACACCCATTTGTTCACGCGCTCTCTCCTCGCTGAGGGGCCCTGGTGATGCCGAGCATCGTGCGGCCCGGGACCCGCAGGCGGGAGAGCTGTTTCCGGTGAACGGAAATGTCATGTCGTCCGAAAAGGCGAAGGGCCGTCCCTCCACAAAGGAGGAACGGCCCTTCGTCACGTCAGCCTGCCTCAGTTGCCGGCGAGCTTCTTCGCGTTGGCCTCGACGTCGTCCAACCCGCCGCAGGAGAAGAACGCCTGCTCCGGGTAGTGGTCGAACTCGCCCTTGCACACGCGGTCGAACGCCTCGATCGTGTCCTTGATCGGCACGAAGGAGCCGGGCTGACCGGTGAACTTCTCGGCCACGATGAAGTTCTGGCCGAGGAAGCGCTCGAGACGACGCGCGCGACCGACGAGGACCTTGTCCTCCTCGGAGAGCTCGTCCATGCCGAGGATGGCGATGATGTCCTGCAGCTCCTTGTACTTCTGCAGGATTCTCTTCACCTCCTGGGCGACCCGGTAGTGCTCCTCGCCGACGATCGACGGCTCGAGGATTCGAGACGACGACGACAGCGGGTCGACAGCCGGGTAGATGCCCTTCTGGGAGATCGGACGGGAAAGCTCCGTCGTCGCGTCCAGGTGGGCGAAGGTGGTCGCCGGGGCGGGGTCGGTGTAGTCGTCCGCGGGCACGTAGATGGCCTGCAGCGAGGTGATCGACTTACCGCGCGTCGAGGTGATGCGCTCCTGGAGCTCACCCATCTCGTCGGCCAGCGTCGGCTGGTAACCCACGGCGGAAGGCATGCGGCCCAGCAGGGTCGACACCTCGGAACCGGCCTGGGTGAAGCGGAAGATGTTGTCGATGAAGAGCAGCACGTCCTGGTTCTGCACGTCGCGGAAGTACTCCGCCATCGTGAGAGCGGACAGCGCGACGCGCATGCGCGTGCCGGGCGGCTCGTCCATCTGACCGAACACCAGGGCGGTGTCGCCGAGAACGCCCATCTCCTCCATCTCGAGGAGGAGGTCGGTGCCCTCACGGGTGCGCTCACCGACGCCGGCGAACACCGACGTGCCGGAGAACTCACGCGCGATACGCGTGATCATCTCCTGGATGAGCACGGTCTTGCCGACACCCGCGCCGCCGAACAGGCCGATCTTGCCACCCTTGACGTACGGGGTGAGCAGGTCGATGACCTTGATGCCGGTCTCGAGGATCTCGGTCTTGCCCTCGAGCTGGTCGAAGGCGGGCGCCTTGCGGTGGATGCCCCACTGCTCGCCGTCGCGGCCGAGGCCGGGCTGGTCGAGGCAGTCACCGAGGGCGTTGAAGACGTGGCCCTTGACGACGTCGCCGACGGGCACCGAGATCGCGGCACCGGTGTCGGTCACGGTCGTACCGCGGACGAGACCGTCGGTCGGCTGCATCGAGATGCAGCGGACCAGGTTGTCGCCCAGGTGCTGCGCGACCTCGAGGGTCAGCGTCTTGGCGACCGCCTCGAAGGTGATCTCGGCGTGGCAGGCGTTGAACAGCTCGGGCACGGCGTCGCGCGGGAACTCCACGTCGACGACCGCACCGATCACCCGGACCACACGGCCGGTGCGGGTGGTGGTGGCAGTAACACTCATGTCAGTCATCACTTCCTGCGCCACCGGTAAGCGCGGAGGCGCCACCGACGATCTCGCTGATCTCCTGGGTGATCTGGGCCTGACGGGCCGAGTTCGCCGCCCGGCTGAGGTTCCGGACGAGCTCCGTCGCGTTGTCCGTCGCGGCCTTCATGGCCGTGCGGCGTGCCGCAGACTCCGATGCCGCCGCTTCCAGCAAGGCGGAGAACAGCCGGGTCTTCACGTACTTGGGCAGCATCGCACCGAGCAGCGCTTCCGCACTGGGCTCGAAGTCGTACACCGCACGCGGCCCCTTGGGGGTCTCGCCGGTGTACTCGACGTCCATCGGCGCGATCCGCCTGGCGGTGGGCGTCTGGCTCAGCATGGACTTGAACTCGGTGTACACGACGTGGATCTCGTCCACGCCCTGCGCACCGTTCTCCGTGCCCTCCAGGAACGCCTCCACCAGCGCGTTGCCCGCCTCGACGGCGTTGACGTAGTGCGGAGTCTGGGAGAACCCGCTCCACGAGGCGGTGACCTCGCGGCGGCGGAAGTTGTAGTACCCGATCGCCTTGCGGCCGGTCGCGTACAGCACCGGCTCCTTGCCCTCGGACTTGAGCAGCTCGATCAGCTGCTCAGCGGCCTTCAGCACGTTGGCGTTGTAGCCACCGCACATGCCCTTGTCGCTGGTGACGACGAGGACGGCAGCGCGCTTCGGGTTCTTGCGTTCCGTCAGCAGCGGGTGGTCGAGGTTCGCCGAGGCCTCGGCCAACGCGGAGAGCACGTTCGTGATCTCGTCCGCGTAGGGGCGCGAGGCCGCGACCCTGGTCTGCGCCTTGGCGAGGCGAGACGTGGCGATGAGCTCGTAGGCCTTCGTGATCTTCTTGGTCGAGTTGACCGTTCGGATCCGCTGGCGGAGCTCCCGAATCTGTGCGCCCATGGCTCAGATCACTTCTTGGTCGGCTCGGGCTTGTTGACCTTCACCGACTCCTGCGCGACCTTGTCGGCGTCCATGGCCTTCTCGGGCGCCTCGTTGACGATGGTCGTGCCGTCGGAAGCGGTGAACTGCTTCTTGAACTCCGCCACGGCGTCGGCAACGCGCTTCTGCGAGTCCTCGGGGAACTTCTTGGTCTCGATGATGCTGCTGAGCAGGTCCGCGTGGTTGCGGCGCAGCGAGTCCTTGAAGTCCGCGACGAAGCGGCGGATGTCGGCGACGGGCACGTCGTCCAGGTGGCCCTTGGTCGCGGCGAAGATCTCGACGACCTGCTCCTCGACGGGGACCGGGGAGTACTGGCCCTGCTTGAGCAGCTCGACCAGACGGGCACCGCGGTCCAGCTGGGCGCGCGACGCGGCGTCGAGGTCGGACGCGAACGCGGAGAAGGCCTCCAGCTCGCGGAACTGCGACAGGTCGAGGCGCAGCGAGCCCGCGACGTCCTTCATCGCCTTGATCTGCGCGGCACCACCGACGCGGGAGACGGAGATACCCACGTTGACGGCCGGGCGGACACCGGCGTTGAACAGGTCGGACTCGAGGAAGCACTGACCGTCGGTGATCGAGATGACGTTGGTCGGGATGTACGCCGACACGTCGTTCGCCTTGGTCTCGATGATCGGGAGACCCGTCATCGAGCCGCCACCGAGCTCGTCCGAGAGCTTCGCGCAACGCTCGAGGAGGCGCGAGTGCAAGTAGAAGACGTCGCCGGGGTAGGCCTCGCGGCCCGGCGGGCGGCGCAGCAGCAGCGAGATGGCGCGGTACGCCTCGGCCTGCTTGGTCAGGTCGTCGAAGATGATCAGGACGTGCTTGCCCTGGTACATCCAGTGCTGGCCGATGGAGGAACCGGTGTACGGCGCCAGCCACTTGAAGCCGGCCGAGTCAGAAGCGGGGGCGGCGACGATCGTCGTGTACTCGAGTGCGCCCGCCTCCTCCAGCGCGGTCTTGACGCCCGCGATGGTGGAGCCCTTCTGGCCGATGGCGACGTACACGCAGCGGACCTGCTGCTTGGGGTCGCCCGACTCCCAGGCCTTCTTCTGGTTGATGATCGTGTCGATGCAGACCGCGGTCTTGCCGGTCTTGCGGTCACCGATGATCAGCTGGCGCTGGCCGCGGCCGATCGGGGTCATCGCGTCGATGGCCTTGATGCCGGTCTGCATCGGCTCGGACACCGGCTGGCGCTCCAGCACGGAGGCCGCCTGCAGCTCCAGGGCGCGGGTGTCGTCGGCGACGATGTCACCGAGGCCGTCGATCGGCTGGCCCAGCGGGTTGACGACGCGACCGAGGAAGCCGTCGCCGACCGGCACGGACAGGACCTTGCCCGTCCGGCGGACCTCCTGGCCCTCTTCGATCTTGTCGAAGTCACCGAGGATGACCGCACCGATGTTGCGGACCTCGAGGTTCAGTGCGACGCCGAGGACGCCGCCGGGGAACTCGAGCAGCTCGTTGGTCATCGTGCCCGGAAGGCCCTCGACGATGGCGATGCCGTCGTAGGTCTCGGAGACGACACCAACCTCTTCCCGGCTGACCTCCGGGGAGTAGCTCGAGACGTACTTCTCGATCGCACTGCGGATCTCGTCCGACGAGATCGTCAGCTCCGCCATGTCGTTCCTGCTCTCACTTCTTCGTTCTTGGGAAAGGGCTCAGGGGCTAGCTGGCGAGATTGCGGCGCAGTGCCGCCAACCGGCCGGCGACGCTTCCGTCGATGACCTCGTCGCCGATCTTGATCTGGAGACCGCCGCCCAGCGAGGGGTCGACCTCCACGTGCAGCGCGATCGGGCGCGAGTAGATCGTGGTCAGCGTCGCGGTCAAGCGGTCGACCTGTGCCGCGGTCAGCTCCACGGCGGACCGCACGTGGGCCACGGAACGCTGACGGCGCTTGGCCGCCAGGTCGGCGAGCTCGGCGAGCCCGTCCGCCACGCGCACCCCGCGCGGGTTGCGGACCAGCTGGTCCACCAGCGTCTTGGTGACGGAGCCGACCTTGCCCTCGATCAGGGAGCCGACCAGTGCGACCTTGGTGTCGGCGGTACCCGCGGGGTCCGCCAGCAGGAGCTCGAGCTCGTGCGAACCCGCCACGATGCGGCCGAGCCGGAACAGCTCGTCCTCCACCGAGTCGAGCTGGCCGTCACCCTCCGCACGCACGAGCAGTGCGGTGCGGGCGAGCGACTCGACGCCCTCGACGAGCTCGCGCGGGCTGGACCAGCGCGCGGTCACGACGGCGGCGAGCACCTGCAGCGTCCCGTCGCCCACCTTGCCCGCGAACAGGCCGCGGACGAGCTGCTCACGGCCACCGGGCTCGGACGAGGCGTCGGCGAGCGCGCGGCGCAACGCCGGCTGCTCGACCAGCAGGCCGAGCACGGCGAAGAGCTCCTCGCCCAGCTTGGCCTGCTCCTGGGAGGACGCAGCGTCGGCGAGCTCCAGCAGCCGCAGTTCCGCGGCTGCCAGAGCTTCACGACTTGCGGCATGCAACGTCATCGGCTGCCTCTACTTGCCCGCGGGCGCCGCGACGGCGTCCAGCTCGTTGAGGAAGCGGTCGACGGTGCCGCGGCGGCGGGTCTCGTCCTCGAGGGACTCGCCCACGACCTTGCTCGCCAGCTCGACGGCGGTGCGGCCGAGGTCGGCGCGCAGCTCGGCGACGATCTGGGCGCGCTGCGCGTCCAGCTGGTGCTGGCCCTGCGCCACGATGCGGGCGGACTCGGCCTGCGCCTGCTCACGCAGCTCCTCGACGATCTGCAGGCCCTCGGCCCTGGCGTCGTCGCGGATGCGAGCGGCCTCGGCGCGAGCCTCGGCCAGCTGCTCCTTGTACTGCTCGAGCATCTGCTGAGCCTTGGCCTGCGCCTGCTCCGCCTTCTCGATGCCACCCTCGATCTTGGCCGTCCGCTCCGCGTACAGCGCCTCGAAGCGCGGCGACACGAACTTCTTGATGACGAAGAGGAGGAGCAGGAAGGCGACGAGCCCGAGGATGATCTCCGCGGTGTGCGGAAGGACCGGGTTGACCTTCGCAGGGTCCTCCGCGGCCAAGATCAAAGCGTGGAACACGGCGTCTCCTAACGCGTCGAAGGGTTAGGTCAGGCGCCGGCGGTCGCGATGAAGTACACGACGAAGCCGATCAGCGCGAGGACCTCGACGATGGCGAAGGTGGTCCACGCGAGGCTGAGCAGCACGCCGCGGGCCTCGGGCTGGCGGGCGGTGCCGCTGATGACCGAGGAGAAGATCAGACCGACGCCGATGCCGGGGCCGATGGCGGCGAGGCCGTAACCGATGGCCGCAAGACCCGGGTTGATGTTGACGGCGTCCTGGGCGATCTGGAGAGCGCTCACTGTTGCTGTTCCCTTTCCAACTCGGTCCGCGAGTGTTCGCGGATCGGAGGCTTTGTGCTGTTTCTCAGTGCTCTTCTGCCAGCGCCATGCCGATGTAGCTGGCAGACAGCAGCGCGAAGATGTAGGCCTGCAGGCACATGATCAGTGCCTCCAGGAAGGTCAGCGCGATGGCGAAGGCGAAGGACACCGGCGCCACGATGACGGTCAGCCCGCCATTGAGCAGCAGGAACTCACCGGCCAGGGTGAACACCAGCAGCAGGAGGTGACCCGCGAACATGGCCGCGAAAACTCGGATCGCCAGCGTGAGCGGGTTCAGGATGAACTTCTGGAAGAACTCGATCGGGATCAGCAGCGGCAGCACGAACCACGGCGCGCCCGGCGGAATCGTCTGGTGCTTCAAGTAACCCACGAAGCCGTGCCGCTTGAACCCGACGAAGTGGTACACCGGGTAAACGACGAGCAACGAAACGGCGAGCGGGAAACCGATGTGCGACATCGTCGGGAACTGGATGATCGGGATGAGCCCGAACAGGTTGTTCACCAGGACGAAGGTGAAGATCGTGAGGATCAGCGGGATGAAGGGCTTGAAGTCCTTCGCGCCGATCTGCTCCCTGGCGATGTTGTTGCGCCCGAAGTCGTAAACCGACTCGGCGGCGAACTGGAACTTGCCGGGAACGAGCTTCATGTTGCGCGTCGCGGCGACGAAGAACACGCCGATGATCACGATCGACAGCACCAGCAGGACCATCGGCTTCGTGACCGAGCCGAAGATCGGCGGGAGGAAGAAGTCCTTCACACCGGGAGCGACGAACTCGCCCCCCGAAGCCAGCAACTTGGTCACTGTGTTCCTTCCGGTTCTCCCGGCCGGCGTTCACTCCGCCGGGGGAATCGTCACGATCTGGACTTAACGTACCTTACGGTTCGCAAGCGACTACCAGAGGCACCCCTGCGATCGGGTGTCCCTGGCCTGCGCGGACCATATCAGCAGGTCTAGGCGCCTTCGGAGGCGGGGACCACCATCTGGCTGCGGCTGCGCTTGGACGCCCTGGCCTCCAGGTACGACGTCACCAGGACCGTCGCCACCAGGGTGATTCCGAGTGCCTTGGGTTCGAGCCAGTCCTGGTTGCGCAGCAGGATGACCGCGAGCAGCAGCACCATCAGCTTGCCCGTGAATCCGCCGAGTGCGGCGACCATCACGAACATCGGATCGAGCGCGGCGGTCTTGCGCATCAACAACAACGTCGCGAGGCTCGAGAGGATGGCGATCGCGCCGCCGATCAACGACCCGTGGAGACCCGCGGTCCCCCAGATCACAGTTGACACGACGACGCCGAGGAGAAAGGTGCCGAGCGCGGCCCAGGCGGCCGCGCGGAACATTTCCCCGGCGAGCCGCTGGACGACCAGCTCGTGCGTGACGGCCTTGTCCGCGTCGCTCATGTCCCGAAGTGTAGGAACCCGCTTTTCAGCACGTGCAGGCAGCCCCCTCGACAATCCCTCAGGACTTGCGGGCCTCGCGCAGCCGGGGAATGACGGAGACCACGAACGTCACGACCAGCCCGATGACGAAGCAGGTCGCCACGATGACCGGGTCGAAGAGCGTCAGAGCTACGGCCCCAAACGCGAGCACGCCCGCCCACAAATAGATGAGCAGCACCGCGCGCCGTTGTGAGTGGCCGATCTCCAGCAACCGGTGGTGCAGGTGCATCTTGTCCGGGGAGAACGGGCTCTCGCCCCGTCGCGTGCGCCGGATGATGGCCATCAGCAGGTCGAGCACCGGCACGAACAGCACGGCCGCGACGACGATCAGCGGCGACAGCAGACCGAGCAGGTCGGCGGCGCTGCGGGTGGACGGGTTGATCTTGCCGGAGGCGCTGGTGGTCGCGGCGGCGAGCATGAGGCCGATGAGCATCGAGCCGGAGTCGCCCATGAAGATGCGCGCGGGGTTGAAGTTGTGCGGCAGGAATCCCAGGCACGCCCCTGCCAGCACGGCGGCGATCAGCGCCGGCGGGTAGGCCTCCACGGCCCCTTCGCGCTCGACGAGGATGCCGACCGAGAACACGCACGTGGCGGCGGCCGCGATGAGCCCGATGCCGGCGGCGAGCCCGTCCAGGCCGTCGACGAAGTTCATCGCGTTGATCATCGTGACGGTGAGCAGCACGGTGAGCAGCGCGCCCTGGTTCTGGTCCAGGGACACCGTGGCCCCGAGCCCCGGCACCCACGCGAGCATCCACTGCAGGCCGAAGAGCACGAGGATGCCCGCGGCCGTGACCTGACCGGCGAGCTTGGTCAGCGAGTCGAGCTCGAACCGGTCGTCGATCGCACCCACGAGCACGATGACACCACCCGCGACGATGACACCCCACGGGTCGTTGGAGAAGTCGAACGCCGCCCGAAGCACCGGCAGCTGGTGCGCGAGGAACATGCCACCGAGCACACCGCCGTAGATGGCGACGCCACCCATGCGCGGCATCGGCTGCACGTGCACATCGCGCTTACGCGGATACGCCACCGCACCAACCCGGAACGCAAGCGCGCGCACCAGGCCGACGAGCAAGAACGTCACGATGGCAGCCGTCAACGCGACGAGCAGGTACTCGCGCACCGGCAATACGAACGAGGATGCGGGCCCCACGGGCCTACCAATCAGGTCGGGGTCTTCTTCAGGGGTCTTCTTCGGGGTGGCCGCCACGGTACCCGCGGCGCCATGATCAATTCTGTCAGCCGCCGCTCAGCGCGCGACTTCGACCTCGACGCCGAGCACCTCGTCGACGTCGGCCTTGGAGACCGCGCCCTCGCGCAGGATCACCGCGTCGGGCCCCGTGAGGTCGATGATGGTGGAGGCGATGTTCTCCCCGCTCAACCCGCCGTCGAGGAAGACCGGCACCGAGTCCCCGAACTGGTCCCGCGCCTCCTGCGCACTGGACGCCGGCGCGTACCCGGACTTGTTGGCACTGGACACCGCCATCGGCCCGACGTCCCGCAACAGCTCCAACGCCACCGGGTGCAACGGCATCCGCAACATGACCGTCCCCCGCGCCTGCCCCAGGTCCCACGCCAAGCTCGGCGCGTGCGGCAACACGATGCTCAGCCCACCCGGCCAGAACGCCTCGATGAGCGCCCGCGCCTGCCGCGGCACGCTCAGCACCAGCCCGTCGATCGTCGTCCACGACCCGACCAGCACCGGCACCGGCATGTCCGGCCCCCGCCCCTTGGCCTGCAAGAGCCCCCGGACCGCCTCCGCGTCGAAGGCGTCACACCCGATCCCGTAGACGGTGTCGGTCGGCATGACGACCAGCCGCCCACTCCGCACCGCGCCGGCGGCAGCGGCAAGCCCCGCCGCGCGGTTGTCAGGTTCGCTGCAGTCGTAGACCGTGCTCACCCGGCTGAGCCTAGCCAGGTGAGCCACCCCGCCGCCGGACCCCCTCCACCGACCACCGACAGTGGCACCGCGCATTTCTCGCTTTATGCCACCGAAGCTGCGCTGCTGTTCTCACTTGAAGCGCTCATACCGGCTTTGACCAGGCACGGTTTTGCCCCAAACGGGTGTAAGTAGTTCAACTCATCCACCGAATGGTGGCACCGCTGTATGGTCATTGACCGACCACAGAGCGCAATCGGGGAGGGTCGAGCTCCTGTGTCAGAACCACTCAGCACCAGCGGCGTTGTCGGCACGAGCATTGCCGCACAAGCCGCAGCCACCGCCTCCTGGGGCGCCGTTCTCGGCGGTGGACTCGCGGCGGTGATGGCGGCCAGCAAGGCGGTCGCGGTCGCCGTCGAGACCCAGCAGCTCTCCGTCGACCCGCACCTGGTCGACGCGATGATCAAGAAGCTGAAGGGGATGCAGGACGAGTTGGCCAGGCTGATGCGCCAGCGGACCCACCTCAGCCTCCAGATGAAGATCGGCGGCGGATACGCCATGGAGATCTCGAAGGCGAACACGACCTTCGGGACCGCGGCGGTCAAGCAGATCGAGGACGTCGCAAAAGCCATCGAGTCACTCATCACGCAGATCGAGAAGAGCCGCGCCTCCTACACGAACGTGGACCAGGCCGGCTCCGACTCGTTCCGGAAGATCAACGGGAAGTCATGAAGCGCATTCTCCTCGCGGGCCTGGTCGGTCTGTCCGCACTCACGGCTGCTTGTACGGGTACCGCGGGCAACCCGACCCCTGGTCCCACGACGGCCAACAGCACCCCGCCGAGCGACAGCAACGCCTCCGACCTGAAATCCATGAAGCCGTGCGAGCTGCTGACCGACTCGGAAGCAGCCGGCTTCGGCATCGAGTTGCCCGGTGAGCCCATGAAGATCGGCGCGGGTGACACGTGCGACTGGAAGATCCCCGGCAAGGGCGGGTTGAGCGCTGGCATCTACGCGAGCACGGGCGTCAAGGACCTGAACCTGCAGGGCGAGAAGGTCTCCGAGACCAAGGTCGGCAAGTACTCGGCGACCAAGGTGGAGGCCCAGGACGGTTCCAAGGACAGCTGCACCGTGGTGATCGCTGCGAGCGATGCCTCCGCCGTGGCCGTGCTGGGTACCGCTGCCATCGCGTCCGGTGACACCGCGCTGGCATGCGAACGCGCGGGCAAGGCCGCTGAACTGATCGCTGCGAAGCTGCCGTAGCGACGCCCGAGGGGGGAGAGGACCATGGCGCCCATCAAGGCTGATGTTCCAACGCCGAACGACAACTACGCCGGCCAGAAGCATGAACACATGCAGTCTCTGGTCAAGGACAACTACGTGCCGGAGACCGCCACCGGCACGGCTGACATCTGGAAGTCGTTCAGCGAATCGTTCCGCGACCTGGCGACCGACTTCACCGTTCTCGTCAACGGGTCGCAGAGCGCGTGGACGGGCCAGGCGGCCGAGGGCGTGCGAAAGGCGCTGAACAAGGTCGGGACGTTCGTGGAACAGACCAGTGAGACCTTCCACAAGACGTCCACGGCGATCGAGCAGCAGCGCGAAGCGGCGGTGCAGGCCAATCACAGCATGCCGCAGCCGGTCGACTTCAACCCGCTCAAGATCGCGGGCGACTGGTTCACCAACAAGGGCGGCTTCATCAACCCGATCATGATGGCCGGCGCGCCCATCGAGATGATCTCGACCTACAACGCCCAGCAGGACGCCAAGGCCGAGGCCGTCCAGGTCATGCAGACGCGGGACAACACGATGATGGCCGCGGCGATGTCGATGCCGACGATGGACGCCCCGCCGGTCGTCACCCAGGACCAGGGCATCACCCAACCGAGCTCCAGCACCCCGTCGCACACCCTCGGCAACACCCCCGCGTACCGCCCGCCCGCCACCACGGGCATGCCCGGCATGCCGTCGTCGTCCTCCACGGGCAACGGCACGACCAACGCGTCGTGGGTGGCCCCGCAGGTCAACGACCCGAACCTGCCGAACAACAACAACAACAACCAGAACCAGAACGGCGGCAACAACCAGAACCGCCCGCCGATCGGCACCCCGCCCGGCATCCTCCCGCCCGGCGTGCGGCCTCCCGGAGGCAACCAGACCGGCCGCCCGCCCCTGCGCGGCGGTCCCGGCATGCGCCCAGGCGGTCCCGGCGGCCTCGGTGGCGGCGCCGGTGGTGGCCGCGGCACGGGTCCCGGCGGCATCGGCGGACCCGGCAGCGGCGTGGGTGCCGGTGCGGGCCGCGGCATGGGCAGCTTCGGCCCGGCCAACCCCGGCGGCGGCGCAGGGGTCATGGGCGGCGGTGCGGGTACCGGTGCCGCGGGACGTGGTGGCGCGGCCGGCGCTGCGGGCATGGGTGCCGGCGGTGGCGCGGGTGCCGGTGCGGGCCAGGGTGCGGAGGACAAGGAGCACAAGTCGAACTACCTCGTCCCGACCGACGAGTTCTTCGACGACGACCGCATGGTCGCGCCGCCGGTGATCGGCGGATGAGGCAGATCGCGCAGCTCTCCCTGCCCGCGTTCGAGGTCCTCTGGGAGGACCTGCGGGCGGGGAGCCTGCCCTACCCCTTCGACATCCCGTCGCACGGCGACACGCTCGACGAACGCGAGCGCATCAAGAAGGCCGTGCACCAGGACCTCGAACGCCGCGGCCTCGCCCGCCGCGGCCGCCCGGAGCCGGACCTCGACGACGCGCTGCGGCTGCTGGCGCGTCCCGAGCTCCGCGTCATCGCCCTGTGCATGCCGGACATGAGCCGGGAGAAGCTCGTGCGGGCGTGCGTGGTCGCGCGCGGCGGGTACGCCGTGCTGGTGTCCCAAGAGGACACCACGATGACGCTGAACCAGGTGCAGCCCAACGAGATCGCGACGAGCCTCGCGGGCGTTGTGCCGCAGGGCCGCCCCGGCCAGGGCAAGCTGGTCACCGTCCCGGCACAGGCCTTCGAAAACCAGCCGCAGCAGCACCAGGAGGGCTTCCGCCAGGCCGTCCGCGCGACCGAGAACGAGGACGTCCGCCTCGCCAAGCAGATGCTGGCCGGTCCGGCACTCGGCAACGGCCACTTCCTCGTCCAGCTGGACCAGGGCCGCACCAAGCGCGACTTCCCACCGGTCACCTGGATCGACACCCAGAACGGCCGCTACGCCAACGTGCAGCTGCGCACCGGGTGGTTCACGATCTCACCCGCGGACAACATGGGCCTCGCCCGTCACCTCGGTCAGGTCCTCGCGATGACGAGCGACCGGTGATGCAACGACACGGATCACTGAGCGAGTGACGACGATCCAGCCGAAGAAGGTCCTTCTCGCAGCACTCAGCATCACGGCGCTCATGGTTCTGAGCTTCACCGCCAACGCGGGCGGTCTCTGGGCGATCCCGCTGGTGGTCCTCGGCATCGCGGCCTTCTTCGGCTACGTCTGGTCCCTGGCGAGCTACCGGCCGAACGGCGGGCGGTGGGTGGTCGTCCCCGCGATGGCGCTCTTCTTCGCCAGCCTCGTACTCGGCAACATCGGCGGCCACTCGCTGTGGCTCAGCGCGTTCGGCGAAACGGTGCGGTGCAACGTCGTCGAGGTGCAGAGCCACAAGCACACCCGAAGCCCCACCACCTACAGCAACACGCTCGACTGCGGCGGCCGGCAGCTGTCCTACCGGCCCACCACGGGCCACGAGGTAGCGGACGTGGGCGCGCGGCTCAGCGTCGTGGTGGACAGGACCGGGTTCGTCAGCAACCTCGAAGTGGCCAAGGTGAACCTGGGCCACTCCCTGCTGTTCCCGCTGGGGCTGCTCGTCAACGCCGCGTTCATCGCCTTCGTGGCCCGGCGCCCCGTCCGCGAACCGTGAAACCCGTCGTCGCGTTGTGCGTCGTCCTGCTCGGCGTCGTCATCGCGGGTTTCGTGATCGCCCTCCCGGTCCCCGAAGCGCTCTTCGCGGTGCTCATCGTGGTCCTGAGCCTGCCGCTGTCCGGCTACCTGATGGCGAAGGCCAGGCCGGGCACCACGGCCGTGCTGGCGGCGCCGATCGCGGTTCTCGTCGTCGCCGCGCTCAGCGGCACCGGCGGGCATTCCCTGTGGCTCACGGTCTTCGGCGAGAAAGCGAGCTGGGCGGTCACCGCGGTCAACACGCACGTGGGGCGCCGCTCGCCGACCAGCTACAGCAACAGCCTCGCGTGCGGCGCTCACCGGGTCGAGGTGCACACACCGTCGAGCGGCAAGGTCAACCAGCCAGGTGTGCCGACCGCCGCAACGACCGCGGTCGCGTTCGTCCTGATGGTGCTGCGCTGGCCCCGAAGAGAACCGCGAGCACCCAACAAGCAAGAGATCCGCAACGACTTCCTGTAGCTAAGACACGGTCACGCGCGAGATCGCTCCAGCGCGTGACCGTGTGCCCTCCCCACGGGAAAACATACGACCGTTCAACCCCGGCAAGAGCGAACGGCTACTTATTGGCCAACATTTGGCAACCCGGAGAAGACACGCCCGCGCCGGAAGCGGGCAGGCCCTGGGAAACCCTGCGAGCGGTCGCGAAGCGAGGCCGGCCCGCCAGGTCGGTGTGGTCGGCGACGTCGGTCAGCACCCGGCGTGCCGACAGCAGTGCCGGCACCGACTCGCCCTGCGTGTCGTCGTGCTCGATGCCGACGGAACCGCCGGGGCGCAGCCACCGCGCGGCCGCCGAGACGACGTGGCGGATCACGTCCAGGCCGTCCGCGCCGGAGAACACCGCGTGGTGCGGGTCGTGCACGCCCACCTCGGGTTGCACCGGCGTTCCCTCGGGGACGTAGGGCGGGTTGCACACCACCAGGTCGACCGTGCCGTCCAGGTCGGGCAGCAGCGACGGGTCGGTCGCGTCGCCGTGGTGCAGCCGGATCGGGGTGTCGCCTGCTGCCGCCCGCGCGTCGGCGTTGCGGCGGGTCCACGCAAGCGCTTGCGGGTCCAGTTCCACCGCGTGCACCACGGCGTCCGGGCGGGCTGCGGCGATCGACAGCGCCAGGGCGCCCGTGCCCGTGCAGAGGTCCATGACCACCGGGGTGGGCACTCCCGCCACGGTCTTCAGGGCCCACTCCATCAGCAGCTCGGTCTCCGGCCGCGGCACGAACACCCCGGGCCCGACCTCGACGGAGATGGCGCCCATCGGCGCCCAGCCGAGGATGTGCTGCAACGGGATGCGCTCGGCGCGGGTTCGGACGAGCTTGTGCAGCTGGTCGACCACCGACGGGTCGACCAGCGGGATGAGCGGCAGCCGCCCGCGCTCCACCCCGAGCACGTGCGCGGCCAGGTGCTCCGCGTCGACGCGGGGGCTGTCCACCCCCGCCTCGGCCAAGACCTCGGCCGCCTCGGAGATCGCGAGGCGGAGCGGCTGCCGGTTCATCGTCGAGGACATCGAGGAGAAGCTACCTCAGAAGTTGATCATGTGCCCGGCCAGGCCGTGCACCGCTTCCTTGACGGCTTCCGAGAGGGTCGGGTGCGCGTGGACGTTGCGCGCGACCTCGTGGACGGTGAGGTCCCACTGCTGGGCCAGCGTGAGCTCGGGCAGCAGCTCGGTGGCCTCGGGGCCGATGATGTGGCCGCCGAGCAGCTCGCCGTGCTTGCCGTCGCTGATCAGCTTCACGAAGCCACCGGGCTCGGCGAGGCCGTGCGCCTTGCCGTTCGCGGTGAACGGGAACTTCGCGACCTGGACGTCGAAGCCCTTCTCGCGGGCCTGCTTCTCGGTGTAGCCGAAGGAGGCGATCTGCGGCTGGCAGAACGTCGCCCGCGGGATCATCACGTAGTCGAGCTCCATCGTCTCGGCACCCGCGATGGTCTCGGCGGCGATGATGCCCATCGACTCGGCGGTGTGCGCGAGCATCAGCTTCGCGGTCACGTCGCCGATGGCGAAGATGTGCGGCACGTTGGTGCGGCCGCGGCCGTCGATGTCGATCGCGCCGCGTTCGGTCAGCTTCACACCGGTCTTCTCGAGGCCGTAGCCCTCGACGCGCGGCACGAACCCGATGGCCTGCATGACCTTGTCGGCTTCCAGGACCTCCTCGGCACCGTTCTTCGACACGGTGACGCGGACCTTCTCGCCCGACTCGTCGATCGACTCGACCCGCGTGCCGACGCGCACGTCGACGCCCAGCTTCTTGTAGCGCTTGAGCAGCTCGGCGGACACCTCTTCGTCCTCGAGCGGCACCATCCGGTCGAGGAACTCGACGATGGTGACCTTCACGCCGTAGTTGTGCATGACGTACGCGAACTCGACGCCGATGGCGCCCGCGCCGGCGATGATGATCGACTCGGGCAGGTCCTCGGTCATGATCTGCTCTTCGTAGGTCACGACGCGGTCGGACTTCTGCGTGTTCGGCAGCATCCGGGTCGTGGCGCCCACGGCGATGATCGCGTGGCCGAAGGTGATCGTCTCGTCCCCGACGGTCAGGGTGTGGTCGTCGGTGAAGTCGGCCCACCCGTTGTACTCGGTGATGCCGTTCTTCTTCATGAGGAAGTGCACGCCCTTGACGCGCCCGTCCGCGACCTTGCGGCTGCGCTGCCACGCCGCGCTGTAGTCGAAGCTGACGGTGCCGTCGACCTTGATGCCGAACGTCTTCTGCTCGTGCGTGAAGAGGTGCGCCAGCTCGGCGTTGCGCAGCAGCGCCTTCGACGGGATGCAGCCGACGTTCAGGCAGACGCCGCCCCAGTACTTCTCCTCGACGATGGCGGTCTTCAGCCCGAGCTGAGCCGCACGGATCGCGGCGACGTACCCGCCGGGACCCGCACCCACGACGACGACATCAAAGTGTGCGCTCATGAGCACACCCTAGGTCCCGAGCTGCTCCTGCAAGAACTCGACGGTCCGTTTCCACGCGTCCCGCCGCGCGTGCGCGGTGGCCTGCGGAACGCCACCACCCGAGAAGGTGACGCCGGGTCCCGGATAGGTCACGTCGGTGGCGGGACGGTGCGGCGGGCCCGCGATCAGGTGTCCTGCCTCGGGATACACGACGTGCTCGTACGGGAACGGGTGGTCGTGGTCCTTCAGCCGCCGCAGCGCGACCTCGCTCAGCTCGGCCGACGGCCACGAGTCGTCGTGGCCGGACGAGATGAGCAACACACCCCCGGCGATGTCCTCGACGCGGATCTCCGCGTCCTCCGGCACGCCGTCGGTGGTGTCGAAGGCGAGCCTGAGCGGCACCGGTTCGTCGTTGACGATCCGGGCGCGCAGCTCCTCGCCGATGTCGTAGGGCAGGTACGGCAGCGGCTCACCCCTGTGCGTCCACGACGCCGCCTCGTGCGACAGCTTCTGCAGCAGGTTCGCGCCCGGACCGATGCCCTGGGTCACCACACCGCTGCCCACCACGCTCACGACCGCCTTGACCTGCGGGAACGTCGCGCCGAGCAGCAACGCGAGCTCGCCACCGCGGGAACCGCCGACGACGCCGACCGCACCGGCGCGCTCGCCCAGGTGCTCGATCGCCTTGCCGAAGTACTCCAGCGGGATGTCGACGAGGTGGTCCGGCAGGCCCTTCACGCCGAAGTAGCCGAGGGCGAACGTCACGAACCCGTGTGCGGCCAGGAGAGCCGCGTCGGTCTCGTGCAGGCCGCCCTCGGAGCCGCCCAGCACGAGCACGCCGGGGAGCTCGCCACCGTCGGCCTCAGGAGCGAACAGCGTGCCCACGAGACCGTTCTCGCGGACCTCGACGCGTTCGACGCCCTCGGGCACCTCCAGCCGCCGCAGCTCGACCTCGCCGGCGCCGTCCACGGACAGGCACGTGGGACCGGGCTTGCCGCCGGTGCGTTCGAGGGACCAGAACAGGCCCATCGCGTCGACACCGGTGTAGGTGCCCTCGACCGGGGCGTGCCGGGCCAGGTCCACGACACCGCGTTCGTCGGCGCGGAAGACGCCGTGGGACGCGCGGTCACCCGTGGACAGCTGCACGGTGACCTCGGCGTCGGGCGGCAGTCCCGTGACGACGATGCCGACCGGCTGGTCGAGGGGCGCCGCCTCGGGGTCCACCAGGATCTCGGCCACACCGCGCCCCTCTCACGTCGGATTACCCGCCTGCGAGCCGTTCTGCCCGGTCAGCGGCGGCGAGTGCGTCCACCACCGCGTCCAGGTCTCCGTCGAGCACCTGGTCCAGGTTATGCGCTTTGTACCCAACCCGGTGATCGGAGATGCGCGATTCGGGGAAGTTGTAGGTCCGGACCCGCTCGCTGCGGTCGACGGTCCTGATCTGGGTGCGGCGGGCGTCGCTCTGCTCCTGCGCCTTCTGCTCCTCGGCGAGCGCGGCGAGGCGCGACTGCAGGACCTGCATGGCGCGCGCCTTGTTCTGCAGCTGGCTGCGCTCGTTCTGGCAGGAGACGACGATGCCGCTCGGCAGGTGCGTGATGCGCACCGCGGAGTCGGTGGTGTTGACCGACTGGCCGCCCTTGCCGCTCGACCGGTAGACGTCGATGCGCAGGTCCTTCTCGTCGATCTCGACCTCGGCGGTCTCCTCGGTCTCCGGGAAGACCAGGACGCCGGCGGCGGAGGTGTGGATGCGGCCCTGCGACTCGGTGACGGGCACGCGCTGCACCCGGTGCACGCCGCCCTCCCACTTGAGCCGGCTCCAGACGCCGTCGGGGGTCGTGGCCTTCGCCTTGATGGCCACCGTGACGTCCTTGAACCCGCCCAGGTCGGAGTCGGTGCCGTCGAGCATCTCGACCTTCCAGCCCTGGCGCTCGGCGTACCGCGTGTACATGCGCAGCAGGTCGCCCGCGAACAGCGCGCTCTCCTCGCCGCCCTCACCGGACTTGATCTCCAGCAGCACGTCGTCGGCGTCGTGCGGGTCGCGCGGCAGCAGCAGCTCGGTGAGCTTCTCCTCCATCTTGGGGAGCTGCTCCTCGATCTGCTTGGCCTCGTCGGCGAACGCCTGGTCCTCGCTCGCGAGCTCCTTGGCCGCCTCCAGGTCGCTCTTCGCCTGGTCGATCTCCCTGGCCGCCTTCACGATCGGCCCGAGCGCGGCGTAGCGCTTGCCGAGCTTGCGCGCCCCCGCCTGGTCAGCGTGCACGGAGGGATCGGCGAGCTTCTTCTCCAGCTCGTCGTACTCGGCGAGCAAGCTGTCCAGCGACTGCGACACGTCTCCTGCTTTCGGTTCAGGGTGGCCTGGAAACGGCGACGGCGCCCGCCCCGGCCGGATGGCCGAGGTCAGGCGCCGTGAAAGCAGCTACTTGTTGCGCTTGCCGTAACGCGCCTCGAAGCGCGCGACGCGACCGCCGGTGTCCAGGATGCGCTGCTTGCCCGTGTAGAACGGGTGGCAGTTCGAGCACATCTCGACGCGAACCTCGGACGCCGCGGTGGTGCTGCGCGTGGTGAAGCTGTTACCGCAGCTGCAGGTCACCTCGGTGACCGTGTACTCGGGGTGGATGCCAGTCTTCAAGATCTTGTCCCTTTCAAGGATGGCCGCCGGGTCCCAGTTTGTGAACGGGTGAACCGGAGCCGGACTCGACCGTTTAGTTTGCCAGACCGTTCAACACGTGCAAAAACGCGGTTGTTCCCGCGACGGCCACGACAGGCCCGGGGTGCCTGAGGTCACAACCGCTCAACCTCACTGGTACGCCGTTCGGCGCAAGGTGTGGCCGTTGGGCTGGATACGGCTCCACGTTGTTGGACGTATTCCATCAGACTGTGTGCCGTGTTCTGCACCGTCGATCGGCAGCTGAGCTGGCGCCTGTGGCTGGCCGTGCCGTTCCTGTTCGCCGCAGCCGTGTTCGGCCTGATGGGGTCGGCAGGGCTGGTCACCGCGTCCTTCGGGACCGTGCCGCTGTCCTCCGTGGTGTGGGGTGCCGGCGTGGCGGTCGCGGCTGCCGTGTCCCGCGGGGTGCGGTGGGCGTCCCGGTGGCAGCGGACCTGGGTGCGGTGGCCCTGGCTCGCCGCGGTGCTCGCCGGTGGTGTGGGCGTGGGCGGCGTCGAGGTCTCGGCCCTGGGTGCCGCGGTCGTCGGCGTGCCGGTGCTGCTGGGGCTGGTCGTGCAGTGCCTGCTGCGGCAGGACGAGGGAACGGCCGCGTCCAACTGCCGTTGAGCACGGACGGCACGTGGTTCGGCATTCGAGTGAACAGACGCGGAAAGGCCCCCGGTGACCAGCACCGGGGGCCTTTTCACGTGAAACTCGCGCGGATCAGTCCTGCTCGGCGCCCGGCGTCGTCTTCGCCACCTGCATCAGGAACTCGATGTTGGTGCGGGACTTGCGGAGCCGGTCGAGCAGCAGGTCGATGGCCTGCTGGCCGTCCAGGGCGTGCAGCACGCGGCGGAGCTTGTGCGTGACCGCCATCTCGTCCGGGGAGAGCAGCAGCTCTTCCTTGCGCGTGCCCGAGCTGTCGACGTCGACGGCCGGGAAGGTGCGCTTGTCGGCGATCTTGCGGTCGAGCTTGAGCTCGGCGTTGCCGGTGCCCTTGAACTCCTCGAAGATGACCGAGTCACCGGCGGAGCCGGTCTCGACCAGCGCCGTCGCGATGACGGTCAGCGAGCCGCCGCCCTCGATGTTGCGGGCAGCGCCGAGGAACCGCTTCGGCGGGTACAGCGCCGTCGAGTCGACACCACCGGACAGGATGCGGCCGGAGGCCGGGGCAGCCAGGTTGTAGGCGCGGCCCAGGCGGGTGATCGAGTCGAGCAGCACGACCACGTCGTGGCCCATCTCCACCAGTCGCTTCGCACGCTCGATGGCGAGCTCGGAGATGGTGGTGTGGTCCGACGGCGGGCGGTCGAAGGTCGAGGCGATGACCTCGCCCTTCACCGAGCGCTGCATGTCGGTGACCTCTTCCGGACGCTCGTCGACGAGGACGACCATCAGGTGGCACTCGGGGTTGTTCTTCGTGATCGCGTTCGCGATCGACTGGAGCACCGAGGTCTTGCCGGCCTTCGGCGGCGACACGATCAGGGCGCGCTGGCCCTTGCCGATCGGCATCACCAGGTCGATGACGCGGGTGGTGAGGATGTGCGGCTCGGTCTCCAGGCGCAGGCGCTCGTTCGGGTAGAGCGGCGTCAGCTTGGTGAAGTCCGGGCGGTTGCGCGCCTCGTCCGGGTCCAGGCCGTTGATCTTGTCGACGCGGACCAGCGGGTTGAACTTCTGGCGCTGCTGCTCGCCGTCGCGCGGCTGGCGGACGGCGCCGGTGATGGCGTCACCGCGGCGCAGGCCGTACTTGCGGACCAGCGACAGCGAGACGTAGACGTCGTTCGAGCCGGCCAGGTAGCCCGACGTGCGGACGAACGCGTAGTTCTCCAGCACGTCCAGGATGCCCGCGACCGGCAGCAGGACGTCGTCGTCGCGCACCTCGGTCTCGCGGTCAGGACGCTCGACGCCCTCGCCACGGCCACCGCGGCGGCGGCGGTCGCGGAAGCGGCCACGACGGCCGTCGCCGTCGTCGTCCTGCTGGCCACCGCCCTGGCGGTCGTTGCGGTCGCCCCGGTCACCGCGGTCGCCGCGCTCACCGCGGTCGCGGTTGCGGTCACGGCCGCCCCGGTCGCCGCGCTCACCGCGGTCGCCACGGTCCTGGCGCTCGGAACGCTCACCGCGGTCGGAACGCTCAGAACGCTCGCCGCGGTCAGAACGCTCGGAACGCTCAGCGCGGTCGGAACGCTCGGCGCGTTCGCCCCGGTCAGGGCGCTCAGCGCGCTCCTGGCGCTGCTCCTGCGGCTGCTGCTGGCCCTCGGCCACCTCGCCGCCCCCACCGCGGCCGGAACGGCGGCGGCGGTTGCCACGGCGACCGCCCTCCTCGGAGGAACGGCCCCCGTCCTCGGCTCCGGCGTCGACGGCAGCGGCGGCAGGCTTCTCCGCGGCTACCTCGAGCTGCTGCTGAACAGGCTTTTCGGCAGGCTTCTCGGCCACCGGCTGCTCCGCGACGGGAGCCGGCTTCTCAGCGGCCTGCTTGGGGGCCCGCGCCGGCTTCTCGGCTTTCGCGGCCGGGGCACCGGAGCCCTGCTTCTCCTTGATGGCCGCGATCAGGTCGCCCTTGCGCAGACCAGCGGTTCCGGTGATGCCCAGCTGGCCGGCGAGCTCACGCAGCTCGGCGAGCACCATGCCGGACAGACCCGCGCGGCGGCGCGGCGTCGTGCCGTTCGAAGGGGTGGACAGAGCGGTCTCCTCGGCTCCAGAACCAGAAGCAGCTGCGACATCGCTGCTCAGCAAATCGGTGTTGCTCACACATGTCCTTCCTGACCAGGCCCCGCCTCCTACGCGGCCCAGCGGACCCGCCCTCCCGCTTCAACTGGGGAACGGCGGTCAGTCCGATGCAGACGGAAGCACACACCGCTTCCGGCAAGCACGGGACTTTTGTCAGGTCACACGGCGATCGGGTGCCTCTTTTGCGTCCGCCCCGCCCGCACGGCACAGAGCCAGAACACAAAAGGATTGCGACCCGGAACGAGTGTCCGGGCGCGACACCGGCGCCCGTGCGCGCGGTGACTGATCGCCCCCGAGGGTAGACGCCGGTCCTCCGCTGTGCAACAACCGGGGTCGGGCGTGTCAGTCCAATGGACGAACGCGCACGCCAGAGGCGTCGACGTCGAGTCTGCGCACGTCGAAGCCGTGCACGTCGACCTCGTCCGGAACGTCCCCGAACGCGATCACGGTGGGTCCCGCACCGGACACGCAGGCGGGAACCCCGAGCTTGCGGAGATCGTTGATCACTCGAACGGTGTCGGGCCACGCGGGCTCGCGGTAGTTCTGGTGGAGGCGATCCTCAGTAGCGGCAAGGAGAACCGAGGGGTCCGAGGTCAGCGCGTGCACCGCCAGGGCGGCCCGCCCCGCTGCGTGCGCGGCGTCAGCGTGCGGCACCTCGGCCGGAAGCAGGCCGCGGGTGGTCTTGGTGGACGACTCCTGCGACGGGACCAGCACGACCGGCCGCACCCGTGCGTCGGCGTCCGCCCGGACCGCACGGTAGCGCTCGCCCTCCGACCACGCGATGACGACACCGCCGTAGAGCGAGGCGGCGACGTTGTCCGCGTGCCCCTCGAACTCGGCGGCGATCTGCAACGCGTCCGCGTCCAGCTCGCGACCCGTCAGGGTGAAGCCGGCTGCGACACCCGCCACGATCGCGGCAGCCGAAGAGCCCAGCCCGCGTGCGTGCGGAATCACGTTGTGGCACTTCAGGGCAAGGCCACCGGAGTAGCCGGCGGCGCGGACGGCCCGCACGACGAGGTGCGACTCGTCGAGCGGGACGTCACCCGATCCAGCGCCCTCCACGACCACCGAGAGACCCTCGGCGACCGTGACCTCGACCTCGTCGTACAGGCCGAGGGCCATGCCCAGCGCGTCGAACCCCGAACCGAGGTTCGCGGTCGACGCGGGGACGGTGACGACGAACCTCACGCCAGCTCCAACGCGTGCGCCACGGCACCGGGGTCGACCGGGACCGGCTCGACCTCGGTGGTGCCGAGCAACGCGGTGTCGGGGTCCTTCAGGCCGTGTCCCGTGACGGTGCACACAACCGTCGAGCCCTTCGGCAGCTGGCCGTCCTCGGCGGTCTTCAGCAGACCGGCGATGGACGCCGCCGATGCGGGCTCCACGAAGATGCCCTCGGACGAGGCCAGCAGCCGGTAGGCGGAGAGGATCTGCTCGTCGGTGACCGCGTCGATGAGGCCGCCCGACTCGTCACGGGCGTTGACCGCGCCGGTCCAGGAGGCCGGCGACCCGATCCGGATGGCGGTCGCGATGGTCTCCGGGTTCGGCACCGGCGCACCGCTCACGAGCGGCGCGGCACCGGCGGCCTGGAAGCCGAACATCTTCGGCAGGCCCCGGTCGTAGGACGTGTAGCCCTTCCAGTACGCGGTGATGTTGCCCGCGTTGCCGACCGGCAGGCAGTGCACGTCCGGGGCCTGGCCGAGCACGTCGCAGACCTCCCACGCGGCGGTCTGCTGCCCGACGAGGCGCACCGGGTTGACCGAGTTCACCAGCGTGACCGGGTACTCGGCCGCGGTCTTGGAGGCGAGCTCCAGGCAGTCGTCGAAGTTGCCGTCGATCTGCAGGATCCGCGCGCCGTGCATCACGGCTTGGGCGAGCTTGCCCATCGCGATCTTGCCGCTGGGCACCAGCACGGCCGCCGTCAGGCCAGCCTTGGCCGCGTAGGCCGCGGCGGACGCCGAGGTGTTGCCGGTGGAGGCGCAGATCACGGCCTTCAGGCCGGACGCCAGCGCGTACGTCATGGCCACGGTCATGCCGCGGTCCTTGAACGAGCCGGTCGGGTTCGCGCCCTCGACCTTCACCCACACGTCGCAGCCCGTGGCCGCGGACAGCCGCTGCGCGTGCACCAGCGGCGTGCCGCCCTCGTGCAGCGTGACGACCTCCGCGCCCTCCGGGATCTCGATGCGGTCCCGGTAGGCGTTGATGAGACCGGGCCAGCCAGCTCTAGCGCTCACTCTTCGCCCTCCACCCTCATGACGCTGACGACGTCCCGCACCACGGGGAGGCCACCGACTTTGTCCACAGTGGACCGCAGCGCGGCGTCGGTCGCCGCGTGCGTGACGATCACCAGGCTGGCGTCCTCTGTCCGGCCCTCCTGGCGCACCGCGGCGATGCTCACGTCGTGCTCGGCGAACACGGCGGCGACCTGCGAGAGGACACCCGCCTTGTCCGCCACGTCGAGGCTGATGTGGTAGCGGGTGGGCGTGTTGCCCATGGGCTGCGCCGGCAGCGCCGCGTAGGCCGACTCGCGCGGACCGCGTCCGCTCGCGACCTTGTTGCGCGCCACGGCGACCAGGTCGCCGAGCACCGCGCTCGCCGTCGGGGCGCCACCGGCGCCCTGCCCGTAGAACATCATCTCCCCCGCCGCGTCGGCCTCGACGAACACCGCGTTGAACGCGCCGTTGACCGAGGCCAGCGGGTGCGTCCTGGGGATCATGGCCGGGTGCACTCGAACCGCGACTGACTCCTGACCGGACGGCGAGACGACGCGCTCGCAGATCGCGAGCAGCTTCACCGTGCGGCCCAGGCCCTTGGCCGCCGCGATGTCGGCGGCGCTGACCTGGCGGATGCCCTCCCGGTACACGTCCGCGGCCGTCACGCGCGTGTGGAACGCCAGCGACGCGAGGATCGCGGCCTTGGAGGCGGCGTCGAACCCGTCGACGTCGGCGGTCGGGTCGGCCTCGGCGTAGCCCAGCCGCGAGGCCTCCTCGAGCGTCTCGGCGTAGCCGGCGCCCGTGGCGTCCATCGCGGACAGGATGAAGTTCGTCGTGCCGTTGACGATGCCCATCACGCGCGTGATCCGGTCACCCGCCAGGGACTCCCGCAACGGGCGCAGCAACGGGATCGCGCCCGCGACGGCCGCCTCGAAGTACAGGTCGGCGCCCGAGCCGTCGGCGGCCTCGAACAGGTCGGAGCCGTGCTCGGCCAGCAGCGCCTTGTTCGCCGTCACGACGGACTTGCCGTTGTGCAGCGCCTCCAGCAGCAGCCCGCGGGTGGGGTCGATGCCGCCGATGACCTCGACGACCACGTCCACGTCGTCCGACTTCACCAGCGCGGACGCGTCCGTCGTGAGCAGGTGCTCCGGCACCTCGCGGTGCTTGTTCGGCCTGCGCACCGCGATCCCGGCGAGCTCGATCGGCGCGCCGATGCGGGCGGCGAGGTCGCCGGCCTGGTCCGTCAGCAGCCGGACCACTTCCGTGCCCACCGTGCCACATCCCAGCAAGGCGACCCGGATGGGTTTCGCTTCCGGCACCGTTCATACCTCCAGACGGAACAGGTCGTCCTCGGTCTCGCGGCGCAGCAGCAGCCGCGCCTCCCCGTCGGTCACCGCGGCGAGCGCGGGCCTCGGGAGTCGGTTGTACCCGCTCGCCATCGAGTAGCAGTAGGCCCCCGTCGCAGCGACGGCCACCAGGTCGCCCGGCGCGAGGTCCTCGGGCAGCCAGCAGTCGCGCACGACGATGTCGCCGGCCTCGCAGTGCTTGCCCACGACGCGGCAGAGCACGGCGCGCGCGTCGGGCTCTGCGGTCCTGGACACGAGCTTGCAGTCGTAGACCGCGTCGTACAGGGCGGTGCGGATGTTGTCGCTCATGCCGCCGTCGACGCTCACGTACCGGCGGCGCGCGCCACCGTCGAGCTCGACGTCCTTGATCGTGCCGACCTCGTACACGGTGACCGTGCCGGGGCCGACGATCGCGCGGCCGGGCTCGACCGCGATGCGGGGCATCTCCAGGCCGCTGTGCTCGCACTCCTTCTGCACGATGTTGTGCAGCTGCCGCGCGAGCTCCGCCGGCGGGGGCGGGTCGTCGTCCGGGGTGTAGGCGATGCCGAGGCCACCGCCGAGGTCGACGGTGGTCAGCGAGCCGATCTCGCCGTGCTCGGAGCGGATCTCCGCGAGCAGGCCGATGACGCGGCGGGCGGCGACCTCGAAGCCGGAGGCGTCGAAGATCTGCGAGCCGATGTGGCTGTGCAGGCCGACGAGCGTGAGCCCGCTCGCCTTCAGCACCCGGCGCACGGCCTCGGCGGCGTCGCCGGAGGACAGCGAGAAGCCGAACTTCTGGTCCTCGTGGGCGGTCGCGATGAACTCGTGGGTGTGCGCCTCGACGCCGACCGTGACGCGGATCAGCACCGGCTGCACCACACCGCGGTCGCGTGCGATCTGGTCCAGGCGCGCGATCTCGTGGTAGGAGTCGACGACGATCCCGCCGACGCCCGCCTCGACGGCGGCGACCAGCTCGGCGACGCTCTTGTTGTTGCCGTGCAACGCGATGCGCTCGGCCGGGAACTCCGCCCGCAGCGCGATGGCGAGCTCGCCGCCGCTGCAGACGTCGATGGAGAGGCCTTCCTCGGCCACCCACTTCGCGATCTGCACGCTCAGGAACGCCTTGGAGGCGTAGTGCACGAGCGTCGGGTCGCCGAACGCCTCCGCGTGTTCGCGGCAGCGCGCGCGGAAGTCCTGCTCGTCCATGACGAACAGCGGGGTGCCGTACTGCTCGGCGAGCCCGCGCACGTCCACGCCCGCCAGCTCCACGACGCCGTCGGCGTTGCGGGCGGCGTTGCGCGGCCACACGTTCGGGTGAAGGTGGTCGAGCTGGTCGGCGGTGGAGGGGCGGTCGCCGGCGGTGCTGCCGGGGACGAGGACGTCGGCGTGCCGGGGACCGGCCGGGTGCGCGCGCATCACATGCGCTCCGGGGCGGTCACGCCGAGCAGGCCGAGGCCTGCGGCGAACACGCGCCTGGTCGCGTTGACGAGCTGAAGCCTGACCTGGTGCAACGGAGTCGTCTCCTCATCGCCGCGCGGGAGCACGCGGCAGTCCTGCTGGAAGCGGTGGTACGTGCCCGCGAGCTCTTCGAGGTAGCGGGCGACGCGGTGCGGTTCGCGCAGCTCGGCGGCGGTGGCCACCACTCGCGGGAACTCGCCGATGGTGCGGATGAGGTCACCCTCGCGCTCGTGGGTGAGCAGCGCGAAGTCCCCACCGGGGGTGATGCCGAGGTCGCCGGCGTTGCGCAGGATCGACGACGTGCGCGCGTGGGCGTACTGCACGTAGTAGACCGGGTTCTCGTTGCTGTGCTTGCGCAGCAGGTCGAGGTCGATGTCGAGGCCGGAGTCGACCGACGAGCGGACCATGGCGTACCGCGCGGCGTCCACGCCGACCGCGTCGACCAGGTCCTCCATCGTGATGACGGTGCCCGCGCGCTTGCTCATGCGCACCGGCTGGCCCTCGCTGACGAGGTTCACGAGCTGGCCGATCAGCACCTCGACGCTGTCCGGGTCGTCACCCAGGGCGGCCGCCGCGGCCTTGAGGCGCGCGACGTAGCCGTGGTGGTCGGCGCCGAGCATGTAGATGCACAGGTCGAAGCCCCGGCCGCGCTTGTCGACGAGGTAGGCGATGTCACCGGCGATGTAGGCCGGGTTGCCGTCGCTCTTGATGACGACGCGGTCCTTGTCGTCGCCGAAGTCGGTGGAGCGCAGCCACCAGGCGCCGTCCTCCTCGTACAGCGAGCCGGTGGCCTTGAGCTTCGCGACCGCCTCGTCCACGCGACCGCTCCGGTGCAGCGAGTCCTCGTGGAAGTAGACGTCGAAGTCGGTGCCGAACTCGTGCAGGCTGCGCTTGATCTCGTCGAACATGAGCCCGACGCCGACCTCGCGCACCGTCTCGGGGTCGGTGAGCGCACCCGGCTCGCGGCGCAGCACCTCGGCGGCGATGTCGCTCACGTACGTGCCCGCGTAGCCGTCCTCGGGCGCGGGCTCGCCCTTCGCGGCGGCGATCAGCGACCGGACGAACCGGTCGATCTGCGCGCCGGCGTCGTTGAAGTAGTACTCGCGGGTGACCTCGCCGCCGCGGGCCCGCAGGATCCGGCCGAGCGCGTCGCCCACGGCCGCCCAGCGCGCGCCACCCAGGTGGATGGGGCCGGTCGGGTTCGCGGAGACGAACTCCAGGTTGATCCGCTTGCCCTTGAGCTCGTCGCCGGTGCCGTAGCCGTCGCGCAGCGCGTCCTCGACGATCGCGCCCTGCGCCTCGGTGGCGATGGTGAGGTTCAGGAAACCCGGTCCGGCGACGTCGGCCCGCGCGATGGCGGACTGGGTGCGCAGGGCCTCGGCGAGCCACGTGGCGAGGTCGCGCGGGTTCACGCCGACCTTCTTGGCCAGTTGCAGCGCCACGTTCGTGGCGTAGTCGCCGTGCTCGGGGTTGCGGGGTCGCTCGACCGTGACCTGTGCGGGCGCGGCGGCGGTGTCCAGGCCTCGTTCGGAGAGCAGCCGGGCAACCGTGGTCCGAACCAGATCGGCGAGCGCGTCAGGGGTCACGGACGATGAGTCTAGAGAAGCGTTGTCGCAGGTCTCGACCGGGTTACCGGGTCTCGGAGGGTGAGACGGCAAGTGTTAACGCGCACGTGGTATCGCACTGCCCTGACAGTGACCAGACACGTTGTCCCTACACTGGCGCCGGTTGACCAGGACGACATCTGAGGCGGACATGACCAGCGGCAAGAAGACGAAGGCCACACGCAACAGCGTGGCCGCAGCCCGTTCCTCGGTGGTGGGGAAGAAGCCCAAGCCGTGGGGCACGATCATCGCGGTAGTCGCCGTGCTGGGCCTCGCCGGCGGCGTCTTCGGCTACGCGTACTCGCAGATCCACGAGCAGAACGTCAAAGAGGCCGCCCTGGCCAAGTGGAAGCCCTCCGACACGAACAAGGACCCGTCGACGCAGCTCGCGGGCATCGTCGTGAAGGAGTACAAGGGCTCCCGCCACGTCGAGGCGACCCAGCGCGTCGCCTACGACCAGACCCCCGCGTTCGGCGGCCCGCACGACGGCCAGTGGGCCGACTGCACCGGTGTCGTCTACGACAAGGCCGTCCGCACCGAGAACATGGTCCACGGCCTCGAACACGGCGCCGTGTGGATCGCGTACAACCCGGACCAGGTCAAGGACGACGTCCTGGGCAAGCTCAAGCCCAAGGTCGAGGGCATCCCGTACATGATGATGTCGCCGTACCCCGGTCTCGACAAGCCGATCTCGCTGCAGGCCTGGGGCCACCAGCTGAAGGTCGACACCGCCGACGACGAGCGCATCGACCAGTTCATCTCCTCGCTGCTGCGCAACGCCAACACCTACCCCGAGGTCGGCGCGTCCTGCGAGAACACGGCGTTCCTGTCGAACCCGGCCCCGTTCGTGGCCGAGAAGCCGGGCGCCGACGCCGTCCCGATGGACGGCGGCAAGGACGACTCCGCCACCGAGGGCCAGCCGAACGCCAGCACGCCGCCGTCGGGCTCGGTCTCGACGCCGCCGTCCAGCTGATGCCGGACACCTCCGACGAGGTCGTGGTCGTGGGCTCCGGGCGTCCCTCAGGCGTCGCCCGGACCCTCGTCATCACCGCAGCCGTCCTCGCCGTGCTCCTGCTCGGCGCGGCCGTCGGCCTGCTGGTGAAGCTCCCCGGCTCCTCGTCCACCGGCAGCGCCCCGGCCTCGGGCTCGGTCGACGTCGGCTTCTGCCAGGACATGGCCATGCACCACCTGCAGGGCATCCAGATGGCCAACATCGCCCGCGACCGCTCCACGGACCCCGACGTCCGCCAGCTCGCCTTCGACATCGCCTCCACCCAGCTCGAACAGGTGGGCCGCATGAAGGGCTGGCTGATGATGTGGAACGAACACGAGCAGAACATCTCGGGCGTCTACATGACCTGGATGAACGACGCCGGCATCCACGGCCACGGCGCCACCACCGCCGAGCCGGGCAAGCCCGCCATGCCGGGCATGGCCACCACCGAGGAGCTCGCCAAGCTCCGCTCCCTGACCGGCCGCGACCTCGACGTGTACTTCCTGCAGCTGATGCTCCGCCACCACGTCGGCGGCGCCCCGATGGCCGAGTACGCCTCGACCCGCGCGGGCCAGCCGGCGGTGCGCACGCTCGCGGAGAACATGTTGAAGTCGCAGTCCTCGGAGACCGAGCTGATGAAGGACTACCTGGCGAAGCGCGGAGCCGCACCGCTGCCGTAGCCCTGGTCGTCCCTCCAGGCCGTCCCCTCCTTCGCGGGAGGGGGCGGTCTTTTGCTGTTCCAGGTGACGTCCCTGGTCCTGCACCGCGCCGCGCAACGCCCGTGCCGGCTCGAAGCACTCGGTGGCCCGGACCCAAGAGCTCAACCGAGGCGAACGCCACCGCCACGGACATCACGTGCTCGCGCAGCTGGTTGCACCTCGGCCTGGTCCACGACTGCACAGCGGCCATCCCGTACGAGGGCAACACCTACGCCCGCGAGTTCCGCCACTCGATCGGACCGGACGACGTGGGCGGCGAGGTCGCCATGACGATGACCGGCAAGAGCCCGCGCACGGGTGTGCCGCGCTTCTCGGTGGCCCGCGCGCAGGACGGGGTGCCGGAGCTCGTGCTGGTCCTGTCGTGGCTGGTGCTGGGCGTGGCGGTCGCGGTCCTGCTGGTCAGGGTCCTCTCGGTGAGCCGGTCGAGGAGGACGAGCCGTTGAGGACCGGCTTTCATCCTCCGGACCGGTGGACATCCGCCTACCCCTGAGTAACGTGGGTCACACCCCTACTCGGAGGTAACCATGACCGTCGACGAGCGCGCGGCCAGACAGGTCGCCGAGCAAGCCCGAGAAACCCGCTGGCAGCGACCGAGCTTCGGCAAAGAGCTCTTCCTCGGCCACTTCCGCGTCGACCTCATCCACCCCCACCCGCAAGGCAGCCGGGAGGACCGGGAGCGCGGTGAGGCGTTCCTCGCGAAGCTCCGGGAGTTCACCGAGGCGCACGTCGACAACGCCGTCATCGAGCGGGACGCGCGGATTCCCGACGACGTGCTCAAGGGGTTGAAGGACCTCGGCGCGTTCGGCATGAAGATCAAGCCGGAGTACGGCGGCGTCGGCCTCACGCAGGTCTACTACAACAAGGCGCTGATGCTCGTCGGCAGCGCCAACCCGGCGATCGGCGCCATGCTGAGCGCGCACCAGTCCATCGGCGTGCCGCAGCCGGTGGCCATGTTCGGCAACGAGGAGCAGAAGCGGGAGTTCCTGCCGCGGTGCGCCAAGGGCGAGATCACCGCGTTCCTGCTCACCGAGCCGGACGTCGGCTCCGACCCCGCCCGGCTCGGCACCACCGCTGTGCCCGAGGGCGACGACTACGTGCTCAACGGCGTGAAGCTGTGGACCACCAACGGTGTTGTCGCCGACCTCCTGGTCGTCATGGCGCAGGTGCCCGGCAAGGGCATCACCGCGTTCGTCGTCGAGGCGGACGCCGAGGGCATCACCGTGGAGAACCGCAACGCGTTCATGGGGTTGCGGGGGCTGGAGAACGGCGTCACGCGGTTCCACGACGTGAAGGTGCCCAAGAAGAACGTCATCGGCAAGGAGGGCGCGGGGCTCAAGATCGCGCTCGCCACCCTCAACACCGGCCGGCTCAGCCTGCCCGCCCTCTGCGCGGGCAGCGCCAAGTGGTGCCTCAAGATCGCGCGCGAGTGGAGCACCGAGCGGGTGCAGTGGGGGTTGCCGGTCGGCAGGCACGAGGCCATCGCGGGCAAGATCGCCTACATCGCGGCCACGGCCTACGCGCTGGAAGCGGTGCTGGACCTCAGTTCCGAGCTCGCGGACGCGGGCAGCCACGACATCCGCATCGAGGCCGCGCTGGCGAAGCTCTACGCGTCGGAGAAGGCGTGGCTGGTGGCGGACGAGCTGGTGCAGGTGCGGGGCGGGCGCGGGTACGAGACGGCGGAGAGCCAGGCGGCGCGCGGGGAACGGGGCGTCGCGGCCGAGCAGGTGCTGCGGGACCTGCGGATCAACCGGATCTTCGAGGGCTCCACCGAGATCATGCACCTGCTGATCGCGCGTGAGGCCGTGGACGCGCACCTCAGCGTGGCCGGCGACATCATCGACCCCGACGCCGACCGGCAGGCCAAGGTGAAGGCCGCGGCCAAGGCCGGCGGGTTCTACGCGAAGTGGTTCCCGACGCTGGTCGTCGGCAAGGGGCAGAGCCCGGCGGGCTACGCGGAGTTCGGGCCGCTGGCCAGGCACCTGCGGTTCGTGGAGCGGGCGGCGCGCAAGCTGGCGCGGCAGACGTTCTACGCGATGTCGCGGTGGCAGGGGAAGATGGAGCGCAAGCAGCGGTTCCTCAGCCGGGTCGTGGACATCGGGGCCGAGCTGTTCGCGATCAGCGCGACGTGCGTGCGGGCGGTGCAGGACCAGAACCCGGACGCCCAGCTGCTGGCCGACGCGTTCTGCAAGCAGGCGCGGGTGCGCGTGGACGAGCTGTTCGAGCGGCTGTGGAAGAACACCGACGACACCGACGTGGCGCTGGCCACCCAGGTCATGAACGGCCGGTTCACCTGGCTGGAGGACGGCGTCGTCGACCCGTCCACCCCCGGCAGCTGGATCGCGGACTCGGCGCACCGGGAGTCGACGGCGGAGAACGTCCACCGCCCGACTCCGCGCTGAGCCGTCCGTCCGTTGCTGCACGGGGCAGGTTGGTGGTGCGGGCGCGGCACCTGCCCCGTGCACGGCCGGTAGGGGGCTACGTCCCCCGCATCCCCCTACCGGCTCCCCTTGCAACGGAAGGACACAACACCCTCCAGGAGGAGGTCCTGGTAACGCTAAGCCACAAACGGCAGTTCACGGATACGGCAAATGAGTGAATTACCAGGTGAGGCACCCTCAACTACTCTCAGAGAGTAACTTCGAAGACCAATCCATGAGCGGTCCTCGGTCCCGTCGCGACCACGAACGCCACCGCGGCCCGTTCGAACCGTCCGCCCCGCACACCGTGAGAGCGATCCCAGCACCGGTCGCTGCGTGGGCCGCCGGTTCGGTCACCGTGTCGCGCGGGAGAGGACAGGTTCGAGGACAAGTTCCGCCCCGCGCCTTGACAACGATGTCAGGTGCAGAAACGCTGCCTCGCGAACGGGGCAGGCAAGGCGGCGGCGGGAAGGGTTGCAATGAGGCAACTGGGGAAGAGACGGACAACCACTCTGTTGAGCGTCGCGATCACTGCGACACTGGTGTGCGGCGTCACCAACGGCTACGCGGCCGCCGCACCAGAGGAGTCGGGAGTGGGCTTTTCGTCGTCCTTTGAGGACGGTCAACCGCAACCAGCGTGGGCGAACGCGGTCGAGACCGACGCGGCGGGCAATCCCAAGGCGTCCGGCGTGATCGGTTCCGACGGCTCGGGCATCCCCGGCAACGTCTCCGACGAGGTGCTGGAGGTCAAGGCCAACGGTGAGAACGCGGACTCGGGCGAGGTGAAGGAGAACCTCGTCGACGGCAGCGTCAACACCAAGTGGCTGGTCTTCGCCACCACCGGCTGGGCGTCGTTCCGCTTCGCCGAGGCGCAGACGATCCGCAGGTACGCGCTCTCGTCGGCCAACGACTCCCCCGAGCGCGACCCGAAGAACTGGACCCTGCAGGGGTCGGACAACGGCACCGACTGGACCGTCGTCGACACCCGCACCGGTGAGGCGTTCGCCGAGCGCTTCCAGACCAAGACCTACGACATCGCGGCACCCAAGGCGTTCACGCACTACAAGCTCGACATCACGCTGAACAACGGCTCCACGAACATCGTGCAGCTCGCCGAGGTGCAGCTCTCCGACGGTTCCACTACCCCGCCGCCGCCGAACATGCGCAGCGTGGTCGGCAACGGCCCCACGGGCGGCTACGCGGCCAAGGCGCGGGTCGGCTGGACGGGCGTGAAGTCGTTCCGCTTTCAGGGTCGTCACACCGCCGAGGGCCGGGCGTACAGCTACAACAAGGTCTTCGACGTCGACGTGAAGGTCGAGCCGCGGACCGAGCTGTCGTACATGATCTTCCCGGACTTCGTGACGGACAACCTGAGCTACCCGAGCACGTACTCGTCGGTGGACCTGGCGTTCTCCGACGGCACCTACCTGAGCGACCTGGGGGCGGTGGACCGGCACGGCGCGGTGCTGTCGCCGCAGGGCCAGGGCGCGGGCAAGTTCCTCTACACCAACCAGTGGAACAAGGTCGCCTCGACGATCGGCGCGGTCGCGGCCGGCAAGACGATCAAGCGGGTGCTGGTCGCCTACGACGGTCCGAAGGGCCCGACGGAGTTCGGCGCCTGGGTCGACGACATCCGCATCGGCGACGTCGTCGAGAAGCAGTACGCGAAGCCGTCGGACTACGTGCTGACCACGCGCGGCACGAACTCGAACGGCTCGTTCTCGCGCGGCAACAACTTCCCGGCCACCGCGGTGCCGCACGGCTTCAACTTCTGGACCCCGATGACCAACGCGGGCTCCACGTCGTGGCTGTACGAGTACCAGCAGCGCAACAACGCGCAGAACCTGCCGACGCTGCAGGCGTTCACGGCCTCGCACGAGCCGAGCCCGTGGATGGGTGACCGGCAGACGTTCCAGGTCATGCCGTCGGACAAGGCGCCGACGCAGGACCGCGCGCTGCGGGCGCTGCCGTTCAAGCACGACAACGAGGTCGCGAAGGCGCACTACTACGGCGTGACCTTCGAGAACGGCCTGAAGGCCGAGATCGCGCCGACCGACCACGCGGCGGTCTTCCGGTTCACGTTCCCGGACCAGGGCGAGAAGAACCTCGTGTTCGACAACGTGAACAACCTCGGCGGCCTGACCCTCGACCCGGCCAACGGCGTCGTCACGGGCTTCTCGGACGTCAAGAGCGGCCTCTCCACGGGCGCCTCGCGCCTGTTCGTCTACGGCGAGGTCGACAAGGCCGTGACGGCGAGCGGGAAGCTCACCGGCGCCGGCAGGGACGCGGTCGGCGGCTACTTCTCGTTCGCCGACAAGACCGTGCAGCTGCGCATCGCCACGTCGCTGATCTCCGTCGACCAGGCGAAGTCGAACCTGCGACAGGAGGTCGGCGGCTCCGACACGTTCGAGTCGGTCCGGGACCGCGCGCAGAACGCGTGGGACGAGGTGCTCGGCATCCTCAGCGTCGAGGGCGCGTCCGAGGACCAGCTGATCACCACGTACTCCAACATGTACCGGCTCTACCTCTACCCGAACTCGGGCTTCGAGAAGGTCGGCGACAAGGTCCAGTACGCGTCCCCGGTGGCGCCCGCGACCGGTCCCTCGACGCCGACGCGGACCGGCGCGAAGATCGTGGACGGCAAGATCTACGTCAACAACGGCTTCTGGGACACCTACCGCACGACCTGGCCCGCCTACAGCCTCTTCACGCCGTCCAAGGCGGGTGAGATGGCCGAGGGCTTCGTCCAGCAGTACAAGGACGGCGGCTGGATCTCGCGCTGGTCCTCCCCCGGCTACGCCGACCTGATGACCGGCACGAGCTCCGACGTGGCGTTCGCGGACGCCTACCTCAAGGGCGTGGGCAACTTCGACGCCAAGGCCGCCTACGAGGCCGCGGTGAAGAACGCGTCGGTGGTGCCGCCGAGCAGCGGCGTCGGCCGCAAGGGCATGGACCGGTCGATCTTCCTCGGCTGGACCGGCAACGACCAGCTGCACGAGGCGTGGTCGTGGGCGATCGAGGGCTACCTCAACGACTACGGCATCGCGCAGATGGCGAAGGCGCTGCACGAGAAGACCGGTGAGAAGCGGTATCTGGAGGAGCACGAGTACTTCCTCAACCGCTCCCTCAACTACGTGCTGACGTTCGACAAGAGGATCGACTTCTTCCAGGGCCGCAACGTCGACGGGTCGTGGCGCGTCGAGGACCCGGCGAAGTACAACCCGCAGGACTGGCGCTATGACTACACCGAGACGAACGGCTGGAACATGGCGTTCACGGTGCCGCACGACGGGCAGGGTCTCGCGAACCTGTACGGCGGGCGGGACGCGCTGGCGAAGAAGCTCGACCAGTTCTTCACCCTGCCGGAGACCGCGAAGTTCCCCGGCGGCTACGGCGGCGTCATCCACGAGATGATCGAGGCGCGGGACGTGCGGATGGGCCAGTACGGCCACTCCAACCAGCCCTCGCACCACATCGCCTACATGTACGACTACGCCGGTCAGCCCGCGCGGACGGCGGAGAAGGTGCGCGAGATCATGGCGCGCCTGTACGTCGGCAGCCAGGAGGGCCAGGGCTACGCCGGAGACGAGGACAACGGCGAGATGTCCGCGTGGTACCTGTTCTCCGCGCTGGGCTTCTACCCGCTGCAGATGGGCAAGCCGGCGTACGCGATCGGCTCGCCGCAGTTCACCAAGGCGACGGTGAACCTGGAGAACGGCAAGAAGCTGGTGGTCAACGCGCCCAAGAACAGCGCGAAGAACATCTACGTGCAGGGCGTCAAGGTCAACGGCAAGCCGTGGAACAAGACCTCCCTGCCGCACGACGTCCTCGCGGCCGGCGCGACGATCGACTTCGACATGGGCCCCGCCCCGTCGAAGTGGGGCACGGGCGCCGACGACGCACCCGAGTCGATCACCAAGGGCACCGAGGTCGCCACGCCGCTGCGCGACGTCTCCACCGGCCTGTCGGTGGCCGCGTTGTCGGACAACAACTCCGCGACCTCCACGACGGTCCGCACGGTCGACTTCAAGCCCGCCGACGCCAAGGAGAAGGCGGAGTTCTACACGCTGACCAACGCGAAGACCGGCGCCTCGCCCTCGTCGTGGGAGCTGAAGGCCTCCTACGACGGCAAGACCTGGGCGACCGTCGACAAGCGCAGCGGTGAGAACTTCCAGTGGCAGCAGTACACCCGGTCGTTCAAGATCGCCTCACCGGGCCGGTACGCGTTCTACCGCCTGGAGTTCAGCGGCGACGTGGCGCTGGCGGAGTTCGAGCTGCTGTCGAAGCCGCTGCGGGCCGCCACCACCACGGTGACCGGCACGGTCAGCGGCCCGCTGCAGGTCAGCGGTGTGACCCAGGTGGACGGAGCGACGATCAGCGGCCCGGTGACCGTCGCCCGCGGCGCCACGCTGTACGTGTTCGGCGGCGAGATCAAGGGCCCGCTGTCGGCCGCGGACGCCGCGTCCGTGGTCCTGGTGGGCACCAGGGTCAGCGGCCCGGTCTCGGTGAACGGCTCCTCGGCCGAGGTGGCCGTCGAGAACACGGCGGTCGGCGGCCCGGTGTCGCTGACGGGCAACAGGGCGGGCTCCGTGGTGGCGTTCTCGACCGTCGGCGGACCGTTGTCCTGCACGGGCAACACCCCGGTGCCGGTCAACAACGGCTTCCCGAACGACGTCAAGGGGCCGAAGGCAGGACAGTGCGCTGGGCTGTAACGCCCAACTGATCGGGAAAGGCCGCGTTCCGTCACGGAGCGCGGCCTTTCCCGTTCACCTGAACGGATCTTTCCGGTGCGGTAGGTTGTCCGGTGGGATCTTGGCAAACCGTTGGTGTTACTGGGGAGGTCGCTGTGGTGCCGTTCGCCCAAGGCAGGACGTGGGTTTCGGTACCCGAACAGCGCAGGCCCGTTCCGTCACGAACCGGCATCGCATCGACGAAGGACTTCGTGCGCTCCCTGCCGGTCAGCTCACCAGGAAAGCTCGCGGCACCGCTGCGCTGACGAGCCGCCCTCGACCTGCAGCGTGGCGTGCTCGATGTGGTACTCGGTCTTGAGGAGCACCTGCGCGGCCTTGAGGACGTCCTCGTGATCCGCGTCCTCGGCCGTCGTGAGGTGCGCCGAGGCCACCTCCATGCCGCTGGTGAGCGTCCACACGTGCAGGTCGTGCGCCTCGACCACCCCGGGCAACTGGGCCAGCGCCGCCTGCACCTCGGTGACGTCCAACCGCTCCGGCGCGTGCTGGAACAGGATGTGCAGCGCGTTCTTGGCCAGCGAGTACGTCCGCGGCAGCACCCACACGCCGATCAGCACGCCCATGATCGGGTCGGCGTACCTCCACCCGGTCGTGATGGTGACCAGCGCGCTGACCAGCACACCGACCGACCCGATGAGGTCCGCCAGCACCTCCAGGTAGGCGCCCCGGACGTTGATGCTCTCCTTCGCGCCCTCCCTGAGCACGCTGAAGGACACGAGGTTGGCCGCAAGACCGAGGCTCGCCGCGATGAGCACCGGCCACCCCGCCACCGCCGGCGGGTCCTGGAACCGCCCCACGGCCTCGTAGATCACGTACCCGGCCACGCCGAACAGCAGCACCGCGTTGGCCAGCGCCGCGAGCACCTCGGCCCGGTAGAACCCGAACGTGCGGTTCTTCCCCGCCTTGGCCCTGCGCGCCACCATGATCGCCGCGAGCGCCATCCCGACCCCGAGCACGTCGGTGAGCATGTGGGCGGCATCGGAGATGAGCGCCAGCGAGGACGTCGCGAACCCCACGACGAACTCCACCACCATGAAGACCGCGCCGATCCCGAACGCGACCCACAGCCTGCCGGCGTGCCGCCCACTCGCGGACGCCGATCCGTGCCCATGCCCGTGACCCATGTTCGGAACATATAGCGACATGCGCATGAGTGCAATCCGGCGTATTCCTGACCTGGGACGGACGTGACGGACACCACCCGACGGGAGTTCATGGGGGGTGGGTGTGCGGGGGTGGTGCGGGCGTGCGCTAGGATCTTCCGTGTTGGTAGCGCCCCCGTAGCTCAGGGGATAGAGCACCGCCCTCCGGAGGCGGGTGCGCAGGTTCGAATCCTGCCGGGGGCACCACGAAGACGGGAACAAGGTCAGCCGTAGCTGGCGATCTTGTTCCCATTTTTGTTCGCGCTGGTCACGGCGCTGCTGAGCATTGTCGAGCGATGGCGCAGCGAGCGAGGACCGGCCGAACGAACCCGGACACGGGCACGCATCACGCGCAGTGTCGTGAGCCATGCCGGAAGAACAAGGCGGCCCCGCGCTGGAACCCACGTTGTCCGAATGGCTCAAGGCACGCAAGGAGACGGCCGGCCACCTGGCGACGGGTGCCCCTCGGACCGTGGACGACAACTGGGTGCAGCGGCTCGCCGATTTGCTGGCGACCGAACGGTCGTGGCAGGACCAGTACACGGACCTGGTCGGGCTCGGCAGCCCGGACGGCCGCTTCCCGTCCTCGAACCGCTGAGCACACCGACGACGTCGTCCTGGTGGAGTGTCACCGCGATCGTCGCCCAGCACGCTCCAGTGCAGTGCGGACAGATCGGCGGGCGGCACGACGCGGGTGTGGCGATGGCGCGGGTTCAGCGCACCGGCCTCCACGAAGTCCACAGTGGATTCACCCACCACGTCGTCGTGAAGCGGGTCGGCGACGGCGATCCGGTGTGATCGACTGAAAACAGTGGTTTGTTCCCAAAACCGTGACCCACCATTCGGCGCGAACTCCGGGTCGCAGTCGTGCAGCGTCAGGGCGCGTAGCGCGCCATGCACTCGGCGAGGTCCGACCAGCCCAGCGGCCGAGCTGCCGGCACCGGCAACCGACCGCCACCGGGCCGCGTCATGGACTCGGCCACCAGCCCGGCCACCGCCTCGGGAGCCTGCACGACGTCGCCGGCAAGCCGGGCGAGCACGATCAACGGCTCCGTGGGACCGGTCTCGATCGACACCGCCCATCCCTGCGTCGCACTCCAGACGAGCATGACATCGCGGTTCGGATGTGCCACCGCACGGCAGCCCAGCGCGATGTAGGCCGTGGCGGTGTCGGTGACCTCGAAGCTGACACCGTCGCGCGGCACGGAGAGCACCTCGGCGACCTTGAACACGTAACGCTCAAGGGCTCCGGACAGCAAATGCGTACCCTCTGACGTGGTGACCACCATGCTGACCCGTCTTCTTCCTCAGATCGCTGCGGAGCCGCGACCGAGCGCATGCAGACCGCGGAGGTGACGAAGCGAGTGGACAGGCCGATCAACGACCCTGCACCCACACTGTAGCCGAGGCAAAACCGAGCAGGCGCTGCCCGGACCGGTGCACCATGCTGACGCCCGAACCGTGGACGGCAGTGGCTGCCGCCGTGATGATGCTGGCCTCAAGCACATCTCCGCGGCTCAGCACCGCCTCCCGTCGCCTGGGAACTGGCAGGATGTGGTGCGGGGAGTCGTGCTCGTCGGACGCGCGTTCCCCTTGCCGGCCCGAGGATTGGACGCAATGACACGCTCGTCGGTGTTCACGTTCCAGTACATCGCCATCGACACGGAGGCCGGTGTCACGCCGGAGGAGTTCGAGGCCTTCGTGCGTGCTGAGGGCGTTCACCTGCCCCTGTACCCGGGGTGGCGGTGGACGCTGCTGCGCGGGTTGCGCGGGGAGCGGACCGGGCAGTACCTGATGTTGTACGAGATCGAGAGCGCCGAGCAGCGCGACCGCTACGTCACGGCCAGGGGTGAGCAGACCGAGCAGGCGCGGCAGTTCTGGGCGCGGCACCCCGAGGCGGAGGCCGTGCTGGCGCGGTGGCGGCGGCTGGGCACGTACGGCGAGCTGCCGACGTTGTTCACCGACTACCGGCTGCTGGCCGACAACCCGCGGAGCACCGTCACGCCCGGCCCCCGCTACCGCGACCGCCCCGGCGAGGAGCCCGTCGCCAGGGTCATCGGGATTCACAACCTGGCCTTGCGCGCCGGCGTGACCGAGGAGGTGTTCGACCGCTTCATCGCCGAGAACCACCACCGGATCGACGACTACCCGGACTGGCGGTTCCACGTGCTCAAGGGCGAGCGGGGCAACCGCCTCGACCAGTACGTGATGATGATGGAGATCGCGAGCCTCGACGCGCTGGACGTCTTCTACCCCGAGCCCGACATCGCCACCGGTGAGGCCGCGGAGTTCGCGGCCGCCCACCGCGACACCAAGCAGATGTACGAGGAGTGGAAGCAGCTGGCCTCGTTCTCGGGCTCGCCGCAGATCTACACGGACTACCTCGCCGTCGCGGAAAACCCGGCGTAGCGCCGCACGACCGGGACGGGGCCTGGGATCAGGTGAGGTGGTCGGTCCGAGGATCGAGAGATCTGCACTGGAGCGACCAGCGGTGCCATCAAACCTGTGCGCCTGGTCAAAGCCCAGTCGCAACACGGTGCCGAACCCGAACAAGAAGGTCATCCCTCGACCGCGGCCATGATCGCCGTGACCGTGTGGACGACCTGACCGCCTGTGCTACGCAAGACCCGGCTGTTCATCGTCCACACTGCGGGTCGTCCACTACGAAGCTGGCCTCGAGCCGGTCAAGCACTGAGACGAAGTGCTGAGCAGGTGTGGCGCCTTGCCGGGAACACAGACAAGAGGCGCACCGGCCGAAGCCAGTGCGCCTCTCGGGTTCAGCGTCTCATTCGGGTCCGTACGTGTTTTGCTTCAATGAACGAGAAGCGTTCTCGTGCGGCGTGATGCGCTTAAGTCGAGCAGCTCAGCCTGCCGGCGAGTTTGCGATCGGCGCCTCAGGCGCCCAGTGTCTGCGAGATGGCAGCAGAAGGCGTTTCATAAATGATGCCGCCCCAGTCAGGGAGCAACGACACCATGGCTGGCGCCGGAGCGAGTGCCAGTGCCAGTGCCAGCGTAACCGCCGTGATGATCTTCGACATGGGCGGACACTAGCACTCGATGGACGGTAATCAATGCGGGGGCTCCAAGGCGAAGTTCGTCGATCAAGCCTATGATCCGTCTGCATCCGTAACACTACCCGGGCATCGCACCGTCACTCAACAGAGTGAGCACCGTTGACTCGATCACGCACAGCCAATTCGGACTCGCGCCCAGTAGTTGCACCCTCGACGCGTGGGCCAGGAATGGATCGCCCCGCCTCACCGTGTTCGCGGATGTGCGTCAGCAGGTGGTCACTGCCCGATCCGGGCGCACTGAGCAGCAGGTCCACTGCCTGGTCCCAGCAGCTGTGCGCCGATGCAGGATCATCGACGACAGCGCGGACGTGGCCGAGCACGTGCCATCCGCGTGCTTGCCCCAGCGGGTTCCTGCAATGCCGAATCGCCTTTTCAGCCGCCTCGGCCGATTGCGCGAACAAACCCAAGTCAAAAAGGGTCTCGGACATCACGAGAAAAGCTTCGCCCATGCCCGGCTTGTCACCGCTGTGCACATATGCGCCGAGCGCCCGCTCACTGCACACCAACGCTTTATCGCTCTCTCCGCGCTCATGATATATTTTTGCCAGCTCAGTCAGCGTGGCGCCTTGCCCGCGAACATCATCTACTTCTTCCCGAATTGCGAGCGCTTGCTCGTGGTAGTCAAGAGCGATGTCGTCGAGCTCCATGTCATGATGTGCGTTGGCGAGCTGATCCAAGGCGCATGCTTCGATTATCCGAGCACCCATTCCGCCGAGTAGGTCGAGTACTTCCCGGTAGATTGCGACTGCGACGCGAGCCTGCCCGGCCTTGAGGTGCACACTTCCCAGGTTCTGCCTGCTGACCGCGCTCAGCTCCCGATGGCCCAGTTCATCGGCGAGCGCCACGGCGTCGGAGAGCACCTGACGCGCTTCGTCGTATCGGCCCATCCCGTGCAAGACGACACCGAGGTTGTTGAGCGTGCCGCATTCACCCTCTTTGTGACCGACCTCACGAGCTGAAGACAACGCAATCTCGTGACTCAGCCTCAGATCAGGGTAGAACCCGAAGCGAGCATAGGATTCGTTCATGTTAGCGGCCAGGCGCCACGCGTGATCATGGAATCGTTCTCTGGCCGCATGCGAGACAACGGAAGCCAAATTGGTCTGCTCCTTGGCAAACCAATCAAGAGCAGCGCCTGCGGTGTCGAACTCCTCGGCACCTTGCCAGGACATTCCGTCCAGCGTGGGAACACGGGATCGCCCAGGGCTTACCCGTTGGGCGGCGTTCCACGTTGACGCGAGGTACCAATCAAAGAGTCGGCGTAGAACCAATTCTCGTTGCCCAGGGGTTTCCTCGTGACGAGCCAGATCGACGGCGTATCCGTAGAGCAGGTCGTGCAGCCGGTAGCGGGTTGCCGTGACCTGCCGGATCAGGTTCGCTCGCGCCAGGATCCGCAGGTGCTCGACGACCACCGATTCGTCCCGCCCGAGGAGGACGCACGCGGCCGAGATGTCGAACTCGGGGCATGGGTGCAAGCCAAGGCGGCGGAAGCTCAGCGCGACCTCGGCGGGCAACGCCCGGTAGGACCAGGAGAACGCGGTCGACAGCGTCGTGTAGTCGTCATCGCTGTCCGCGGAATCCAGCAGACCCAGGCCGTCGTGCTGTCGCAGTTCGTGTGCGAGGTCCAGCAGCGAGGTGTAGGGCCGGTCGACGGCGAGCTGCGCGATGATCCGCAGACAGAGAGGAACGCCTTGGGCGAGTTCCACGAGCGCGGCCAGTCCTTCGTCCTCGCGCGAGCGGCCTCGCCCCTCCAGGTCGGCCAGCAGCAGGCCGGTGGCCTCGTCCGGTGTCAGTGGCGGCACCTCCACCGTGCGCACGCCGTCGCGAATCGTGAGGCCTCTGAGCTCGTTCCGGCTGGTCACGATGCAGCAGCAGTCGGCAGCCGCGGCGAGGATCGGGCGGACTTGGGTGCTGTCGCGAGCGTTGTCGAGTATCAGCACAATCTTCTTGCCGCTCAACGATCTCCTCAGCCGGACGCGCCGCTCGTCGACGGTGAGCCGGTCCAGCGCAACGCCCAGCGACGCCAGCAGGATGGCTATCGCGTCGTCCGGCGCCATCGGCGCCGTCGGACCGTAGCCGCACAGGTTGACGAACAGCTGGCCGTCGGGGAAGCGTGACTTGCGCTGATGCGCCCATCGGGTCGCGAGACTCGTCTTGCCCGCGGCCGGCATGCCGTGCAGTGCGACGACCTGCCCTTGCGCGGCGGAGAGGAGGGCGTCCAGCCGGATGAGCAGCGCCTTGCGACCAGTGAAGTTGTGGATGTCCCGTTCCAGCTGGTGCGGCGGTTCCGGGTCGGCCTTGGCGACGATGGCGGTGCCCGCCTGTTTCTGGAGGACGGTCTGGTAGAGCGTTCGGATTTCGGGACCCGGCTCGGCGCCGATCGCGTATTCCAGCCGAGAGCAGAACTCGGTGTAGAACTCCAAGGCTTTCGAGTACTTGCCCATGCCGTCCAGAGATTGCATGTAGTGCCGGGCGAACATCTCCTCGGTGTCGTGCTCGTCGACCAGACGACCGACAGCACTCATCACTTCGCCGTACTGACCCAACTGCAGCTGGCTGTCGAACAACAGGTAGTAGGCGGGTAGCCGATCAAATTGCTCCATCTGTGCACGGCAGTGGTCCGACCAGGTTCCGGAGAGGTCGTTGAGCGGTTTTCCCCGCCACAATGACAGCGCTTCTTGCGCCAAGTTCCTGGCCAAAATGTGGTCATCGTCTCCGGAAGCCTGTCTAGCTTTTGTCACCAACTGCCGGAAGCGATGCAGGTCGACCAGCGCCGGATCGACCTCCAGCTGATATGCAGCGCCTTCCTTGCGCAGCACGGCTCCGGAGCCGGACTCAGCGAGAACTTTGCGGAGCCTGCTTATGATCGGGTACAGCCGTCCTTTTGAGACTTCCAGGGTCTCCCCACGCCACAGTTCACTGATGATCAAATCTATGGACACCGGGCGCCCAACGTCGTAGAGGAGCAAAGCCAAAACACCGCGTTGTTTCGCCGTGCCGAGGTGGACGCTGCCATCGTCCGTCAGCAAGGACGTCTTCCCGAGGATCTTGAATTCCACCAGCGTCTCACCCTTCGCTGGTCCCCTTCTTGCACACCAGGGTTCCAGTGTGCCCTTTGCACAGCATTTTCAGCAGGCCGAATGTTCTCAATTGCTCCGAATCGGTGAGGCGTGAACCAGGCATATGGAGGAGGCAAGTTCACAGCAAGTCGGTGAACAAGGGCGGCCCGCATCCTTGGTGCCATGGGGATGGTTGCTGGCCAAGGGGGAATTTCGTGACACGTGCGGAGTGGTTACGGGTGCCGGTCGGGCTCGACGCGCCCCAGTGGGTGACGCGGCGCGACCTGTTGAACGTGCTGGTGGTCGTGCACACGGTCACCAGCGGGCAGAGGTTGCTGGAGGTGGTGGAACTGGTGGAGCGGGATGCCAGGGTGCAGGTGGTCTTCACGCAGGCACCGGACGTGTTCAGCAACGGTGTCGACGACTTCCTGCGCAGCACCGGCGGGCTTGTGCTGCCGTGGGAGCAGGTGGTCCGCGAACGGTTCGACCTCGCCGTCGCCGCCGGATACGGAGGGCTCCCGCAGCTGCACGCGCCGCTGCTCGTTGTGGCGCACGGTGCGGGCTTCGGCAAGACACACTCGGGTACGTCCGCCGTCTACGGCTTGGACGCCCAGCGGCTGCTCCACAACGGCAGGGTTCTGGCCGACGCCATCGTGCTGTCGCACGAGAACCAGGTGGAGGTGCTTCGCGACCAGTGCCCGCCGGCCGTCGGCGCCGCTGTCGTTGCGGGCGATCCAGGTTACGACCGGATGGTCGCCAGTCTGCCGCAGCGCGACCGCTACCGGGTGGACCTCGGCGTCCGGGCGGAGCAGCACCTCGTCATGGTCAGCTCGACCTGGGGAGGGCAGTCCCTGTTCGGGCGGTCTCCTGACCTGTTTCCCCGCTTGGTGGAGGAACTGCCGTCGCGGTACCGCATCGCCGCGCTCATGCACCCGGCCGTGTGGTTCGGTCACGCGCCACGCCAGATCAGGTCCTGGCTCGCCGACTGCGTGGACGCCGGGCTCGTCGTGATCGGCCCGGACGTCGACTGGCGGGCCGCTGTCGTGGCCGCCGACGTCGTCATCGGCGACCACGGTTCGGTCGCCGTGTACGCCTCGGCGATCGGGACGCCGGTCGTCTTGGTCGATCCGGGACTCCAGTCCGTGACCGCGAGTGGATCGCCGCAGGACTTCCTGCGGCGCGACGCCGTGATCTACGACCACGAGTCGTCGCTGCTCACCATGTTCGGCGAGGCGCGGGTGCGGTCGGAGCGGCTGCGGTACGGGGTCGTGGAAAGGTTGACGTCGCAGCCGGGCCGCTCGACCGCACTGATCAGAGAGGCCATGTACCGGCTCTTGGGCGTTCCGGTGCCGGGCAGGCACCGCGCGCCGACGCCGGTGACGGCCACCCCTGAGGAGTACCGGTGATGACGGCGGTGGCCGGAGACGGCCGGGCTCTGGACTTGTCCCTCGACGAACCGCTGTCGGACTGCCTGACGTGGGACGAGCTCGTCGAGTCGGTGACGATCTCGCTGCACACGTGGTGCACCTCCGGCCTCAACCTGAACTTGCTCGTCCGCAACGGTTTGCCGGTGTGGTGCGTGCGACACCGCTGCGCCGCGGCGGAAACGCCGTGCGGTCGGTTACGAGTCGTCGCCGACCCATGAACGCAGGCGGTCGGACACGGTCCTCGCCCTGGAGGAGCCGAGGGAGGTGAGCAGGTGGACCGCCTGTCGCAGGTGGTCCACCGCCCCGGCGTGGTCACCACGGTGCCGCGCGACTTCCGCGATCACCTCGTGTGCGTGGGCGAGCCCGTCGTGCGAACCGACGTGGCGCATCATCGCCAGCGCCTCTTCGGCGACTTCACCCGCGCGCACGAAGTCCTGCCCGCGGCAGTGCACCGACGCCTGTGCCACGAGCGCACGCGCGCCGTTGTACGGGTCGGGCTCGGACAGCTGGTCGAAGATGGCCTTGGCCTCGTACAGGTGCTTGAGCGCCTCGGCGTTGCGATCGACGCGGCTCAGCGCCGTACCGAGGTGGATCAAGCTCAGCGCGAGGCTCCGGTCCGCGTTCAACGTGCGGTTGAGCTCCACCAGTTCCGTGAACTCCGCGACTGCTTCGGCCACTCGGCCGGTGTCCGCGTAGAGCAACGCCAATCCCTCGCGCGCATCGGCAACGCCCCGCCGGTCGTCACTGGCAGCCGCCAGCTCCGCCGAAGCGCGCAGGTGCTCCTCCGCCTCGTCGTGCCTGCCGAGCGTCGTGCAGACGCGGCCGAGCCGCTTCAGCATGTCCGCCTCGGCGAACGCGTTCCCCCACCGGCGAGCCGCCTCCACACCGCGCAGGTCGATCTCGACCCTGTCGTGGTAGTGCTTGCGGTGCAACAAGAGCGGCCACATGACGTCCGAAAGGTGCCAGGCGAGGTCCGGCCACTCCCTGGCCAGGCTCGCCTGCCCCGCGGTGATGAGGTTCGCGCGTTCCAGATCCAGCCAGGAGAGAGCTTCTTCGCGATCCGCGAAACGGGGCTGCTCGGTCGGGTCGGTGCGAAAGGCGTAGTCGAGCCGGCGCCGGTGCGGCGTCACGACCTCATCGGCGGCCATCGCACCCGCCAGGTACCACTCGAGCATGTGCCGCAGCGCGGAGTCCCTGGTCTCCTGGTCATCCTGCTTGTCGGCCTGTTGCCTGGCGTGGAGCTTCAACAGGTCGTGGAACCGGTAGCGGTCCTCTGCGACCTCTTCAAGCAGGCTGCTGTCGACCAGTTCCTCGATGAGGTGGCGGGCCTCGGCAAGTCCCTCACCGAGCAAAGACGCCGCGACGGCCGGGCAGAACGTCTGGCCGGGGTGCAACGCGAGCCGGCGGTAGACGACGGCGGTCTGCTCGCCCAGGGCGCGGTAGGACAGGTCGAACGTCGTCTGCACGGAGAGCTCCTGTGACGGTGACAGCACGGCCAGCCGCAGTTGTTCATCGGCCAGTTCGGAGACGACGCGCCCCACCGGCCACTTCGGCCGCGCGACGAGGCGTGCCGCTGCTACCCGCACCGCGATCGGCAGACCGCCACACAGGTCGACCAACGCCTCCGCGCGGTCCTGTTCCTCAGCGATCCGGTTGCCGCCCAACGTCTTCGCCAGCAACGTCACCGCCGACGACGCCGCCAGCGGGCGGATGTCCAGCAACCGGCCTCCGTCGACGACCAGGTCGGTCAGGCGGGTGCGGCTCGTCACCACGACGGCGCTGGACGACGAGTTCGGCAGCAGTGGGCGCACCTGCGTCGCGGCGAGAGCGTTGTCCAGAACCACCAGGAGCGACTGGCCCGCCGTGAGCGAGCGGTACAGCGCTGCCTGCTCGGCGAGTTCGGCGGGGACGCGTTGCGGTGCGACACCGAGGCTGCGCAGGAACAACCCGAGTGCCTCTTCCGAGCGCATCGGAGCTTCGCCGCTGAACCCACCGAGGTCCACGTAGATCTGCCCGTCGGGGAACCGGTCGTGCACCCGGTGCGCCCACTGGAGCGCGAGCGCGGTCTTGCCGATGCCGCCCGGTCCAGCGAGCACCGCGAGCATCCGCTGACCCGGCACCAGCATCGAGTCGAGCTCAGCCAGGTCTGACGCGCGGTCGGTGAAGTGGGCCGGTGCCGGGAGCAGCTGCTGCGGGACGGGCACCGCAGAGTCCGAGTGGATGTGGATGTCGCCGTGCACAGCACCCGCCTGCACCGAGGCACCATGAACCGAACCCGACACGTCGTTGTGCACGCCCGCGCCCATTGCACCCCCGCTGTGCACTCGCCTCTGTGCAACAAGACGACCGTACGGCGTTTTGCACCCAAAGCTGTGCAAAATCACCCGGCATGACCAACAGCACACCGGATTCCTGCACCGTTGGTCCACGTCCAAGCCGCCGCAGGTGCCCGGTAGTGGTGTTACTCGGCCGATTGAGCGAACGGGCGCCCGGTGGTGCACTCCGACCAACATCGACTCGCCGAAGCCTCGTCCACGACCGACAACGGGATCGAGGGCGTGATAGCGGTGGGCGCCGCCAGATCCGAACAGGTGTGGCTTGCCGTGCAACGTGAGTGGAGGGCCGACAAGCCCGATCAGGCTGCTCCTGCCCGCTACATCCCGACAACCGGCGAGTAGGCCTTCGCCGCCTGTCCGCTCGACACCCGACAGGCCGGAGCGTGGACCGGTCTGTCGGGAGGTGGCGGCGCTCGACGACCACACGTTGCCAGCGCTGGACCGGGACAACCAGCGCGGCGACGCGGCGCAGGTGAAGAAGGTCGACCGGGCGGACATCGGCCGCTTGACGCCGGTCACCGCGGGCGCTTCGAAACCGGTGGTGTCCAAGACGTTGGTCGAGGACCTGTTGCCGGCGCTTCAAGTTGACGGCGCCGTGGCGTACGACAGCCGAAGGAACTGGCCGTCGTCGGGTCGTGGCCGCTGCGGCGGCTGGTAGGAGTGGTGGTCGACAACGACGGCGTGGACGACGCTCCCGGGCTGTCGACGTGCTAACGAACATGCTGCTGTCCCACCTGCCCTACGAGGAATGCGAGCCCGTGGAGCCCATGGTGCGGATCCCGTACCAGCACTGACACCCGACCGAGTGCACCTGCGCGCACACGTCGCGCCGTAGCGGCAACAAACTGGACTGCGTGGACATCAGGAAACGCGTGGATGCGCACGGTTGCTGGGCTGGTCGTTGGTGGCCACTGCTGCTGCGGCAGGTACACGGGCCGTGGTCGGTCTCAAAACCGTGGACGAGACCGACCTTGCCGTGCGTGCGAAGGACGGTGCGGACATCACCGCCGCGTTGCACGCCGGGTTGACCTACGGCTACTCGGCTTCACCGTGCTGACGGCGCTCGCCGCGGTGCCGTTGCTGCTCAGCGGCGCGGGGCGGCCGTTCGCGACGGCGGTCTGCTACGCGCTGGGCTGCCGTTGCCGGTGTTCGGCGTCGGGGCGCTCGCGCCGGTGACCTGGATCAGAACGCTGACATGGGTGGCGTGCGGAGCGATCCTGGTGCTGGTGTGCTTCGTGATGTTGACTTCAGGGCCCGTGCAACCGCAACCGGTCAGTACGGCGGCAGCTCGACGCGGACCGAGGCGCCACGGCCGTTGGGCACGAACCGGACCGATCCGCCGTGCACGGCGACGATGTCCGCCACGATCGCGAGTCCCAGGCCGGAACCGGGCAGGCGCCGGGCGTCGGGCGCGCGCCAGAACCGTTCGAACGCGACGGACCGGTGCTCCACGGGCAGGCCGGGGCCCTCGTCGGTGACCGTGAGCCAGCCCGGCCGCGACCGCACGGTGATCATGGACCCGGCCGGTGCGAACTTCACCGCGTTGTCCAGCAGGTTCAGCACGCTGCGCTCCAGCGCGGCCGCGTCGCCGAGCACCGACCACTCCGCGCGTTCGACGTCGAAGACGTGCTCGTGGGCCCGGCTGCGGGCGCGCCGGACCGCCCGGTCGACGACGCCGGAGACCTCGACCGGTTCGCGCGCCAGCTCGCGTTCGTCGCGGGCGAGCACCACCAGCTCGTTGACCAGGTCGCCGAACTCGCGGCTCTGCGCCTGCACCCGGTCCAGCACCTCAGCGCGGCCGGGCAGCTCGCGGCCGGTGCGCTCGGCGCGGACCAGCAGGTCGATGTTGGTGCGCAGGCTCGTCAACGGCGTGCGCAGCTCGTGCGCGGCGTCGTTGACCAGGTCGCGCTGGCGGCGGCGGGACTCGGCGAGCGCCGTGGTCATCGCGGTGAACGCCCGGCCCAGGCGGCCCACCTCGTCCTGGCCGGAGACGGTGACCGGCGTGGTCAGGTCCTCGGTGCGGGCTATGTGCTCGGCCGTCTCCGTGAGGCGTTCCATCGGTGCGAGCGCGCGCCTCGTGAGCCACAGACCGCCTGCGGCGACCAGCAACGCACCGAGTACGGCGACGCTCGCAAGCACACCGGCCAGGGTGGTGAGGGTGCTGTCGATCTCGGCGAGGCTCCGGCTGAGCACCAGGACGGTGCCGTTGTCCAGCGGTTGCAGCAGCACCCGCGCCGCCGTGCCGGACCGGGTCACGCCGTCGCGGAACGTCGTGGACAGCGCCTGGAGGTCGGCGGCGGTCGTGACGACCGGGTCGACGCCGGGCGGTGCGCAGCTCGTGCCGTCCGGGCGGAGCTCCTGGATGCCCTGGAGCACCTGCTGCAACCCCTCGCCCGGTACGCCCTCGTCGCAGCGCAGCTTGAAGAACCGGACCTCGCCCGGCCGCTGCGGGAGCCGCACCGGTGGCGGCAGGCTCGCCACCAGCGACTTGTCGAGCTCGGAGCGCAGGTTGTGCTCGGTGACCACCCACGTGACGACGCTGATGCCCGCTATCGCGACCGCGACCACGCACGCGGTGATGACCGCGAGCTGGCTCCGCAGCAGCACCGGGCCCCTCACAGCGACTCGCGCAGGATGAAACCCAGGCCGCGCACGGTGTGCAGCAGCCGCGACCGGCCACCGGCCTCCGTCTTGCGGCGCAGGTAGCCGATGTACACGTCGAGGTTGTTGGTGCCCTGGTCGTGGCCCCACACCGCGTGCTTGAGGTGCTGCTTGGTGAGCAGCCGCCCCGGATCGGCGAGGAACACCGCGAGCAGGTCGAACTCGGTCGGCGTCAGGTCGAGCCGGGTGCCGCCGCGGCAGACCGCGCGTTCGACCGGGTCCATCCGCAGGTCGGCGAACTGCAGCAGCGACGGCTCCGCGCGGTGGCGGTTCTGCTTGAGCAACGCACGCACGCGGGCCAGCAGCTCCTCCAGCGCGAACGGCTTGACGAGGTAGTCGTCGGCACCGGCGTCCAACCCGGTCACCTTGTCCCCCAACGCGTCACGTGCGGTCAGCATCAGCACCGGCAGCCGCTCGCCGGCCGCGCGCAACCGGCGGCACGCCTCCGAGCCGTCGACGTTCGGCATCATCAGGTCGAGGATCGCCAGGTCGATCCCGCTCAGCCGGCGCAGCGCCTCCGCCCCGTCCGCGGCCGTGGTGACGTCGTAGCCCTCGAACTCCAGGCTGCGCCGCAGGCTGTCCCGCACGTCCGGGTCGTCGTCCACCACCAGCAGTCGCATGGCGGTGACGGTAGGGCCGCGACCTGTGAGCCCGCTGTGTGAGCACGCGGGCTCTCACGAACCTCTCAGCAGAAGCCAAGGACGTTCTCACGACCGCACCAGAACCCTGGAACGGGAACGACGCAACGTGTCCACAGTGGAACGGAGAGCAGATGGCGGTCAGCGGGGCGCCAGCCGCGGTGCGGCGCCGTGACGACAGGACCACGACGACCGTGGACATCATGATCCCCGTCCACAACGAGGAACGCGCGCTGCCGGGGTGCGTCGAGGTGCTGCACGGGTTCCTGCGCGAGCAGTTCCCGTTCGACTGGTCGATCGTGGTCGTCGACAACGCGAGCACCGACGCGACCCTGGCCACGGCGCACGACCTGGCCGCGCGGTTCGACCGGGTGCGCGTGCACCACCTCGACCGCAAGGGCCGGGGACGCGCGCTGAAGGAGGCGTGGGGAGCGAGTGAGGCGGCCGTCGTCGTCTACATGGACGTCGACCTGTCCACCGGTCTCGACGGGCTGCTGCCGCTGGTCGCGCCGCTGGTCAACGGCCACTCCGACCTCGCGATCGGCTCACGGCTGGCACCGGGTTCGCGCACCGTGCGCGGGCCGCGGCGCGAGATCGTGTCGCGCGGCTACAACGCGTTGGTGCGGCTCACGCACGGCGCCCGGTTCAGCGACGCCCAGTGCGGGTTCAAGGCGGCACGGCTGGAGGTGGTCCGGCCGTTGCTCGAACGGGCCGGCGACGACGCGTGGTTCTTCGACACCGAGCTGCTGCTCCTGGCCGAGCACAACGGTTTGCGGGTGCACGAGGTGCCGGTGGACTGGGTCGAGGACGTGGACAGCCGGGTCGACGTGCTCGGCACCGCGCTCGACGACGTGAAGGGGCTCATCCGGGTGGCGAGGGCCAAGGCCAACGGCACCGCGCGCGTGCCGGACCTGCCGCGGCGCCCGGAGCCGCGGGCGATCCACCCCGACGCGGTGCTCAGCCGCAGCGAGGGCGGGCTGTCCTGGCAGGTGCTGTCGTTCGCGGTGATCGGCGTGGTCTCCACGCTCGCGAACCTGGCGCTGTACGGCGTCTTCCGCACGTGGTGGCCGGTGCTGACGGCGAACCTGCTGGCGCTCGTGATCACCACCCTGGTCAACACGGAGGCCAACCGGCGCTTCACGTTCACCGCCCGCAACACCGCCCGCGGCCGGACGCACCTGCAGGGCCTCGTGGTGTTCGGCCTGTACTACGCGTTCACGTCGGCCGCGCTGCTCGTGCTGCACGCGGCCACCCCCGACCCGTCCCGGCTGCTGGAGCTGGCGGTGCTGCTCGGCTCGTCGGCGCTCGGCACGGCGGGACGCTTCTTCCTGCTGCGGAGCTGGGTGTTCCGCCGGGACGACCGAAAGGAACCAGCATGACCGCCACTGCCGAGGTGGCCGCACCCGCCGCCACGCCCGCGGACCCCCGTCCGGCGCGCTGGCCTGCTTGGGCGCTCGCGGCGATCTGCGCGGCCGCCGGTGCGCTGTACGCGTGGCGGATCGGCGCGGGCCAGGTGGGCAACTCCTACTACGCGGCCGCAGCCAAGTCGATGTCGACGTCGTTCACGAACTTCCTGTTCGGCTCGTTCGACCCGGCCGGCGTGGTGACCGTCGACAAGCCGCCGATGGCGCTGTGGCCGCAGGCGGTCTCCGTGTGGCTCTTCGGGTTCCACGGCTGGGCGGTGCTGCTGCCGCAGGTCGTCGAGGGCGTCGCGGCGGTGTTCCTGCTGCACCGGACGGTCCGGCGGTGGGCGGGCGAGCACGTGGCGCTGCTCGCGGCGTTGATCTTCGCGCTGACGCCGATCACCGTGGCGATCAACCGCGACAACAACCCGGACACGCTGCTGGTGCTGACGCTCGTCGCGGCGGCCTACGCGCTCACGCGGTCGGTGCAGGCCGGCGAGAGCCGGGTGCGAACGACGTGGTTGCTGTGGTGCGCCTTCTTCATCGGCTGCGGGTTCCTGACGAAGATGCTGCAGGCGTGGATCGTGGTGCCGGGCTTCGCGCTGGCGTACCTGGTGGCGACGGGCTCACCGCTGAAGCGGCGGGTCGCCGACCTCCTGGGCGCCGGGGTGGTGCTGGTCGTGTCGTCGTTCTGGTGGGTGGCGCTGCACGCGTTCTGGCCGGGGTCCAAGCCGTACATCGGCGGGTCCACCGACGGCGGCGCGTGGGACCTGATCATCGGCTACAACGGCCTGGGCCGGGTGTTCGGCGGCTCCGGCAACCGCGGTGGCGGTGGCGGTGGCGAGCGGATGATCGGGACGCCGCCGGCGGCGGTGGAGGTCGCCGGTCCCGATGGCGGCGCGATGTTCGGCGGTCAGGCGGGCGTCACCCGCATGTTCGACAACGCGGTCGGCGGGCAGATCTCGTGGCTGCTGCCGTTGAGCCTGCTCGTGCTGGTCGCGGTCGCCGCCGGCGGGGTGCTGCGGCGGCGGCGCGAGGTGCCGGGTGACGCGGCCGAGCGCGCGGGCTGGTTCCTGTGGGGCAGCTGGCTGCTCGTGACGATGGCGGTGTTCAGCTTCGCGCAGGGCATCTTCCACCCGTACTACACGACGATGCTGGCACCGGCCGTCGCCGCGATCAGCGCCGCGGGGCTGGTGATGTTCTGGCGGGCCAGGAGCGTCGTGCGGTTCCTGCTGCCGGTCTCGGTCGTGCTCACGGCGGCCTGGGCGTTCGTGGTGGTCTCGCGGGACACGTCGTGGCACGGGTGGGCGCGCTGGGCGGTCGTCGGGGTGGCCGCGGTGGCGGTCGTCGTGCTGCTGGCAGGACTGCGCCGGGCCGGGCTGGTCGCGGCGGTGGTGGCGGTGCTGCTGGTGCCGGCCGTGTGGTCCACCGCGACGGCGGCGACCGCGACGGACAACGGGGTGATGCCCGCGGCCGGACCGGCTGACGGTGGTGGGCAGTTCTTCCGCGACGGGCCGGTGCCAGGTGGGCAGGCTCCCGGCCAGCTGCCGGGTGGGCAGACGCCTGGCCAGATGCCGCCGAACGGGACCCGGCAGGCGCCTGACGGTCGTGCTGACCGCGGCCAGCAGATGCGCGGCCCCGGCCCCGGCAGTCGTGAGCTCACCGAGGAACAGCGCAAGATCCTGGCCTATGCCAAGGAGAACAGCAGTGGCGCCGCGATCACCCTGGCCGTCGCGGGCTCGGCGCAGGCGGCGGCGCCGTTCATCATGGGCTCCGACGAGGTGGTGATCGGCATGGGCGGGTTCTCCGGTTCGGACGACGCGCCGTCGGTCGACCAGCTCCAGGCCTGGGTGAGCGGGGGCAGGCTGAAGTTCGTGCTCGGCAACGGGGGCGGCATGGGCATGCGCGGTCCCGGCGGCACGGACAACGGCCGCCAGGAGTGGATCACGCAGCACTGCTCCGCCGTCGATCCGTCGCTCTACGGCGGCAGCTCCGCGCAGACGTTGCTGGAGTGCAAGGCGTAGCCCGTCCCTTCGTCCGGTTCGTCCCGCTCGGCCTCGCCGGGGCCCGCCTCCGCGAGGCCGAGCGCGTGCCGGATCTGCTCCTGGCTGGCACCGAACATGAAGCACATGCCCGCGACGCTAGGGGGCGGCGCGGGCCGTCGGCTTCTCGATTCCTGCCCGGTTCGTCCCGGCTCGGGGCAACTCCGGTGGAACGGCCGGCGAAATTTGCACGCGCACCGTGCGCGGAGGGCACCGGCGTGGTGGGCTGTGCGTCCTGCCGGACGGGAGACACGGCCGGCCGGGAGACAAGGGGGTGCCGCCGTGACCGATCGTGGCGACCGCATCGTGAGCGTGCTCGAAGAGGCGTTCACCGACCTGATGACGGCCGACCCGGCCGCGTTCCGGCACAAGTTCCGCAAGATGGCGGCGGAACCGTTCGCGTTCTACCGCGGCAGCGCCTGCCTGTTCTACGCGGACATGGCGGAGCTGCCGGACGAGTGGGCCGACGACCGCACCGGCCGCATCTGGATCCAGGGCGACCTGCACGCGCAGAACTTCGGCACCTACATGGACTCCGAGGGCACGCTCGTCTTCGACGTCAACGACTTCGACGAGGCCTACCTCGGCTCGTTCACGTGGGACCTGCGCCGCTTCGCCGCCTCCATGGCGTTGCTCGGCTGGCGCAAGGCGTTGCCCGACAGCGCGATCACCGAGCTGATCGGCACCTACGTGGCCGCCTACGTGACGCAGGTCCGCACGTTCGCCGAGAAACCCGGCGACGAGCTGTTCAGCCTCGGCCTCGACAGCACGGAGGGCGCCCTGCACCGCGTCCTGCAGCGCGCCCGCCTCGCCACCCGCATCGACCTGCTGCGCGAGAAGACCACGATCCGCGACTACGAGCGGACGTTCCGCCGTGACCGCGAAGGCACCCACGAACTGTCCGACGAGGTCCGCGCCGCCGTCGAACAGGCCTACGCCGCCTACCTCGACACGATCCCGCAGGGCAAACGCGCCAGCAGCCGCACCTACACCGTGAAGGACGTGGTGGGCCGCAGCGGTTTCGGCATCGGCTCCGCCGGCCTGCACGCCTACAACATCCTCGTCGAGGGCCGCACCCAGGCGCTGGAGAACGACGTGGTGCTGTCGATGAAGCAGGCCAACGTCGCCGCCCCGAGCCGCATCGTCCCCGACGACCGCATCCGCGCGTACTTCACCGACCACGGCCACCGCACCGCCGTCTCCCAACGCGCACTGCAGGCCCACGCCGACCCGTGGCTCGGCCACACCGAGATCGACGGCGTCGGCTACGTCGTCGCCGAGCTCTCCCCGTACGAGGCCGACCTCGACTGGTCCGACCTCACCGAGCCCGCCGACATGCTGCCCGTCCTCGACTACCTCGGCCGCGCCACCGCCAAGATGCACTGCGTCGCCGACGAGGACTCCGAGCAGACCCTGGTGGACTTCCAGTGCGAGGAGGCCATCGCCGAGGTCATCGGGTCGCGCGAGCGCGAGCTCACCGAGTCGATCGTGACGTTCGCGCTGGACTACGCGCAGCAGACCCGGGAGGACCACCGGCTGTTCGTGGACGCGTTCCGGGACGGCCGGATCAAGGGAGTCGGCTCGACCGCCTGACCCGTCCCGTGCGGAGCCGACAGGTCCGGCGGGAATGTCCTGGCCGGACCGGCGCTTGTACCCGGTCGTGAAGCTCGTCTACGTCTTCGACGCCTACTGCGGCTGGTCGCACGCCTTCTCCGGCACGCTGCGCGCCCTCACCGAACGCCACCCCGACCTGCCGGTGGAGGTCGTCTCCGGTGGGCTGTTCACCGGGTCGCGGCGCGTGCCGATCCGCGAGTTCGGGTTCATCAAGGACGCGAACGTGGAGGTCACCGCACGTACGGGCGCGCGGTTCGGCGACGCGTTCAACCGGCTGCTCGACGAGGGCGAGTTCGTGATGGACTCCGAGGGTGCCGCCCGCGGGGTGGCCGCGGTGCGCGAAGCCGCGCCGGAGCGGGCCGCTGAGCTGGCCATCGCGGTGCAGCAGGCGTTCTTCCACGACGGCAGGAGCCTGTCCGACCCGGAGACGTTCCGCGGGATCGCCACCGACTTCGGGCTCGACGGCGACGCGGTGGTCGCGGCGTTCCACAGCGCACAGCCGGAGGCGGACTTCGTGCGCGCGGCGCGGTTCGGCGTCAGCGGCTACCCGACGCTGATCGCGCTCGACGGGACGAACGGGTACGCGCTCGCCCGCGGGCACGCGACGGCCGAGGAGGTCGAGGAACGGCTCGCGGCCATCCGCTGAGCAGGGTGCCAGATGTTGTGCCTTCGACGCCCCGAGGTTCGCGCGGCGGTTCAGCTCACGTGCACGTGGTGGCGCCCGGCCCAGGCCCCCACGACCGGCAGCACGTCGGTCATCCACTCGCGTGCCGCGGCCGTCAGCTCGTACCTCGCCGCCCGGCGGATCACGAAACCGTTGTCCTGCAGGCGTTCCAACGTCCGGTGCACGGTCGGCCCCGCCGTGGCGACGAGCTCCTCGAACGCCTTCGGACCCTCTGACAGCTCCACGAGCACGTGCGGCAGCAGGTCGCTGCCCATCAGCTCCTGCAACGCGAGCAGGTGGTGCAGCGCCGCGGTGTCCGTGCGGCGTTCCGCGAACGAGCCGGGGTCGTGCACCTGGACGCGCGCCCGGCCGCCGCGCTTGGCGAGCTGCAGTGCGGCGTCGGCCTCGCGGACCAGGTCGACCACCGTGGCACCGGGGTCGGGGACGTGCGCGCCGACGCCGATCGAGGCGGTCTGGCCGGTCAGCGTGAGGCCGTAGCCGTCGTTCGTGGTGATGTCGGTCCGCAACGCCCTGATGCCGCGCAGGATCCGCTCGGCGACCACGGCGGCCTCGCCCGGTGTGGTGCGCGGCAGCAGGACCAGGAACTCGTCGCCGCCGTACCGGCAGACCAGGTCCGCGGAGCGGGTGTGCGTCGTCAGCACGCCCGCCACGTCGCTCAGCACCACGTCTCCGGCCGGGTGGCCGTAGTCGTCGTTGATCTTCTTGAACCGGTCGAGGTCGATCATGAGCAGCGCGACCTGCTCCCAGCGGCGCTGCGCCCTGCGGTACAACGCGGGCGCCTGGTCGTCCCAGCCCCAGCGGCCGAGCAGGCCGGTGAGGCGGTCCGTGGCCCAGGCACCGAGCGGCTGAGCGCAGGAACCGCACCGCGAGGGAGCGCTCTCGTCGTGCAGGACAAGGGAACGAGCAGCACCGTCGTTCACAGTCAGCCCCATCCGCGCCGTCGTCATCAGTCCCCCCAGACGTCAGCCCTGACTGGCCTCAGCTGCCACGTTCAACTGAAGTGACGTCGTTCGGATCAAACGCGACACAGCAGTGGAAGCGGCGGACTGTGAGCATAGGGCTACGCACTGCTGGATTCAACCCTTGTGATGCCATATGCTCGCGAGGTTCCACAGCAGTGGAATGATTGCCGGCCGTAGGGTCGCTCCAGCGGAGGTGTGGCGTGAGGCCGTTCGCCGAGGTCCTCAACGAGCTGTGCAACAACCCGCCCAACCACCCCGGCAAGATGACCAACGTGGCGCTCGCGGCGGCGGTCAGGGAACGCGGCGGGGACATCGGGCACGGCTACATCTCGCAGCTGCGGCTCGGCGTCAAGGACAACCCGACCTGCCAGGCCGTCGTCGACCTCGCCGGCGCGCTCGGCGTGCACCCCGCCGTGTTCCTGGGCGGACGGCGCGAGCTCTACCGCGGTGAACGCCCCGGCTGGCGCGCCACCGCGCTGAGCACGCTGTTCGAGGCGGTGCACCCGCCCGACCGCGGCCCGTGGTCGCCGGAGGAGGTCGCGGCGTCGATCAGCAGCGCCGGCCACTACGGCAGCATCTCCGCGAGCTACATCCGCGAGCTGCTCAGCCAGGCCAGCGCGAACCCGCGGCTCAAGCACATCCTCGGGCTCGCCGACCACTTCGGCGCCGATCCCGCGTACTTCTTCGACGACGACGTCGCGGCGAAGGTCGACTCGGAGCTGACCGACTTCCTGGCGTTGCGCGAGCTCGGCGTGGTCGAGTTCGTCACCCGCCTGGCCGAGCGGACGGGTGAACTCTCCCCGCAGGCCAGAGCCGCTGCGGTAGAAGGGTTCCGGCAGGCGCTGGAGGTCGGCGAGGGCTGGACGTTCCCGATGAAGGGCCGCCGCACCCCGCCCGAGAACGCGTGAAGATCGCAATCTGGACCGCTGCTGCCGAGGACGAGAGGAGGCGCCGGGTGAACCGCAGGAAGCTGCGCGAGCTCGTCGACGAGGTCACCCGCGACCTCGACCTGCCGCCTGACGCGACGCACCGGGACGCGAGCCGCCGGGTCTGCGAGCTCATGGGCGAACGGCTCGGGAGCCCGGTCGAGGTGCGCTTCGCGCAGATCACCGGGACGACGTGCCTGAGCGGCGCGACGGCGTTGCTGGAGAACGGCACGTACCTCGTGCTCTGCGCCGACTCGCCGTCGTGGTACCACCGCCTGCACGTGCTGCTGCACGAGTTCGCGCACGCGTTGCTGCGGCACGAGCCGGTGGCGCTGACCAAGGCCGAGGGCATGCGCAAGCTCGCCCCGAACCTGCTGCCGCGGATGGCGCAGATCATCGCCGGGCGCACCACGCTCACCGAGGACGAGGAGCGCCAGGCCGAGAACCTCGCCGACCACCTGCTGGAGCGCCTGACCGAGCACCACGTGTGGGCGGACACGGCGGGCACCGACACCGCTCCGCACGTGCGGCGGATCGCCGAGTCGCTCGAGGGGCGATCCCGCTGGGTGCGTCGTGGCGATCTTTGACCTGGCCTACCTCTCCAGCGGTCTGACCGGTCTGCTCCTGCTCGCCTACAAGATCCGGGCGCTGCGCTCGAACTGGGGCAGCCCCAGGGTCGTCGCGCTGATCTCGACGGTGTCGTTCTCCGCGTTCGCCGTGTTCTTCGCCGCGCCCGCGAACATCACCTGGATCAACTGGGTGTCGGGCGTGCCGAACTTCGCGGCGCTGCTGGTGTACTCGCTCGTGGTCGGGTTCTCCGGCTCGTCGTTCGCGTTGGTGCTGTACTGGCGTTGCCCACCGGTCCAGGCGTGGCAACGGGTCCGGCTGATCCTCATCGGCTACGGCACGATCATCGCGGCGATGGTGGTGCTGTTCTTCAAGTCCGAGGTCGGCGACGAGCGCCAGGTCGACTTCGACACGTTCTACGCCACGCAGCCGACGGTGGCGGTGTTCCTGTTCATCTACTTCGTGGCCACGGCGGTCGGCTGCGGCGGGCAGGCCTACCACTGCTGGCAGGGTGCGCGTGACGAGGCGATCTCGGCGCGGCCGTGGCTCGCGCGGGGGCTGCGCTGGTACGCGCTCACCGGTCTGGGGCCGGTGGCGTTCGCTGTGGTCAAGCTGTTCGTGCTGCTGATGAACTGGGCCGGTGAGCGCAGCTTCGATGTGCTGAGCACGGCCGCACCGCTGGTGGCGGCGCTCAGCATCGTCCCGCTGGTGATCGCGATGGCGTTGCCGGTGTTCGGGCCGCGCCGCCCGTCGCCGCGGCTGTGGCTGCGCCGGTGGCGGACGTACTTCCTGCTGCGGCCGCTGCACCGGTCGCTGGCGCACGTGAACCCGCACATCGTGCTGGTCGCGCCGGGCAAGTTCCTGAACCCGCACCACCGGGTGCGCAGGCAGATCATCGAGCTGAACGACTGGCGCTGGGCGCTGACGCCGTACTACGACCTGTCCGTGGGCGAGTCGGCCACCACCCTGGCCCGCGCGGCCGAGCTGCCCGCCGACGAGCTGGCCGCCGTGGTCGAGGCCGCCCAGCTGCGCGCCGCCGGCACCACCGAGGCCCGTCGCAGGCCACCTCAGCGCCGTCCCGCCGCCGAGATCGTCGACGGGACGGACCTCTCGACCGAACACGACCGGTGGGTGCGCATCTCGCGCGCGTTCCAGCACTCGCCCATCGTCGACGCCGCGGTGGCCGACGCCGCCCGCGTGCACGCAGCAGGGGGAAACGACTAGATGGCACCGACACACGCCGTGGTCCTCGGCGGAGGACTCGCCGGGATGCTCGCCGCGACCGTCCTCGTCAAGCACTACGACGAGGTCACCGTGGTCGAGCGGGACCAGCTGCCGGACGGCCCCGAGCCGCGCACCGGCGTGCCGCAGGCCCGGCACGCACACCTGCTGATGTCCGGTGGTGCCCGCGCGATCGAGGAGCTGCTGCCCGGCACGCTGGACGAGCTCCTCGCCGCCGGCGCGCACCGCATCGGCGTGCCCAACGCGCTGGTGTCGCTGAGCGCGCAGGGCTGGGTGCCGCGGTTCCCGGAGATGCAGTACATCGTCTCGTGCAGCCGCAGCCTGCTCGACTGGGTCGTGCGCAGCCAGGCGTTGCGGGACAACAAGATCTCGGTGCTGACCGGCACGGAACCGGTGTCGTTGCTGGGTGACGGCGACGCCGTGACCGGGGTGCTGGTGGAGGACCGCGTCTCCCGCGAGCGCGTCTCGCTGGAGGCGAACCTCGTCCTCGACGCCACCGGCCGCGCCTCGAAGCTCGCGCGGTGGCTCGCGGACTTCGGGCTGCCCGAGGTGCCGCAGGAGACGGTCGACTCCGGTCTCGCCTACGCCACGCGCGTGTTCCGCGCCCCCGCCTCGGCCGCGACGGACTTCCCGATCGTCAACGTGCAGGCCAACCCGCGCGACCCGCACCCCGGTTGCACGGCGACACTGCTGCCGATCGAGGGCGGGCGCTGGCTCGTGACGCTCTCCGGCACCCGCGGCGGCGAGCCCACCACCGACGAGTCGCGGTTCGTCGACTTCGCCCGCTCGGTCCGCAACCCGGTCGTCGGCGACCTCATCGCCGACGCCGAGCCGCTGACCCCGGTCTACGGCGCCCACGGCACCGCGAACCGCCGCCTGTTCTTCGAACGCCTGAAGTCCTGGCCCACGGGCGTGCTCGCGCTCGGCGACTCGGTCGCCACCTACAACCCGGTGTACGGCCACGGCATGTCGATCGCCGCGCAGAGCGCGCTGGCCCTCGACGCGGGCCTGCGCTCCGGTGCCACCGCGCAGCAGGTGCAGCGCGCCATCGCGAAGGTCGTCGACGGCGCCTGGGCCATGGCCACCAACCAGGACATCCTCTACCCCGACGCGATCGGCAAGCCGCTGCCGCTGGCGGGCCGCGTCCTGCAGCGCTACGTCGACCGCCTGGTCCGCACCGCGACCTCCGAACCGGCGGTGACCCGCGCGTTCATCGACGCGTTCACCCTCTCCGGCCCGATGACGAACCTGATGAGCCCCAGGGTGTTCCTGGCGACCCTCCGCGGCCCGCGCACCGCTGCCCCCGCCCCGACGCTGACCGCGGAGGAACGCGCCCGCGTCACCGGCTCGGCGTGAAGTCCAGGCTCTGCACGTACTCCATCGCCCTGCTGAACTCCGGGTCGCGCATCCTGGCGTCCAGCTCGTCCGGGGCCGGTTCGGCGACCCGCTGGTGCACCCACCACAGGTTGCCGAACGGGTCGGCGAACCTGCTCACCCGGTCGCCCCAGAACAGCTCGGTCGGCTCGGTGAGCACCCGCGCGCCGTTCTCCACCGCCCGCAGGAGAACGGCCGCGTCGTCGGCGACGTACAACCGCAGGAACCCCGGTGTGGCCGGCCAGTCCGGATGGTCGAACATCATCACCACCGAGTCCCCGATCCGCACCTCGGCGTGGCCGATCGCCCCGGTCTGCCCGACGCGCCCCAGCTCCACCGCCCCGAACACCTCGACGACGAACTCGATCAGCTCCACCGTGCGGCCGCGCGTGATCAGCCACGGCGTGACGGTGTGGTAGCCCTCCGGCACAACGTTCATGGCCCGACCGTATGGCCGATGTAGGACGACATCGGTCCTACTTCTGGCCTAGGTTTCCGGCATGAGCGACGCCGCCCGGCTCCTGCGCCTGTTGTCCCTGCTGCAAACCCCGCGCGAGTGGCCGGGCAGCGAGCTCGCCACCCGCCTCGGCGTCACCGGCCGCACGATCCGCCGCGACGTCGACCGCCTGCGCGACCTCGGCTACCCGGTGGAGGCGACCCTCGGCACCCTCGGCGGCTACCGCCTGGTCGCCGGCCAGGCCATGCCCCCGCTGCTCCTCGACGACGAGGAGGCCGTCGCCATCACCCTGGGCCTGCACACCGCGGCCCGCCAGCCCGTGTCCGGCATCGCCGACGCCTCCCTGCGCGCCCTCGCGAAACTGCGCCAGGTCCTGCCCCCGCGCCTGGCCCGCCGCGTGGCGACCCTGACCGCCACGACCTCGTCCTCGCCGGTTGCCGCGACCGCACTGGTCGACCCCGCCCAGCTGACCGTGGTCGCCGCCGCCGCACACGCCTGCGAACGCCTGCGCTTCTCCTACGTCTCCACCGAGGGCGTGACTTCGAAACGCCACGTGGAACCCACCCGCCTCGTCGCACTCGGCCGCCGCTGGTACCTGCTCGCCCACGACCTCGACCGCGCCGACTGGCGCGTCTTCCGCCTGGACCGGATCACGTCGGCCCTCGCGACCGGCGCCCGTTCCACCCCGCGCACCGCACCCGGCGGCGACGCCGTGGAGTACGTGGCACAACGGATGTACGACTCGGTGCCGGTGCACCGGGCTTCCGCGACGCTGCGGTTGCCGGTGGAGGTGGCGCGGGCCCGCCTCGGTGACGCCGCCGGGGAGCTGCGGGCGCTCGACGCGGCGTCGTGCCGGTGGGAGAGCGGGGAGGACACCGTCGAGTACCTGGCGTTCCGGTTGACGTTGCTGGACTGCGACTTCACGGTGCACGGACCGGGGGCGCTGGTCGACCACCTGCGCAGGGTGGCGGCCCGCATCACCCACTCGATAGGCGCCGGTTCAAGGACAGAAACATGACAAACGATCTGAACCGCACCTGGATCGTTAACCTGCGACCCACGGCAACTGTCCGCAGACCCCCCAAGGCACAGCGGAAGAACGGTGACTCCCGTGCCCTTAGACATCCACCCGAAGGTGTTCCTGGCGTACGCCCACAAGGACCGCCAGCACGCCGACGCCCTGCAAGCCGGCCTGGAAGCCCGCAACGTCACCACCTCCCTCACCGAGCTGACCGACGCACCGGTGCCCGACGCGATCGCGTCGTCGGACTACTACGTCCTGCTGTGGTCGTCCCACACGCCGTCGCGCGAGTGGGCCACGGACACCTGGATCGCCGACTTCGCGGCGGAGCTGACCCGCCGCCGCGCGTTCCTGTTCATCGTGCGCGTGGACGAGGAACCGCTGCCGTTGCTGACGCCGCGCAAGCACGTGGACCTGGTGGACGCGGTCGAGCGGCTGGTCACGGCGTGGCGGTCGGACCGCAAGTCGGCGTTGCCGGTGTTCCCGCAGCCGCGGCCACCGGTCGCGGACGGGCCCACGGTCGCGGTGTCGGTGCGCAGCCACGACCTCGGCATCACGCACGTGGTGATGGCGCCGCTGCACCTGACCGGCGAGGCCCTGCACGGGGCCGTGCACACCGCCTTGCGGCTGCCGGAGGAGCAGGTCAGCTTCGACGGCACGGTCGCGATCCGGTTCTCCTACCAGCTGTTGCACCAGGACAGCCCGATCGCGCGGGATGAGTCCACAGTGGACCTGACAGCGGTCGACCTCGGCATCAGGGTCGAGTGGCTGGGCCCCGAGGACGCGCTCGACGTCGACCAGCAACGGCTGCTGCTCATCGCCGCGTTCCGCCATTTGCTCCCGTAGCGGTTCACCCGTTCCGGGGTCACACACGCGTGCATGCAACCCGGTAGGTTGACCGTCATGTCCGAGCCGTTCTCGTGGGTGCCCGCAGGAATCAACACCGACGTGCCCAGCGCGGCGCGCGTCTACGACTTCCTGCTGGGAGGTGGCCACAACTTCGCCTCCGACCGCGTGGTCGGCGAGAAGGTCCTCGGCGTGCTGCGCGACGGCCGGGCCATCGCCGCGTCGAACCGGTCGTTCATGCGCCGGGCCGTGCTGATGATGATGCAGCAGGGCATCACGCAGTTCCTGGACCTGGGCTCGGGCATCCCGACGGTCGGCAACGTGCACGAGATCGTGCAGCAGGAGAACCCGGACGCGCGCGTCGTCTACGTCGACTACGACGAGGTCGCCGTCTCGCACAGCCAGCTGATCCTGGAGGGCAACCCGAACGCCGGCGTCGTGCAGGCCGACATGTGCTCCCCGCGGGACGTGCTGTCCGACCCGGTCGTGGAGGACCTCATCGACCTGTCCCGGCCCGTCGGCCTGCTGATGGTGGCCGTGCTGCACTTCGTGCCCGACGAGAAGGGTCCCGCCGACGTCGTCGCGCGTTATCGCGACGCCATGCCGCAGGGCAGCCTCATCGCTTTATCGCACCTCACGGCCGACTTCAAGCCGCAGGAGATGGGGTCCGTCGTCGAGGCCATGCAGCACAGCCGCGACCCCATGTACTTCCGCTCGCGCGACGAGTTCCTCCCCATGTTCGAGGGCATGGAGGTCCTGGAACCGGGCGTCGTCGCGGCACCGCACTGGCACCCCGAGCTCGGCCCCGCCGGAGAAGGCGGCCCCGAGGACGTCTACGTGGGACTCGCCCGCAAGCGCTGAGCACCACCACGGGAGAATGGCCTCCGTGGAGCCGCTCGAGACCGCGCCGGGTGTGCGGGCACGGATGAGCAAGCAGAAGTCCCGCGACACGCAGATCGAGATCGAGCTGCGCAGGGCGCTGTTCGCCGCGGGCCTGCGCTACCGCGTGCACCGCCGGCCCCTGAAGAGCGTGCGCAGGGAGGCCGACATCGTCTTCACCGGCGCGAAGGTCGCGGTCTTCGTCGACGGGTGCTTCTGGCACGGCTGCCCCGAGCACGCCACGTGGCCCAGGAACAACGCCGAGTTCTGGCGGACGAAGATCGAGACCAACCGCCGCCGTGACCTCGACACGGACGCGAAGCTCACCGATGCCGGCTGGCTGGCGGTGCGCGTGTGGGAACATGAGGACGCCGCAGCCGCGGCCGCCCGCGTGCACGAGGTGGTGCTGAGCAGGCGACCGCGCTGATCGAGCCGGGCGCTTTTCCCTCCTCCAAGACCTGGTTGTCGTGGCGTGATCTGCCGAAGCGGTATGGGGGGGCGGGCGGGTCGTGCGGCGGGCAGACCGAATCAGATGATCATGCTGTCGGCCGGTCCCGCGGCGGCCGTCGGCGGACGACTGCGTGTACTGATGCGCGTTCACCCCGATGGAGCATCAAGTCGCTCGTCCGCGACGCCGATGACCAGCGTGTAGCCCGCCGGAGGGCCGCTACGATCACTGCGTGCGCGAACCGCTTGAACGAGATGACGAGATCGCGCACATCCGCGAAGCCCTGGACGCAGCCACCCGTGGTGAGGGTCGTGTCGTCGTCATCGAGGGGCGTGCGGGCATCGGCAAGACGCGGCTCGTGCACGAGTGCCGTGAGCTGGCCAAGGAGCGCGGGTTCGGGCGGTTGCAGGCGGTCGGCGACGCCCTGGAGAGCGCCATGGCGTGGGGGGTCGTGCGGCAGCTGGTCGAGCGGTCGATCTCGCGCTACTCGGGTGAGGTGAGGGAGAAGATCCTCGCCGGGCCGTCGGGGGCCGCGCTCAGGGCCCTCGACGACGCGGCGCTCGACCCGAGCGAGGCCGAGCTCGCGCGCACGTTGCACTCGCTGTGGTGGGTGGCGGTGGACCTCTCCTCCACCCGGCCGCTGCTGATCACCGTGGACGACGCGCACTGGGCCGACCTGTCGTCGCTGCGGTTCCTCGGCTACCTGGCGCGCCGGATCTCCGACCTGCCGATCGCGCTGGTCGTGGCCACCCGGCCGCCCGCGGACAACGCGGGCCCGCTCGCGCAGCTCAGCATGTCGGCCGACCGGTTGCTGCCGCGGCCGCTCACCCCGGACGCGATCGGCAGGCTGGTCGGTGGGCACGCCGAGGTGGTGAAGGCCGTGCACGCGGCCAGCGGCGGCAACCCGTTCCTGGCCGGGGTGCTGGTCGACGAGCTGGCGGCGCTCGGGTTGCCGATCGACGACCCGGACACGGCGGCGGAGGTCGGTGGGCTGGGGCCCAGCACGGTCTTCCGCGCCACGCTCGGTCGTCTGCCGGCGGACGCCGTCTCTCTCGCGGGTGCGGTCGCGGTTCTCGGCACGCACGCAGATCCGTGGCAGGCCGCGGCACTCGCGCGGACCGAGGACCTGACGGCCGCGGTCGAGGCGTTGGTGGCGGCGAACGTGATCGTCCCCGGCGACCACCTGGAGTTCGTGCACCCCGTGGTGCGTGAGGCGGTGTTGAGCAGTCTCGGCCCGATTGCGCGCGGGTCGTTGCACGCGCGCGCTGCGACGGCGTTGGCCGAAGCCCACGCACCGGCAGACCGGATCGCCGCGCACCTCGTCCACGCTCCGAAGGGCACGCTGCCGAACGCCGCCGACGTGCTCAGGAAGGCTGCGTCGGCGCTGATGGCCGCCGGTGACGCACGTACGGCCGCCGCACACCTCGCACGGGCCGTGGACGAACGGCCCGACGACGCCGCGTTGCGCGCGGAGCTCGGCCGGGCGTTGCTGCGCACCGGTGACGCGGTCAACGCCCACCGCCACCTGAAGGCCGCCGCGGCGGGGCTCCCGGACGCCGAGCTGGTGGCCGCCGCTGCTTCCGCGACGGCGGTGGTCGAGGGGCCTGCGGCGGCGATAGCGGAGCTCACCGAGGCCATCGCCCAGCGGCCGGTCGGCGAGTCGCGGCTGCACCTGGAGGCACGGCTCGCGGTGTTCCGCTCGTTCCTGCCGGACCAGCGCCAGACCGCGTCCGCGCACCTGAGCAGCTACCAGCACCTCGCCGGAGGCACCCCTGACGAACGCACGCTGCTGGGTCTTCTCGCGCAGATGGGCCGCTACGAGGTGTGGCCGCACGACGAGGTGGCCGCGACCGCGACGCGTGCGTTGGCCAACGGCGCATATCTGGACGACGCGACCGGAAGCACCGACGAGATGGTCGCGTGGCTCGTGGCGCTCCTCGCGCTGATGGCCGCGGACGGGGTCGACACGGCGCAACGGGAGATCGAACGCGCACGGCTCAAGGTGCGCACCCACGGTTCACCGATCGAGTTCGCGATGGTGGCGAACGCGACCTCGTTCCTGAGCTGGCGCAAAGGCACCATGCGCGCGGTCGAGGCGGAGGCCGAGGCCGCGCTGGCCGCCGTCGCCCAGGAGGACCCCACGTCCACGGTGATCAGCCTGCGCGCGACCTCCACCCACTTCGCCGTGTACGCCGCACTGGAACGTGGCGACACGACAGCAGCAGCGTCGCTCATCGACGCCTTCGACCGGGCACACGCCCACGCACGCCCAACTATGCCGACGATCTGGTTGCACGAGGTGCGCGCGCTCATCGCGTTGGCGGAGAACGACCCGCGCAAGGCGATGTTCGAGGCCTACCGCCAACGCGACGCGATGCACGAGGTGCACGTCGACCCGCCCACGATCCCGTGGCGCGCACCGGCGACGAGGGCCGCGCTGCTGCTGGGTGAGCACGAGCTGGCGGTGGAGCTCGCCACCGAACAGCTGGAGGTCGCCCGCGCGTGGGGGGCCGCCACCGAGGTGGGGGCCGCGTTGCGGCTGCTCGCCCACGCCGACGCCACCGCGCGCCTGGACCTGCTGACGGAGTCCGTCGAGGTTCTGGAGGGCTCCCCCGCCCGTCTGGAGCTGGCCCGGTCGCTGGTCGACCTCGGCGAGGCGCTGCGGGTGGCCCGCAAGCGCTCCGACGGGCGCGAACCGCTGCACAAGGCGATCGAGCTGGCCGGTGAGTGCGGCTCCGCGGTGCTCCGGACGCGCGCCACCGAGGCCTTGGAGGCGCTCGGCGACCGGCCGCGCCGGCAGGTCGTGGTGGGTGCGGAGGCGTTGACCGCCTCGGAACGCCGGGTGGCCGACCTGGCCGCGGCGGGGCGGGCGAACCGGGAGATCGCGCAGGAGCTGTTCGTGACGCCGAAGACGGTGGAGAACCACCTCGGCCGCATCTACACGAAGCTCGGGATCGCGGGTCGCAGGGACCTCTCCCGCGTTCTCGCCTGAAGCAGATGCACGTGGGGGTGTCCCTGATACACCCAACTTCCGCGCTGGAGGGTTGAGGGTTCTCCCCTCATGCCCTTGGGGGTCCGCCTCGGCGAATCTTGTGCCACCGCAGGGGAACACAGGAACTCGAAGGGGACACCGACATGATCCGCAACGCTCTGATCGTCACTGCCGCGACCGCCACCATCGCCTCCGTCTTCGCCCCGATGGCGTCGGCCGACCCGGTCATCGGCACGCCGCCGCCGTGTGTGAGCGCCTCCGACCTGGCCGGACCGGACTTCACCATCCGCAAGTGCGGTGTGAGCGACGTGGACCAGTTCCGCGCCGGGCTGGAGAACAACGGCGGCGCCTACTGCGGCCCCACCTCGCTCTACAACGTCCTGCACTACTGGGCTCACGAGAAGGACGCCCCGGTCGGCTGGATCACCACCAAGGTCGCCAACCTGAACCCGAAGGACCAGGCCGACTACGGCGTGATCACCAACTCGATCGGCCGGATCGGCGTCGACGCGAAGTACAACGGCAGCACCAACCTCACGAACCTGCGCACGGCGTGGACCATCGCCACCAAGCCGGCCCGTGACGCCGGCTGGACCACCACGACGGGCGCGGTCGACACCAAGAACTCCCCTGACTTCGCCGGTGAGCTCGCCAAGAAGCTCAACGAGGGCCCGCTGCAGCTCGTCTACGGCCGCTACAAGGAGGGCCCGACGACCGGGTCCCTGCAGCGCAGCGGTGGTCACATCGTGACCGTCGTGTCCGCCACGGGTTCCTTCGGCGGCAACACGGTCCAGCTGAAGCTGGCCGACCCGGGCCGTGCGGGGGACCACGGCGAGGGCGACTACCTGAAGACCCAGTCCGCCTACGAGGCGCTCGACGTGACGCTGACCAAGAAGTCGATCAAGCAGTACGTCGCGGTCGCGGACGACGAGAACACCGAGGTGGACGAGTCGCTGCAGCCCGGCACGTACCGCACGGTGACCCGCTGGGAGCTGACCGGTCCGCGCTACGTCGGCACCACCCGTCCGATGGTCGAGGCCTTCAACTGGTTCGACATGGCCAAGTGACACCGGACCGCGAGGGCCGTGCTCCCCAGGGGCACGGCCCTCGCGGCGTTGTTCTCAGACTGCTCTCACCCAACGCGTCTAACCTGGCCATATGCGTGTTCTCGTGGTGTCGGCCCCTCTGCTCGGGCACGTCTTCCCGCTGGTGCCGCTGGCGCTGGCGCTGCGCGAGGCCGGTCACGAGGTGGTCGTCGCCACCGGTGGTGAGGCGCTGAAGGCCGCGGAGTCGGGCCTGCCGGTCGAGGACGTCGTCCCGGCCGGGGTCCACTTCGGCCGGATCGCGGCCCGGATCGTGGTCACGCACCCGCTGGTGGCGCGCAGGGAGCTGCGGGGCAGCGGTGAGCTGGGGTTCGTCTCCCGCCTCTTCGGCGCCGTCGGCAACGCGATGACGGCACCGTTGCGGGAGCTCGCCGCACGCTGGCGCCCGGACGTGGTGCTGCACGAACCGCTGGCCGCCGCGGGTTCGGCGCTGGGCGTGCCGTCGGTCGTGCAGGACGTCTCGCTGTTCGACGGGCTGCGGCTCACCGCCGCCGTCAGCGCTCGTATGGACGCCGAGACCCGTTCTCCCGCAACGGTTCTGCGCACCGCTCCCGCGAGTCTCGCGGAGTTCCCCGGTGGCCGGCCGATGCGGTTCGTGCCGCACAGCGGCGCGGGGGACGTGCCGGGCTGGCTCGCCGAACCGTCCGGCACGCCGCGCATCCTCGTCAGCCGCAGCACCGCGCCGGGTCCCGGTGCCGGAGCGATGATGGCCGCGGTGGTGCGGGCCGCCGCTCACGTCGACGCCGAGTTCGTGCTGGTCCGCCCGGACCGCACCGGCGGGCTGCCGGACAACGTGCGCACCACCGGCTGGGTGCCCGTCCCGGCGGTGCTGCCGTTCTGCGACGGCATCGTCCACCACGGCGGCGCGGGCACGCTGCTGGCGGCGCTGGCCGCGGGCGTCCCGCAGCTGGTCGAGCCCGGCCCCGGCGACCGGACGGTGCACGCCACCGCGGTCGCCGAGCGCGGCGCCGGGCTGAAGGCGGCGGCCGGTGACGTCACCCCGGAACTGCTGACCGCGCTGATCACCGCCCCGGCTCTGCAGGCGGCCGCGCTGGAGGTGAGCACCGAACTCGCGAAGATGCCTTCACCCGCCAATATTGCCGCCGAATGGGAAAACATCATCACCTAGATCGAGCAAGCTGAACCGCACCCGGTTCCACGGGGCAGCACCTACTGTGATCGCGTGCGCATTCTCTTCTCGAGCCTGGGCTCGCACGGACACACCTATCCGTTGCTCCCGCTCGCGGTCGCCGCCCGCGAGCAGGGACATGACGTCCTCTACGCCGTGGACTCCGGTTTCCACGCCCCGCTGGCGCCGCTGGGGTTCACGGTCGTCGATGCGGGCCTGAGCATCTTCGACGCGTTCCACCAGGCCAACAGCCTGCACGGCACCGACCGGTTCACCCGCGACATGCTGCGGCAGACCGCCTCGGACGCCTTCGGTTCGGTGCTCCCCCGCGCCTACGCCCAGGACCTGGCGCCGGTCATGGAAAGGGACAAGCCGGACCTCGTCGTCTTCGAGATCATCAACCCCGGTGCGGGCATCGCGGCCATGCAGGCGGGAATTCCGACCGTGTGCCACGGATTCGGCAAGGTCGACGACCAGATGATCCCGGCGACCATGGTGGACCCGTTGCTGGCGTACCTCGCGGAACTCGGCATAACGCTGCCGAATGGGCAGAACTTCGGTCTCGGTTCGCCTTATCTCGACATCTTCCCGCCGTCGTTGCAGGACCTCGACCACCTGAGGGGCGTCGAGCGCATCCCGGTGCGGCCGGTGCCGTTCGCCGAGCCGCAGCCGCTGCCGGACTGGGTGCTCGAACACCGCAGGCCGCTGGTGTACCTGACGTTCGGCACGGCGTTCGCGGGTCTTGAGCTGATCCAGCGCGCGATCGCCGGGCTGTCCCGGTTGGACGCCGAGGTCCTCGTCGCCACCGGACCGCTGGTGGAGGCGTCGCTGGTCGACGGCGTGCCGGACAACGTGCACGTCCTGTCGTGGGTGCCCCAGGCGGATCTGCTCGCGCACGCGGATCTCGTCGTGCACCACGGCGGCAGCGGCACCACGGTGAGCGCCATGACGGCCGGGGTGCCGCAGCTCGTGCTGCCGCAGGGCGCCGACCAGTTCCGCAACGGCGAGCTGGTGGCGGCGGAGAACCTCGGTTCCCACCTGGTCGACGACCAGTTCACCGCCGACGCCGTGCACGAGACGGCGGCGAAGCTGCTGAACGACGCGGCCGTGCACGACGCCGTGGAGCGCATCCGGCTGGAGATCGCGGCGATGCCGTCGCCCGCGGACGTGGTGCCCAGGCTGGTCGACCTGGCCGGTTAGGCGCGCGGGTGCCCGGCGGGGGTCACTCGCTGGGCACCGGCTTCAGCGCGGTGAGGGCCTCCGGCACCGAGTCGTGCAGCAGGAGGACGTCCGCGACCCCGGTGACCTGCAACGGCCTGCGCACAGCCCGGTGCGGTGCCACGACGCGGAGGTCCTTGCCGTGCTCGTCGGCGAGCTCGTGGGCGGTGATCAGGGTCGAGATGCCGGTCGACCCGAAGAAGCTGACCTCGGTCAGGTCGGCGACCAGGGCCGACCCGCTCGTCTCGAAGCCCAGGCGCAGCGCGTCCAGCACGACGTCCGCGGTGTCGACGTCGATCTCACCCTCCACCGCGACGACCACCACCCCGGCGACCTCGTCCGCTCGCACGGTCAGCAGCGGCGACTCATTGAACTGATCTTCGTTCACCAGCACTCCCCGGTGGCCGAAGCGCGTATGACCCTGACTCCGAGCACGCTGCTGAACCCGGCTGCGTCATCGACGTTACGGCTGTTGCTTTCGGACCACAACCTATTGCAAACCCCTCCGTCGAACGGCGGCGACCGCCCTGCCTCCCCGGTCGGCGCTCGGAGATCACGGTCGCACATCCGGCAGCCAGAACTCCACGAGGGTCCCTCCGTCGGGCGGTCGCACGACGGTGCACCGGCCACCGGCCGCCTCGGCGTGTTCGCGCGTCTCGACCAGCCCGAAGTGCCCGGCTACCTGGGCGCCGGCGGGCAGTCCGACGCCGTCGCCGGTCACCCGCACGAGGAAGCCCAGGTCCACAGTGGACATGTCCACGAGCACCGCCGCGGCCCGCGCGTGCTTGCGGACGTCGGTGAGCGCCTCCTGGCAGATGCGGAGGGCGGTGATGGCCGCGTTCGATGCCGGGCGGGCGGACCTGGAGGACCAGGTCGCGCAGCCGGTCGACGGCCTCGCGCACGACGGCCTCGCGCACGTCGTCGTCGAGCTGTTCGGCGGTGTGGCGGTGCTCGTCGGGGAGCGTGCGGGCGAGTAGCTGGAGCCGCAGGCCGACGGCGATCATGACCTGGAGGGTGTCGTCGTGGACGTCCCAGGCGATCCGCCTGCGTTCCTGCTCCTGCGGTCGGGTGCCGTGCGCCGGACGTCGGCGAGGGCGTCATGGTCGTCAGCGCACGGCGAAGCGGAAGTTGCGCGACCGGCCGACGACGAAGGGCCGGACCAGGTCGAACACCTCGGCGTGCGCCCGTTCGGCGCCCAGCCTCGGTGAGATCAGCTTGAGCAGGTGGGAGGCGGGCCCGCCGATGCCGGCGCCGAGCGGGAGGAGGCCGAGGAAGATCGGGACGTCGGCGGTGGCGGCTTTCACGCGGACGCTGTGCAACGTCTCCGCGGGCAGTTCGCCGAGCAGCACGTTGTCGCCCTGGTAGGTGTGTGGCGGCAGTTGTGCGCCGAGCGCCTTGTGAAACGGCTTCACACCGAAGTCCTCGGTGAGGCGTGGCGCGACCTTCAGGCCCTCGACGTCGAACGGCCGCGTGCTCGCGAAGGTGATGCGCACGGTGTTCCTGCCCCGGAGCGGTGGCGGGAGCATCGGCAGGTCGGGGAACGCGATGGTGGCGAGCTGCGGTGTGACGTGGTCGGGCAGGTCCCAGCCGTGGAACGCGTCGAACACCGCTTCCGCGTGTGTCGCGTCGAAGTACATCTCACCGCTGTGAACCCGGTTCACAGGCAGAAGCTCGAACTCCATCGTCGTCACAACATCGCCGACCTCGGTCGTGCCCAGGACACGGTCCGCTGCCAGGCCGAACTCGCGGGCGAGCAGCCCGTACCCGCCGCCGAGGGTGTAGCCGACGACGCCGACGCCGGCCGCGTCACCGCTGAGCGGGGCGAGGCCGTGCGGGGCGGCGGCGTCGAGCACCTGCTGCCAGACCGCGCCGGCCTCGACGGTAGCGGTGCGGCGGTCCGGGTCGACGTGGACGGCGTTCATCCGCCTGGTGGAGATGAGGACGCCGGTGGTGGGGGTCGTGAGGCCGTGGCCGGTGGCCTGCACCGCGCACGGCAGGCCGTTGGTGTCGGCGTACTCGACCGCCTTCTCGACGTCGTCGACGGTCTCCACGGCGAAGACGACCTGCGGTTCGTGGCGCAGGCCGGTCTGGAAGCCGCTGCGCTCGTCGTCGTAGCCGGCGTCTCCTGGGTGCAGGATGTGCATGATCTCATCGTTGTTGAGCTGCGGTTATATGTCCAAGAGCTGGTTGTGCTCATGACTAGAATCATTCGTTATGGAGCTTCGGCAGCTTGAGTACTTCGTCGCGGTCGTCGAGGAGGGGTCGTTCACGCGGGCCGCGGAACGGGTGCACGTCGCGCAGCCCGGGGTGAGCGCGCAGATCCGGCGGCTGGAGCGCGAGCTCGGGCACGACCTGCTGGACCGGTCGGGGCGGTCGGTGACGGTGACCGACGTGGGCGCGGCGGTGCTGCCGCTGGCGCGGGCGGCGTTGCGGTCGGTGGAGTCGGCGCGGCGGACCGTGGAGGAGCTGGCCGGGCTGGTGCGCGGGACCGTGCGGGTGGGGATGGTGGTGTCGTGCGGGATCGAGGACCTGCCGGAGCTGCTGTCGGCGTTCCACTCGGCGCATCCGGGCGTGGAGATCACGTTGGCGGAGGCCAACTCCGACGAGCTGGTCGAGTCTCTTGTGGAGGGACGGCTCGACCTCGCGCTCGTCGGGTACGCGGGAGGGACGCCGGCCGGGTTGTCGGTGCGGGTGCTGGCCGACGAGCCGCTCGTGGCGGCGGTGTCGGAGTCAGATCCCTGGTACGGCAGGGAATCGGTGCCGTTGGACGAGCTGCTGGAACGCGGGTTGATCAGCCTGCCGGTCGGGACGGGCCTGCGCGGGGCGTTGGACGCGGCCTGCGGCGCGCGGCGGCCGCGGATCGCGTTCGAGGCCTCGGCGCCGCCGATGGTGATCACGCTGGCGCAGCGCGGTCTCGGGCCGGCGATCCTGGCGGGCTCGATGGTGTCCGGTCTGCACCCGGTGCGGATCACGGACCCGGTGCCGCACAGCCGGTTGGCGCTGGCGTGGCGGACCGGCGGCCCGCACAGCCCGGCCGCGCGGGCGTTGATCAGGCTCGCGGAAAACCGGGTGACAGCGGATCTGTGAGTCTGCCACGATCTGCGGCATGTTCGTGACGGCTGAGAACGCGATGCACGCAGGTGTTCCTGCGGGCGCGCTCGCCGTCGCCTCGGCACAGCCGGTCGGCGCCCGACTCTGACCCTTCTCCAGTCCGTTCCTCCAGGACCGCTGGGGGAGGGTCGTGGTGGTCGATCGGTTCTGGGCAACCCGGCTGTGTTCTCGAGGGAATGATGAAGCAGGAGTTCGTGCGCGCCAAGCCGCACCTCAACATCGGCACGATGGGTCACGTCGACCACGGCAAGACCACCCTGACCGCCGCCATCACCAAGGTCCTGTCCGAAGTGGACCCGTCGGCCACGTCCTTCACCGCGTTCGACCGCATCGACCGCGCCCCGGAGGAGCTGGCCCGCGGCATCACCATCAACATCGCGCACGTCGAGTACGAGACGCCGACGCGGCACTACGCCCACGTCGACATGCCCGGCCACGCCGACTACGTGAAGAACATGATCACGGGTGCGGCGCAGCTCGACGGCGCGATCCTGGTGGTCTCCGCCGAGGACGGCTCCATGCCGCAAACCCGCGAGCACGTGGTGCTGGCGCGGCGCGTGGGCGTGCCGCACGTGGTGGTGGCGCTGAACAAGGCCGACGCGGTCACCGACCCCGAGCTGCTCGACCTGGTGGAGCTGGAGATCCGCGACCTGTTGTCCCGCTACGGTTTCGACGGCCACGCCACCCCGGTGGTGCGCGTCTCGGGCCTGCGGGCGCTGCAGGGCGACCCGGTGTGGACGCGGTCGGTGCTGGCGCTGCTGGAGGCCGTGGACACCCACGTCCCCGTGCCGGAGCGGGACGTGACGAGCCCGTTCCTGATGCCGGTCGAGAACGTCCTGACCATCAGCGGCCGCGGCACCGTCGTGACCGGCGCGGTGGAACGCGGCGTGCTCGGCCTGGGCGACCAGGTGGAGGTGATCGGCCTCGGCGCCGCGGTGACGTCCGTCGCCACCGGCATCGAGACCTTCGGCAAGCCGATGCACCAGGCCCAGGCGGGCGACAACGCGGCGGTCCTGCTGCGCGGCGTCCGCCGCGGCGACGTCCGCCGCGGCCAGGTCCTGGCCCGGCCCGGCACCGTCGCCCCGCACACCCGCTTCCGCGCGTCGGTGTACCTGCTGTCGCACGAGGAGGGCGGCCGGCACACCGGCATCGCCACGAACTACCGCCCGCAGTTCCACTTCCGCACCGGCGACGTGGTGGGCGTGGTGCACCTCGACGCGCCGGCCCTGCCCGGTGACACCGTCGAGGTCACCGTGGAGCTCGGCAAGGCGGTGGCGATGGACACCGGTCTCGGGTTCGCGATCCGCGAGGGCGGCAAGACCGTGGGCGCGGGCACGGTCGGCGAGATCCTCGCCTAAGGCGGCGGCGACGGCCCGAGAAGGTGGTCGCGCTGCCTGGCAGGAGGGCGTGACGAGGGCTTCCGGCTCTCGTCACGCCCGCCTGTTTTGGCAGGTGGCTGGGGGGTTCTTGCGCCCGGCGGACTTGACCCGCCGTGCCCTCACCCCGACCGGTCGCTCACCGAGTGCGGCGCCCCGACGGGCTTCGACTCCGGTGATCCGCGCTGCCGCAGGTAGACGCTCAAGAAAGCCATGGAGGCAATCGCCAGGAACTCCGACTGCAAGTTCTGCAACGACCGGCTCCAGAAGTCCGAGCTCAGGAAGTACTCGAACAGTCCCATCCGGGTGGCCAGCGGGTCGGAGTTGTTGGCGAACCACCCGGCGACCCACTGCATGGTCCACGAGAAGAGGAACAGCGTCAGCATCGCGAGACCGAGCGACTTCGAGTAGAGGGAGGTGCGCCAGCCGCCGGCACGGGCCCAGCGCGGGGACGACTCGGTGGTGTGGGCGCCGAGTTGCTGGTCCTCGTCGGACCCCGGGCCCGTCTTGTCGGCGGGTTTGGACTCCGGGGAGCCGCGTTGCACGAGCCAGACGGTGGCCCACACGTAGAGGAAGAACTGGAGGTACTCGGACTGCCAGTTCTCGACGACGTCGACGAGGAAGTCCGCGGAGACCAGGTAGGAGCCGAGGGTCAGGAGGGGCTGGCCGAGCGCGGCCTGGCGGTCGTTGTGGTCGGCGTGGCCCGCGAGGAGCTGACCGACCAGTGCGGCGAGGAAGAGCCCGCCGAAGACGAGCGTCAGGCTGTGCTCGCGCCAGAACCTCCTCATGGGACCCGTGTTCCCGGCGGTGGACCGTTCAAACTTCGAGGAGCCGGCCCACACTTCGTGGACCGGCTCCGACTTCGAAGGGCGGCACCAACCGCGAAAGCAGCCCGCTCACACCTCGAGGAGCGGCACGACCTCCTTGGCCCAGAACTCGAAGAACGCCTCCTGGTCGGGCCCGATCTGCTGGACGTACAGCTCGTCGAACCCGGCGTCGACGAACTCCTTGACCTTCTCGGCGTAGCGCTCGGGGTCGGGGCCGCACGGGATCGACTCGCGGATCATGTCGGGGGTCACGAGCTGGGAGGCCTGTTCGAAGTGGCGCGGGGTCGGGAGGACCTGGGCGAGCTCACCGGGCAGGCCGTCGTTGGGCCACAGGCGGTGCGCGGTGGTGACGGCGTCCTCTTCGGACGGTGCGTAGCAGACCTTGAGCGCACTCTGGGAGGGGCCGCGGCCACCTTCGGCGCGGTACTTCTCCAGGAGGTCGCCGGAGGGGCCGACGCACATGTAGCCGTCGCCGGCGCGGGCGGCGAGGCGGACGGCTTTCGGGCCGAAGGCGGAGACGTAGATCGGGACCGGGCGGTCGGGGAGGGTGTAGATGCGGGCGTTCTCGACGGTGTAGTGCTTGCCGTGGTGGGTGAGCTCCTCGCCCTGGTGGAGGGTGCGGATGATGCCGATGGCCTCCTCCAGCATCTCCAGGCGCACGTCGGCGGACGGCCAGTGGTCGCCGAGGACGTGTTCGTTCAGGGCCTCGCCGCTGCCGACGCCGAGCACGAAGCGGCCTTCGCACTGGACCGCGGCGGTGGCGGCGGCCTGGGCGATGACGGCCGGGTGGATGCGGACGGTCGGGCAGGTCACCGCGGTGGTGATCGGGATGGACACGGCTTCGGAGAGGGCGCCGATGGTGCCCCAGACGAACGGGGACTGGCCCTGTTCGTCGTTCCACGGGTGGTAGTGGTCGGAGATCCACAGGGCCTCGAAGCCGTGCTGGTCGGCCAGGCGGGCGTTGCGGACCAGCTCGCGCGGGCCGTGTTCTTCTGAGGAGAGGAAGTAACCGAGCTTCACGGCAGCAACTCCTGGATCTTGGTGCGCAGGCCGCGCGTGATGAGGCCCCAGGCGTCGGGGTCGCCGCGCAGCACTGCTTCGGTCATGTCCTTGATCTGCTCGAACGTGGCGTGTGGCGGGATCGGTGGCACGTCCGGGTCGCAGCGCACGTCGAGGACGGTGGTGCCCTCGTGGGCGAGTGCGGTGTCCCAGGCGGGGCCGAGCTGGTCGGGGTCGTCGACCTCGATGCCCTGCAGGCCGATGGACCGGGCGAACTGCGCGTACGAGAGGTCCGGGAGGTCCTGGGACGGCTCGAACTTCGGGGCGCCGCCCATGGCGCGCAGTTCCCAGGTGACCTGGTTGAGGTCGTTGTTGTGGAACACGCACACGACGCAGCGGATGTTGTGGTGCCGCAGCGTGAGGAGTTCGGCCATGCCGTTCATCTGCATCGCGCCGTCGCCGACGAGTGCGATGAGCGGCCGGTTCGGCTGGGCGAACGCGGCGCCGAGGGCGTACGGCACGGCGCAGCCCATGGTGGCCAGCGTGCCGGACAGCGAGGACCGCACGTCGCCGCGGATCTTCAGCAGGCGCGCGTACCAGTTGGTCGCGGAACCGGAGTCGGCGGTGACGATCGCGTTGTGCGGCAGGCGCTGGGACAGCTCGTGCACGATCCGCATGGGGTTGACCGGGTCGGCCGGGACGAGCGCCTGCCGTTCCAGGACCTCCCACCAGCGTTCGACGTTCTTCTCGATCGTCTCGCGCCACGAGCGGTCGGTCTTCCGTTCGAGCAACGGGATGAGGGCGCGCAGCGTCGCGCGGGCGTCACCGACGAGGTTGACCTCGGTCGGGTAGCGCATGCCGATGGTGCTGCCGTCGGCGTCGACCTGCACTCCCCGCGCGGCACCGGGTTTCGGCAGGAACTGCGAGTAGGGGAAGTTCGACCCGACGATCAGCAGCCGGTCGCAGTCGCGCATCAGCTCGTAGCTCGGTCGTGTTCCGAGCAGGCCGATGGACCCGGTCACGTACGGCAGGTCGTCGGACAGGACGTCCTTGCCCAGCAACGCCTTCGCGACGCCGGCGCCGAGCAGTTCCGCGACCTCGCCGACCTCGGCGGCGGCACCGCGCGCGCCCTGACCGATCAGGATGGCGACCTTCGAGCCGCTGTTCAGGACCTCGGCGGCGCGGCGCACCTCGTCGTCGGCAGGCACGACGACGGACGACGGCCGGGACGGCGGGCTGGACGGGATGTGCTTGAACTCGTGCTTGGGAGGTTCGTACTCCTGTTCCTGCACGTCGTTCGGGATGATCACCACGGCAGGCGCGCGTTCGGTGGCGGCGGTGCGGAACGCCCGGTCGAGGGCGTTCGGCAGCTGCTCGGGCACCGTGACGTCGATCAGGAACGAGGCGACGTCGCGGAACAGCGCGTGCAGGTCGACCTCCTGCTGGAAGCTGCCGCCCTGCGCGGTGCGCGCGGTCTGGCCGACGATCGCGACGACCGGCACGTGGTCGAGCTTCGCGTCGTACAGGCCGTTGAGCAGGTGGATCGCGCCCGGTCCCGAGGTCGCGAGGCACACGCCGACGTCGCCGCTGAACTTGGCGTAGCCGACGGCGGCGAACGCGGCCATCTCCTCGTGCCGGGTCTGGATGAACTTCGGGTCGTTGTCCGCTTTGCCGAACGCGGCCACGATGCCGTTGATGCCGTCACCGGGGTAGGCGAACACCTGCGCGACCTTCCAGTCGCGCAGGCGTTGCACGATGAAGTCTCCGACGGTCATGCCGACGCCCCTTCGAGCACGTACACCGCGTAGGCGGAGCGGATGATCGGCTGGGCGACGTTGCGGACCCGTACGCCGCCGGGGGTCATGCCCTGTTCGGTGCCGAAGTGCGCGTGCCCGTGGATCGCGAGGTGCGTGCCGGTCTTGTCGATCGCCTCGCCGAGCAGGTACGAGCCGAGGAACGGGTAGATCTCCGGTGGCTCGCCGCGCAACGTGTCGGGCACCGGCGCGTAGTGCGTGAGCGCCACCTTGATGTCGGTGTCCAGTTCGGACAGTGCGCTTTCCAGCGTCCCGGCGATGTCGCAGGTGTGCTGGATGAACGCCTTCATCTCGCGTTCACCGAACGCGCTGCCGCACTTGCCGGCGAACCCGCCGCCGAAGCCCTTCACCCCGGCGACACCGAGGGTGCAGCCGTTGATGCGCGTTTCGAAGGTCGTGCCCTCCAGGACGTGGATGCCCTTGTCCTGCAACGTCTTGGTGACTTCGAGCGGTTTGTCGTCCTGGTGGTCGTGGTTGCCGAGCACGGCGATGACGGGCACCGGGAGGTCCGCGAACTCGTCGGCGACGACCTCGGCCTCGGCGACCGTGCCGTGCCGGGTCAGGTCACCGGCCAGCAGCAGCACGTCGGCGTGCTCGCCGACCTTCTCCAGCGCGGGCCGCAGGTGGCCGCGCATGTCCTCGCCCAGGTGGACGTCGCCGACGGCGGCGATCCGGATCATCGCAGGTCCTCCTCACCCTCCGGTTCACCGGCCGGTGTCACGCGCACGTCGTTGAGGATCGTCAGCTCGGGCGCTGCCTCGTGCAGCACCTCCTCCAACGCGGCCTTGCGGTCCGCGCACGCGACGTCGCCGGAGAGCATCACGTTGTCGCCGCGCACGGTGACGCGCACACCGAGCTCGGCCGTTCTCGGGTCCTCCGCGACCGCCCTACGCAGATTCGCCGCGAGGTACTGCTCGGAGCCCATGGTCCCTCCCGATGATGTCCAGGCGTTCGATGAGCACCAGGAACGCCTCCGCGTACGGCGAGTTCTTGGTCTCGTCGCGCACCTGCTGCCAGTCGATCTGCTCTCTGAGCGCGCGGGCGAACGGCAGCAGCTCGCTGAAGTCGCAGCGGTGCCCGTCGAGCACCAGCAGCTTGCTGATCAGCACGTACGTCGCCGGCATCACCGGCAGCATGACCGAACCGACCGGCATCTCCTCGGCCATCGCGAGGAGGTCGTCGGTCACGGGCCGCTCGTTGGGCCGGAACAGCAGGTCCACCAGCGAGTCGCCGTCGTAGACCTTCAGCAGCCAGTCCTCCGGCGGTTCCGCGGCCCTCAGCCCGCGCGCGACCAGCACCCGCACGGCTTCCGTCGCGTCCTGCTCGCGCACGAGCAGGTCGACGTCGTGCTCGCTCGTCGGGCCGCCGCGCGCGTAGCCGGCGCACCCTCCGGTCAGGGCGAATGGAATCCCTTCGCTGCGTAACGCGTTCGCGACTTTGGTCAGCGTCCGCAGCAACTCGTCCTGCACGTCGCTCATGTCAGCGGTTACCCGCGTTGCCCGCGCGGTGAACCTCACACCCGATCAGTGGCGAGCCGGGCGTGCCGTTCCGCGTCGAACCGCTGCCCGTCGTGCAGGAGCCGGCCCCGTTCGACGCCTTCCACCGCGTAGCCGGCGCGGGTGGCCACGCGACAGGAGGCGGGGTTGTCCACCCGGTGGGCGAGCTCCAGGCGGAACAGCCCGAGCTCCGTGAACGCCCAGTCGCTGACCGCGCGGCAGGCGCGGGTCGCGAGTCCTCTGCCGCGTGCGTGCTCGCGCACCCAGTACGACACCCAGCCGGTCTGGTGGCGTCGTTCCACACTCGACACGGCGATGTTCCCGGCCGGTTCGCCGTCCAGGAGCACGGCGAAGGTGTAGGCCACGTCGTCCACGCGCCGCACGGCGAGCAGGTCGATCCACGAGACGGCGTCCTCCAGGGAGGTGATCTCGGTGGTGAACTGGCGGTCCATCAGGGATTCGCGGGCGGCGGCGAGGAGCACGGGGGCGTCGTCGGGCCGCCAGGGTCGCAACAGGTCGTCCACCTGTCCACCTTCTGAAGATGGCGGACCGGCTGCAACTCAGCGGGCCCGCGGGACGTCATAGGGACAACCCCAACCCCCAGGGAGCACGCGGATGGTCATCTTCGGCTGGCGAACGACGGTCCAGCAGCTCGTCATGCTGACGCTGGTGTGCGGTCACTGCGGTCACCAGGCGGCGCACAGCCTCACGCGCCGGGTCACGAAGCCCACGGTCTTCTTCATCCCGCTGTTCACGATCAGCCGCAAGTACGGGATGCAGTGCACGTTCTGCGGTGTCGCCTACGACATCAGCTCCACCCACGCGCATCAGCTGGGCGCGGGCGTCTGACAGGCGGCGCAGCCGGGCGCGTCCGCGTCGGTGGTGACGCGCCCGCACTCGGGGCAGACCAGGTCGAGGAAGCACGCACTCGAACCGGCGTCGCCGAGGTCCACGGCCAGCCGCTCGTCGCGACCGAGCGGACCGGGACGGTCATCACCGTCAGCCATCCTCCGAGCCTACGCCTGCACTCCCTTAGCCGACAAATTTTTTCTTCTTGACGACAAGTTTCTTCGGCGGCAGGATGACACCATGCCGCAGGAGAGGGAGAGCAGCTGATGGGCCACGCGTTCGAAGCGACCGACAGCGCCGAGGTACCGGCCTCGGTCGACGAGGTCTGGGAGGCGATCGCCACCGGGCCGGGCATCGACTCGTGGTACATGGGCCGCAACGAGGTGCGGAACGGCCAGGTCACGATGGCCTTCGGCGCCTACCGGCCGACTTCGGAGGTCACCGCGTGGGACCCGCCGAAGCACTTCGCGCACGACAGCGGCAAGGCCGGGGACGGCCGGTTCATCGCCTACGAGTTCCTGGTCGAGGGCCGTGACCACGGCAGCACGGTGCTGCGGATGGTCACGAGCGGTTTCCTGCCCGGCGACGACTGGGCCGACGAGTTCGAGGCGATGCGGCTGGGCGGCGCGCTGTTCTGGCGCACGCTGGTCGAGTACCTGGGCCACTTCGCCGGCCGCACCGCGCAGCCGTTGACCGTCTTCGGGCCCGCGGTCACCGACTGGGACGAGGCGTGGCGCAGGCTCGACGACGCGATCGAGGCGAAGCTCCCCGGTGCCGTGGAGTACCACCGCAACTCGCACACCCTCGGGCTGCGCACCGAGAACGGCATGTACCGCTTCCTGCGCGGCTTCCACGGCCCGATGATCGCCGCGCACCACGTCTTCACGGGCGACGAGTCCGAACAGGACTGGCAGCTCTGGTTCGAGAACACCCTGGGAGAGCAGAAATGACCCGCTTCACCACCTCGGCCGACGGCACGCAGGTCGCCTGCTCGACCACCGGCTCCGGTCCCGCGCTGCTGCTCGTCGACGGCGCACTGTGCCATCGGAGGTTCGGGCCCAGCACGGAGCTCGCGTCCGTGCTGGACAAGGACTTCACCGTCCACACCTACGACCGCCGCGGCCGGGGCGAGACCGGGGACGGCGCCACGCCGTGGTCGCTGGAGCGCGAGGTGGAGGACATCGAGGCCGTCATCGGGGAGGCCGGCGGGTCCGCGTTCGTCTTCGGCGTCTCCTCCGGCGCGGTGCTGGCGCTCGAAGCCGCGTCGAGGCTGCCGTCGATCACCCGGCTCGCGGTCTACGAGGCGCCGTTCGTCGTGGACGACACCCACCCGGCCCGTCCCGCCGACTACGTGCGGACGGTGGACGACCTCATCGCGCGCGGCGACCGGTCCGGCGCGCTGTCGTCGTTCATGAAGCTCGTCGGCACGCCCGGTTTCGCCGTCGCGGTCATGAAGCTGACGCCGGTGTGGAAGAAGCTCAAGGCCGTGGCGCACACGCTGCCGTGGGACCTGCGCATCCTCGGCGACGACGGCCGTGGCGAGCCGCTGCCGGCTGACCGCTGGCACGTCGAGGTGCCGACGCTCGCGATGGACGGCGGCAAGTCGCCCGTGTACCTCCGCAACGCGATGAAGAACGTCGCGGAGGTCGTCAAGGGCGCCGAGCACCGCACGCTGGCCGGTCAGACGCACATGTACAGGTCGTCGGTGATGGCGCCGGAGCTGGTCGAGTTCTTCTCGCGGGCCCAGCGCACCGCCGGTCCCATCGCGTAGCCGGCCAGCACGAACAGCCCGCCGACCAGCAGCCAGCCGAGGCTCCCCCACCCGAGCACGACGGTCGTGAGCAGCGCCGGACCGACCATGCGCGCGACCGCCGTGCCGGTGCCGAAGAAGCCCTGGTACTGGCCCTGGCGGTCGGCGGGCGCGAGGGAGAAGCCGATCTCCCAGGCCCCGGAGGCGAGCATCATCTCGCCGAGCACCTGCAGCGCGGCGGCCGCGACCAGCAGCGCCGCCGCGGGCCACGCCCCGATGCCGAACGCCGTGGCCGCGAAGACCACGCAGGACGCGCCCAGCACCAGCCCGGCGTGCCGCACCAGCCTCGCGGCCCGCGTGAGCCCGGTGGCCCGGCGGGCGATGCGGACCTGGAACAGGACGACGGCCGCGGTGTTGAGGACCAGCAGCGCGGCCGCGAGCCACGTCGGCGCCTCGGTGCGCTGCACGATCCACAGCGGGATGACCAGGCTGAGCAGCGGCATGTACAGCAGCATCACCGCATTGACCAGCGTGACCAGCGCGTATGGCCGGTCCCTGAGCACTTCGAACCGGCCGGGTGCACGGGTCGTCGCGGTCTCCGGCAATGTCGCGAGGATCGCCGCGGCGGCGAGGAAGCTCAGGGCGTCCAGCGCGAACACCGCCGTGTAGGCGAGCTCCGTGCCGAGGTGCAGCGCGAACCCGCCCGCCGCCGCGCCGATCGCGATGCCCGCGTTGGCCGTCGACTGGATCCGCGCCCGCACCCGCGTGCGCTCCTCGGGCGTCGTCAGTCCCGCGAGCAACGCCTGCCTGGCCGCCTGCAACCCGCTCTGGAAGCTCGCGTACAGGCACATGACCAGCACGAACGCCAGGTGGCCCCGTGCGACGAGCAGAACGCCGATGCTCGCCGCGGTCAGCGCCGCCAGCACGACCGCGGTGGTGCGCGGCCCCCACCGGTCGGCGAGCGAGCCGAGTGCGACACCGGCCGCCGCGCCAACGCCCCACGCGACGGTGAGGCCGAGGCCGACCTGCGCCGGGCTCAGGCCGGCCACGAGCGTGAAGTAGAGGGCCGAGCAGACGAGGAAGCCGCCGTCACCGATCGAGTTGGTCAGCTGCGCGTACGCGAGTCGCCGGGTCATGGAACGACCGTAGGACGCTGATTGGCCCTGACCTTGGGACAAGAACGCACTGCTTCTCTGGGCCAATTCGGATCGGTCAGGGGTGCATCCGCGCGCCCTTGAGGATCTTGTCGACCGCGTTCTTCTGACCGTGCACCGCGAGGCCGACCAGGTCGAGGTCCCGGGTGTGCACCTTGCGCACGGCGGCGCGGTTGTCGGCGTCGTTGCCGGTCGAGAACAGGTCGGCCGTGAAGATCGACATGGCCTGGTCGCGGGTCAGCGCGCGCTGGTGGGCCTTCGTGAGCACGTCCCGGTCACCTTGCAGGACCACGACGGGCTGGCCGAACATCGGCAGGTAGGTGACGTCGTCGGCGTCGGTGTACGGCTCACCGCGCAGCTCCTGCGGGAGGCCGCTGACGAGGAAGGCGGTGACGTTCAGCGCCTGCCAGGAGGCCAGGTCGTCCCGCAGCAGCACAGCGATCTTGGTGTCGAACATGGCGTCCACCATCGCGGGTGGGGCCGCCGCCGGTCTTGTACGTTCCTGACATGAGCAGCACCGCCTGGCGCCCGGCGGTGGACGGCATCCGGGAGGTCTTCCACGCCGAGTTCACCACCCACGTCTACCCGGCGCACACGCACGACGCGTGGACGTTGTTGCTGATAGACACGGGTGCGGTGCGCTACGAGCTGGACCGGCACGAACACGGCGCGCTGGTCGACGGGGTGACGCTGCTGCCGCCGCACGTGCCGCACGACGGCCGGTCCGCGCACGAGTCGGGCTTCCGCAAACGGGTGCTGTACCTCGACGGCGACGTGCTGCCCGCCGGGCTCGTCGGCAAGTCCGTCGACACCCCCATGCTCGTCGACCCCTTGTTGCGCAGGCGGGTGGACCAGCTGCACCTGGTGCTGGACGAGCCGCTGGAGGCGCAGAGCCGGCTGGCGCTGATCACCGAGCGGATCACGCACCACTTCGCCGGGACCGCACCGCAGGTGTTCGCCGACCCGACGCTGGCCGACCGGCTGCGGGAGCTGCTCGACGCGTCGCTGCCCGCAGGTCTCACGCTGGCGGAGGCGGCGGCCGAGCTGCAGAGCAGCCCCACGCACCTGGTGCGCGCGTTCAGCCGGCGGTTCGGGTTGCCGCCGCACCGCTACCTGACCGGGCGGCGGGTCGACCTGGCCCGCCGGCACCTGCTGGAGGGGCGGCCAGCGGCCGAGGCGGCGGTGCTGGCCGGGTTCCACGACCAGTCGCACCTGACCCGGCACTTCCGGCGCGTGCTCGGTACCAGCCCGGGACGGTTCGCGCGCTGACAGAATCAGCCGGTGCACGTCGACGTCCTCGGTCCGGTGGAGGCCCGCACCGCAGCGGGCAAGGTCGCGGTGGGCGGTCCGCGGCCGCGCACCCTGCTCGCGTTGCTGGCGCTGCGGGCCGGTGAGGTCGTGCCCGTCGACCGGCTGATCGACGAGCTGTACGGCGAGGCACCGCCGTCCGACGCGGCGAACGCGTTGCAGGGCCAGGTGTCGCGGCTGCGCCGGGCGCTCGGGGCGGCCGAGCTGGTCGAGCTGCACCCGGCCGGGTACCGCCTCGCGCTCGACCCGGACACCGTTGACGCGCACCGGTTCGCGGCGCTGGCGGCGGCCGGGCAGCAGGCGCTCGACCGGGGTGACCCGCAGGCGGCGGAGGCACTGCTGGCCGACGCGCTGGCGTTGTGGCGCGGGCCCGCACTGGGCGGCACGACCGCGACCGGGCACGCCGACCGCCTCGAACGGCAACGCCGGAGCGCCGCGCACGGGTTGATCGCCGCGCGAGTCCGGTTGCACAGGGCGGACGTGCAGGAGATCCAGGACCTCGTGCGGCAGCACCCGCTGGACGAACGGCTGCGCGGTTTCCTGATGCAGGCGCTGCACCAGCAGGGCCGGCCGGCCGAGGCGTTGCAGGCCTTCGAGGACGCCCGCGCCGTGCTGGCCGAGGAGCTCGGCACCGACCCGTCCGCCGAGCTGCGCGCGATCCACGTGCAGCTGCTGCGCGGTCAGGCACCGCGGGAGCTGCCCACCCAGCTCACCGGTTTCGTGGGCAGGCAGGCGGAGCTGGAGCGGCTCGCGGGACTGACCGAGGCCCGGCTGGTCACGCTCACCGGTCCGGGCGGGGCGGGCAAGACCCGGCTCGCGCTGCGGGCGGCGGCCGACGACGCCGTGTTCGTGGACCTGGCACCGGTGCACGACGTGGCCGCGGCGACGCTGCAGGCGTTGGGGCTCAAGGAAACCGTGCTGCCACCGGAGGAACGGCTGACGCTCGCGCTGAAGGACCGCGCGGTCCAGCTCGTCCTCGACAACTGCGAGCACGTCGTCGAGCAGGCGGCGCGGCTGGTCCAGCACCTGCTCAGCACGTGCCCGCAGCTGCGGGTCCTCGCGACCAGCCGGGAGGCGCTGGGCATCACCGGCGAGACGCTGTGCCCGGTGCCGCCGCTCGACCCCGAGCAGAGCGTGGCGCTGTTCGTCCAGCGCGCCAGGGCCGTGCGGCCGTCGTTCACCCGCGACGAGCACACCGACCGCATCTGCCGCGAGCTCGACGGCCTCCCCCTCGCCATCGAGCTGGCCGCCGCCCGCGTCCGCACCCTCACCACCGAGGACATCGCGCGGCGGCTGGGCGACCGGTTCCGCCTGCTGTCCAAGGGGAACCGGGCCGCGGCACCCCGCCACCAGACGTTGAGCGCGGTCGTGGGGTGGAGCTGGGACCTGCTCACGCCCGACGAACGCGACCTCGCCACCGCGGTCGCGACGTTCAGCGGTGGCGCCACCCTCGACGCCGTGGAGGAGGTGGGCGGGCACGACCTGGAGGTGCTGGCAGCGCTGGTGGACAAGTCGCTGGTCGAAGCCGCCGACGGCCGTTACCGCATGCTGGAGACGATCCGCGAGTTCTGCGCGCGGCACGGTCGCGCCGACGCCGGGCACGCCGCGTTCTACAGCGCACTGGCCCGCCGCGCCGACCCCGAGCTGCGCGGCCCCGGCCAGCTGCACTGGCTCGCCGCGATGAGCGCGGAGCACGCCAACCTGCTGCAGGCGCTGACCTGGACCACCGCCCACGAGCCGGCGGCCGCTCTGCGCCTGCTCGCGGACCTGTCCTGGTACCTGTACGTGAAGGGCAGCCGCACCGAGGTCGAGCCGATCGCGCGCACCCTGCTCGGCGTGGTGCCCGAGCAGGTGAGCGAGGAGTACGCGATCCTGCTGGCACTGGCGGCACCCGAACGCGTCCGCGGTGTCCTGGAGCAGCTGCGCGGCCCGGTGCGCCAGCCGTTCGTGCTGATCGCGTGGGCCATGCTGGCCGGGCCGCCCGACCGCGACCGCCCGCGCACCCCGTTGCAGGAGGCGGTGGAGAACAGCACCGACCCGTGGGTGCGGGGCCTGATCGCGTTCAGCACCGCCTACACCGAGTGGGCGGTGAACGGCGACCGCGCGCTGGCCGTCGAACGGTCCCGGGAGGCTCTGCGCCGGTTTCAGGACCTCGGTGAGCGCTGGGGCGCGGCCCAGGTCCTCGACGTGCTCGCCACCCTGACCGACGACCCGCACGAGGCGCTGGCCCTCACCGACGAGGCCCTGCGCGCCGTCGGTGAGCTGGGTGCCACCGAGGAGCTGGCCGAGCTGCGCGGCCGCCGCGCCGACCGGTTGCTCGACCTCGACCAGGACGCCGCCGAACGCGACTACCGCGAGGCGCTGGACCTGGCGACCCGCGCGGGTCTCGCCGCGACCAGGGCACTGGCCCACGTGGGTCTCGCGGAGATCGCCCGCCGCCGGGACGACCCGGCGGAGGCGGAGCGGTTGCTGCTGGCCGCCGACCGGGAGCTCGGGTTCGGGTGGATGCACGCGAACGCCAAGCAGCAGGTGGAGGCGGCGCTCAGCGCACTCGCGCGTACTCGGGGAGCTTGATCGCGGTCGCGGCCCTGAGGTCCATGCGCGCGAACACCGGCGCCTTGCCCAGGAACCCGAACACCCGGTCGCGCACCCACATGCCGAGCCGCGTGCCCGGCGCGAGGAACGGTCCCGGGTTGCCCTGGCAGCCACGGGCGTACGGGCCGACCAGGGCCTCGTAGCGGGCGAACGCGTCACCGCCCGCGGCCAGCTCCCCGGCCAGCACGTACGCGCTCACGACCGCGAGCCCGGTGCCCATGCCGCCCAGCGTCGAGCCGTACCCGGCGTCACCGAGCAGGGTGACCCGCCCCGAGCTGACGGCCGGCATCCGCACCTGGCTGATCGAGTCGAAGTAGACGTCGGGCGCGATCAGCTCGTCGGGCAGCAGCTCCGGCGGCACCGGCGACTTGAACAGCACCCAGCCCGGTGCGCTGAGCACCCCCGGCGCGCAGGTCAGGTCCCGGTCGTCGCCGTCGGCGGGCCAGAGGGCGAAGTAGTAGCCCTGGAACCGCGGCCGGTAGTCCGGGAAGGTGAGCCGCCGCACGCCGGAGCGCATCCCGTCCGCGCCGACGACGAAGTCGAACCGCCGCGGCCGGCCGCGGGCGAACTCCACGTCCACGCCGGCGCCGTCGTCGTGCAGCGCCGTGACCCAGTCGCCGAACACGTACTCCGCGTCCGAGGCGCTCGCGTCGTGCAGCAGGCGGGACAGGTCCCCTCGGAGGACCTCGACCTCACCCGCGGTGAACGACGCGGGCAGCCGGGCGCGCTCCCGTCCGTCGACACCGCGGAACACCATGTCGCGCGGGGTCGTCGCGGCGGCGCGGACGGCGTCGAGCAGACCCATCCGCCGCAGCACGGACAGGTGCGCCTCGCCGCGGAAGTCGACGGCCTGGCCGCCGGTCCGCAGCGAGGGCGCGCGTTCGACGACCGTGGCCGAGATCCCGAAGCGGGACAACCAGAAGGCCAGTGCGGGGCCGGCCACGCCGGCCCCCGAGATCAACACGTCCATGGCCCGGCAGGCAACACCGGGCCGCTGACCGGACGCTGACCGGCTACTGCCCGTTGATCAACGTCAGCATCTGCTGGATCTGACCGGACCGCGAGTCCCGCACGCGCTGGGCGTAGGCGGTGGTCTCCGGGTTGGAGCCGTCCTTCAGCTCCGTCTGCGCCATCTCGACGGCGCCGCCCTGGTGGCCGGTCATCAGGTTGAGGTAGGCGAGGTCGAACTCCTCCTTGCTCCTGTCCTTGACCTCGGCGATGACCTTGGCGTCGAGCAGCGGCATGCCGCCGTGGGCGGCGTGCACGTTCGGGTCGCTCGACGGCTGCTCCGGCTTGCCCCAGAGCTTCAGCCAGCCCTTGAGCATCTCCAGCTCCTCGCGCTGGGTCACGTCGACCGCGCCGGCGAGCTCCTTGACCTTCGGCGCGGTGGCCATGGCCTTCGCCACCACCGCGAGGTCGATGCCCTGTTGCAGGTGGGCGACCATCATCTGCGCGAACATGACGTCCGCGTCGTTGAACCTCGCGGTGGCAGCGGGAGGTGGTGCGGTGGAGGTCGCCGCACCGTGCCCGTGGCCCTGCTGGTGTTGCTGCTGGGCCTCCGGCACGGCGGCACCTCCACCGCACCCCGCCAGCGCCAGGACCGCGACCGCGATCACCAGGCGCCTCATCGGATCAGATCTTCTCCCACAACGCGACCGCGTTCGGCGGCTCCCAGCCGGTCAGCGCGGTGTGCGCCTGCCGGCAGCGGTACGTCGAGCCGCCGTAGGTGACCTGGGCACCCGCGGCGTAGGACGTGTTCGCGGCCCACGTGCCACCCGCGGGCGGCTGCGTGGTCGGCGGGGTCGTGGTGGGCGGGGTGGTCGTCGGCGGCTGCGTCGTCGGCGGCGTGGTGGTGGGCGGCGGGGTGCCGCCACCGTTCACGTTGACGTCGATGCAGGAGTAGAACGCGGCGCCGGTGTCGGCGATGTTCCAGATGGCGAAGATCTTCTGGCGGCCGGAGAAGCCGCTCAGGTTGATCGTGTGCCGCACCGGGTCGGTCGGAGCCGCGTTGTTGCCGTTGACGTACCCGACGCGCGAGCCGTTGATGTAGTACTCGTAGTCGCGCGTGCGGTGGCGGGCGGTGAACGTCCAGCTCACCGTCAGGCTGGTGCCGGTGCTGGTGGCCCGCCAGCCCTTGCTGTCGTCGTTGAGCTCGTCGAAGTCGCCGCGCGCTCCGTTGCAGTTCATCAGGCCCTTGGGGCCTTCTGCGCTCTGCGGCTCGTACGTGGGCGCACCGCAGGGAACGGTCTTCTGCGCACACTGCGCCGACCGGCTCGGCGGTGACGACACGTACCCGTGCGCACTGGCCGAACCGACGGGCGTGACGAGCACGATTGCGGGGACCGCGGCCATGACGAGCGCCGCTTTCCTGGTGAGTTTCATTCTTCCGAACTCCTTGGATCGTTCCCAGGCGGGGTGGACCCCCGTTGCAGGGGCGGGAACCGACGGCGTTTCTGATCGCTCGCCGATCAAGTATCGGTGTGGTCTAGACCATAAACCGACGTTTCGAAAGTGGTCAAGGAGTCACCCGGAGCGAAGTTCGACGAGTTCCGCACCAGCCGGTCCACCGGGACAACTGGTCCTGTCAGCCGAGTAAGTCGCCTCCGGACGGGGAATCCCCGCGTCATGCGTGATTTCGACCAGCCCTCCCGAGCCAGTGGCCCCGGCGTCGTCGTCGACGGACCCGCAGGTGCCCCAACGGTCCTCGTGATCGATCCAGCAGGCGAGGCCCCGCACGAGGGCATCCCCGCCACCTGGCGCCCGTTCACCGACACCCTGCGCGTGGTGTGGCTGCGCGTCCCCGCCGCACCCGAGTGGAAGTCCACAGTGGACAAGGTGCTCGCCGCCCACCACGACGACGACGCGCCGGTGCGCCTCGACGTGGTGTGCAGCGGACCCCTCGCCGCCGACGTCGTCGACCTGGTGGGCCGGCACGAGCACCTCGTGAACTCGGTCCTGCTGGTGGACCCGGAGACCGAGGTCACCGCGCCGTTCGCCCGCGTCATCGCGCGCAGCGACGACAGCGCCGACGACCGCATCCCCGCACCGCTGCCCCTCGGCCACCCCGACGTGGTGTCCGCGGTGACCGAGCAGCTCGGCCAGCGGAACTTCTGAACCGGGCAGAACGCCCCTCCGTATGCCTCGGCAGGGAACCGAGGACGGGAGGCTTCATGCGTGCGCGTCTGCTCATCGTGGTGCTGGGGCTGCTGGCACTGACGGGCTGTTCGGCGTTCGGCGGGGGCGGCTCCGGCGAACCGGCGGCCAACGAGGCGGATGCGACGTTCTCGTTGCGCATGATCCCCCACCACCGGCAGACGATCGAGATCTCGAAGCTCGCCGTCGAACGCTCCAAGGACTCCTTCGTCGTCGACGTGGCCGACCGGATCGCCGCCGCGGAGGCGGGTGAGATCGAGCAGATGTCGACCTACCTGCGCACGTGGAACATCCAGGTCCCCGGCGACGCCCCCCACGAGACGCACAAGATGGCGGGCATGATGACCGCCAAGGACGTCGAGGCGCTCAAGACCGCGCAGGGCACCCAGTTCGACACGCTCTACCTGGCCACGTTGTCCCGCCACCTGCGCAGCGGCGTGGACATGGCGAAGGACGCCCAGGCGAAGGGCGTGCACGTGGGCTCGAAGGCGTTGGCCGGCAAGATCATCGTGTCGCAGACCGAGGTGCTGGACCAGATCGGCGCCCGGCAGAAGTCCTGACGTGGCCGCACCGGTGGCGGGTCCCCTCTCGAAGGGCGGCGGACCCGCCACCGCGTCGTGCGCGGGGCGGCGGAAAACCACGGGCCCTCCCCCGTTCCCGGCAATAGCCTGACCGCATGCACCCCCATCCAGAGCCCTACGACCAGGGCCTCCTCGACGTGGGCGACGGCAACCGCGTCCACTGGGAGATCAGCGGAAACCCGGACGGCAAACCCGCCGTGGTCTTCCACGGCGGCCCCGGTGCCCCCGGGAACAGCGCCCGCTGGCGCCGCGACTTCGACCCGGAGCACTGGAAGCTCGTCATCTGGCACCAGCGCGGCTGCGGCAACAGCACCCCGCACGCCGGCGACCCCGCCACGAGCATGGAGCACAACACCACCCAGCACCTCATCGACGACGCCGAGAAGCTCCGCGACCACCTCGGCATCGACAGGTGGCTGATCATCGGCGGTTCCTGGGGTTCCACGCTGGCACTCGCCTACGCCGAGCAGCACCCCGAGCGGGTCAGCGAGCTGGTCATCGCCGCGGTCACCACGTCCCGGCCGCAGGAGCACGCGTGGATCACCCGTGGCCTCAGCCTGTTCTTCCCCGACCACTTCGAGCGGTTCCTCGACGGCGTCCCCGAGGAGGACCGCGACGGCAACCTCGCCCTCGCCTACAACAGGCTGCTCAACTCCGACGACCCCGATACCCGCGCGAAAGCCGCCCACGACTGGAGCAAGTGGGACCTCGCCACGGTCACCGGCGGCGACAACGACTTCACCGGCACGCCCTACGAGGACCCGCTCTTCCGCTACACGACGGCACGGGTGGTCACGCACTACTGGGGCAACGAGGCGTTCCTCGAACCGGACCACGTCCTGGACAACCTCCACCGCCTGCACGGCATCCCCGGCGTGCTCATCCACGGCCGCAACGACCTCGGCGGGCCGCTGTGGACCGCGTGGGAGGTGGCGAAGAGGTGGCCGGACGCCGAGCTGGTGGTCCTCGGTGACGCCGGGCACCAGGCGAAGGAGGGCGGCAGCATGAGCGAGGCGATCGCCGCGGCCGTCGGGAAGTTCCGGTGACCGGGGACTGGCTGGACGTCGGTGACGGGCAGCGGATCCACTACGAGGTCAGCGGAAACCCGGCGGGCAAGCCCGCGGTCGTGTTCCACGGCGGTCCCGGCAGCGGGCTGAACCGGCGGTGGCGCGAGGACTTCGACCCCGAGCACTGGCTGCTGGTGCTGTGGGACCAGCGGGGCTGCGGCAAGAGCACCCCGCACGCCGGTGACCCCGCCACGAGCATGGAGCACAACACCACCCAGCACCTCATCGACGACGCCGAGAAGCTCCGCGAACACCTCGGCATCGACAAGTGGCTGATCGCCGGGGCCTCCTGGGGGTCGACGCTCGCGCTGGCGTACGCGATCCAGCACCCGCACCGGGTCAGCGAGCTCATCATCAGCGCGGTCACCACGTCCCGGCCGCAGGAGCACGCGTGGCTCACCCGCGGGGCCCGGTTGTTCTTCCCCGACCTGTTCGCGGAGTTCCAGCGCGGGGTGCCGGAGGAGGAACGGGACGGCAACCTGGCCGTCGCCTACAACAGGCTCCTCAACTCCGACGATCCCGATACCCGCGCGAAAGCCGCCCACGACTGGAACAGGTGGGACCTCGCGCTCATGGCCGGTGGTGCGACGGACTTCGCCGGCACGCGGTACGAGGACCCGCTGACGTCGTACACGCTCGCCCGGATCATCACGCACTACTGGGGCAACGAGGCGTTCCTCGAACCGGACCACGTCCTGGACAACCTCCATCGCCTGCACGGCATCCCGGGCGTGCTCATCCACGGCCGGTACGACTTCGGCGGCCCGCCGGAGAACGCCTGGGAGGTCGCCCAGCGGTGGCCCGACGCCGAGCTCGTGTTCGTCGGCGACGCGGGCCACCAGTCCACGCGCAGCACGGACGCCGCTTTGACGGCGGCCATCGCAAAGTTCCTCCAACCCTGCTTCCGCCGGCATCTGCAAGTTGGTGGTACTTGCAGATGCCTTGCCAGCAGCGGGGGTCAGGGGGCGACGGGGCCGGAGCGGTAGAGGCCCTCGCCGGCCCACAGGATGCGGTCGCGCAGCACGGGGCCCGGCGCCGGCACGAAGTTCGCGGCGTCGTCGGTGCTGCCGGTGCCGTCGTACACGGCGCGGACCGGGTAGGGGAACACGGGACGGGTGCGGGTCACGGCACCGGAGCCGTCCCGTCCCTCCGCGACCACCTTCGCCGGTGCCGCACCGCCCTCCACCCACCGCACCAGCGCGGGGAACGGGTCGAAGTCGGTCAGCTCGTCACCGCGCGCGCAGTGGTGCAGCGAGGGCACGACGAACAGGCGGGCCCAGTCCTGCGTCCGGCCGCCGGTCAGCCGCTGCCAGTAGTCCAGCGTGCCCTGCACCGGGATGCCGGGGTCTGCGGCACCGTGCCAGACGACCAGCTTGCCGCCCGCACGCCGGAACTCCCGCAGGTCCAGCGACATCGCGTTCGCCTTCACCGCCTCCCGTGCCACGCGGTGCAGCTCGCGCACGGTGAACTCGAACGAGTCCACAGAGGAGTGTGGCTGTCCGATGGGGTAGACGAGGTTCTTCAGCGCGTCGTCGGCGAGCTGACCGGAGATCGAGTGGCCGTCGACCGGGTTGGTCCAGTACTTCCAGCCCAGCTCCGAGCCGTACGACTGACCACCGGGGTAGAGCCGGACACCGCCGTCGGACGGGCCCGCGTAGAGCCGGCGGGCGCGGGCGATCTCGTCGTCGGTCAGCTGACCGGCGAGCACGGCCGGGTCGAAGCGGCACAGCCGCGGCTCGTCGAGCTGGCCGTCCACCAGCCCGTCGAGACCGTCGCACGCGCGCAGCACGGCGGCGTGCAGCAGGTCGATCTTGTCGTTCGGGATGGCGTTACGGGTGATCCACGCCTGGTAGCCCACGAGCGCCCCGAAGTAACCGGCCGGCGCGCCGGCCACGATGCCGTCGAAGTCGTGCGGGTAGCGCTGGGCGAGCTGCAACGCCTGGCGGCCGCCGTTCGAGCAGCCGGTGAAGTACGACTTCGCCGGTGCGACGCCGTAGAAGCTCCGCACGAGCACCTTCGACACCCGTGCCAGCACGTGCGGTGCGCGGAAGAAGAAGTCGTCGCGCGCCTGCTGGTCCGACCGCGCCCACGTCGTGTCCGTGGGGTCCTCCGGCGGCGTCCGGTGGCCCGCGTCGGTGGTCGCGACCGCCGCGTCGCCGAACGCCGGACCGCACTGGGGGAACTTCGCCGGCTCCAGGAACCCGCAGAACCCGCCGCACCCGTACTGGACGTACCGGCCGCGGTAGGTCCGGGTGGGCAGCTTCAGCTGGAACCGGACGTCCGGCTCGATCGTGCCCCGCACGTCGCAGAACTCCGGCACCCTGCCCGCGGCCGGGACGACCACGGCCGACTCGACCCGCGTCCGCGCGTCCGGCACCGGGTACGAGCGCACCAGCGCCGCGCACGACCGCACCGGCCGGGTCGGTCCGCCCGACGACGAGGCGGCGGGCATCGTTCCCGCCACGACCGTGAGCACGGCGACGAGTGCCGCCAGCGACTTGCGGACCATGCGATCTTCCCCCTGGTTCGAACCAGGTGAAGTCTCGCACCTGTCCGGTGTGGTTCCGGAGGTGTTGGGCAGGATCCGGCTCGGCCGAACGGATGATCTCGCGCACGAACCGCCGCGGGTCAGGGCCGGAAGTCGGCGGGGAAGCCGGCCTCCTGCACGGACAGACCGGAGGGGCGCAGCGTTCCGATGCTGCCCTGCGTGTGCAGGTCGAGGAACATGTCCACGACGTCCGGGTCGAACTGTTCGCCGCGCCCTGCCCAGAGTTCCCGCCGCGCACGGTTCTCGTCCAGCGCGGTCTGGTGTGGACGGTTCGACCGCATTGCGGCCCAGGCGACGCACACCGAGAGGATGCGCGCCTCGGCCCGGATGTCCGCGCCCTTCAGGCCGTCGGGGTAGCCGGTGCCGTCGTAGCGCTCGTGCTGCTGGCGGATCACGTGCGCGACGCCCGCGAACCCCGGCACCATCCGCGCGAGCCGGTAGCCGAAGTCCGGGTGCTGGCGCAGCAGCCGCCACTCCTCCTCCGACAACGCGCCCGGCTTGGTCAGCACGACCTCCGGAATGATGATCTTGCCGATGTCGTGCAGCCGGCCGGCCAGCTGGGCGACCCTGGTCGTGGGTGCGTCGAGGCCGAACTCCCCGGCGGCCACCCCGGCCCAGCGCGACACGGACCGGCTGTGGTCGTAGCGGTGCAGCCAGCCGTCCACGCGGTCGGCGACCTGGCAGAGGAACTCCGCCATCGCGCCGTCGGTGTCCGGGTCGACGGCGGGCAGCGGCTCGGGGCCGACCGCGATCCGGTTGCGGCCTGCGGCCTTCGCCGCGTACAGCGCGCGGTCGGCGATCACCACGATGTCGTCGGGGCCGTCGCCGTGCGTCGGGAAGCTCGCCGAGCCCACCGACACCGTGACCGACAGCGGGATGTCGTCGTTGCCCGCGTTGACCGGGATGGGTTTCTCCGCAACGCGTTCGCGCAGCCGGTTCGCGATCACCGAGAGCCGGTTGGGGCCCGCGTCCGGGACGAGCAGGGCGAACTCCTCACCGCCGTAGCGCGCGAGCACCTCCCCCGACCTCGACGCCGCGCGCAACCGGGCGGCGACCTCCATCAGCACGTCGTCGCCGGCCGGGTGGCCGTAGTTGTCGTTGATCGACTTGAACCGGTCGACGTCGATGATGAACACCGCGACCGACCCGTCGTTGCGACGTGCCCGCGAGATCTCCAGCGGCAGCTGCGCCTCGAAGAACCGGCGGGTGTGCAGGCCGGTGAGGCTGTCGGTGATCGCGAGCTTGCGCTGGTCGGCGACCAGGCCCGCGAGCCGCGCGATGATCAGCAGCGACAGCAGCGCGCTGCCCGCCGCGATCACCACCACGTCCTGCGACGACTCGCCGACGTCGTGCACCAGCATCAGCACCGGCGCGGCCAGCGCGGCCGACGACAGCGCGATGATCCGGCCGCGGCTCAGGCCGACGTCCTTCATGTGCGCGCGGTCCACGAGCCGCGCCATCGTCGGGTGCAGAGCGGCGGCACCGATGCACAGGTTCGCCGAGAGCCAGATGGCGTCGAGGAAGTTGCCCGCGTGGTAGCTGCCGTCGAGGCGTTGCAGCACGTAGATCGTGTCCGCGGTGAGGATGCCCAGCAGGTTCGCCGTCAGCAGCACGAACGCGCGCGGCCGCGGTCCGGCACCGAAGATCAGCCGCAGGGCCACGACGAACAGCGCGAGGTCCATCATCGGGTAGCCGAGCGAGGCGAGCTTGACCAGCGCCGGCGAGGTGAGCCGGGCCTGCGGGCCGATGACGTAGAGCCAGGACGCCATGCCGGCCACCACGGCGAGCACGGCGGCGTCGAGCAGGCTCGGCAGGTCCAGCCCCGGTGTGCGGCGACGGATCAGCATGATCACGCCGGCCACCATCAGCGGGTAGTGGCCCAGGTAGAGGACGTCCGCGTACGACGGGTAGAGCGTGTACCGGAAGATGTAGTGCGAGGCGTAGAACGTGAGGTCGGCCAGCGCGTAGACGACCTGGCTCAGTGCGAGGAGCACCCACGGGCGCCGCCACTGCGGCCGGTTGCGGCGGACGCCGGCGAACATGGCGATCGCGGCCGAGGCGGAGATCGTGCAGTACAGCACCACGCGCACCGTCTGCCCCGTTGTGCCAGCCGGGCTCACCGGGATGAGGTAGTAGACCCCCAGCAGCAGGTGACCTGCCACCAGGTACATCCACCACGCTCCGGTCCGGCCGGCACGGAAGATGGTCACACGAGACCCCTCGTTCTGCGACTTGGTCGGGCCAGGTGATGATGCCCGACTCCTCATGACCGCGGCACCGCCGTTACTCCGATGAGGTGACCAACCAATACGAGTCCGACGTTACCGCAAATCACTGTTCTGTTTTCCGCGCGAATGAAATCCCAGCACCGTCGCGGCAGCCGGCGAGCCGGCTCACCCAATCCGCCCCACGAGTTCGTCCGACAGCGTGACGACGGCGGTTCCGGTCCGTCGCCGGTTCCCGCCCACGGGTGGACCGCGCCGATTTTCGCACGACTTTTGGCTGCTCGGCGGGGATTCGGGCACCTTTCCCCGTTCGACCACGCGCTGTGCCCGTGCCCTCCACCTGTTGGCGGACACCCGAGGGGCGCAACGGGGGTCTCCCGTGCCCGGTGCCGTCACGACTTTCCACCTGACTTGACGCACGGCGTTTCGCGCGAGTTCCGGAACCTTCGTCGTTGACCGTTGCTGGGTTTTGAAATCCGGTTACCGCGGCAGTAGCGCGATATCGTTATCGGGGCAGCCCTTCACCTGCACGGCTCCGGGTTTCTGCCTCTTCGGCCAGTGCGTGCGGGGAGCGGCTCGCAACAGTGCTATGGACGCACCGGGCAGCGGTGCCGCGGGAGCTGCCCGAGGCGCCGTCGAGGTGCTGACAAGGCGTGGAGCCGGGACTACGGTCGGCGGCCATGAGGCTACTGCTCGCCGTCCTGATGATGGTCGTCCTCGCCCCCGCCACCGCACACGCGGCACCGCCGACCGCGCGCTGCGAGTTCATCCCCACGCCGGAGAACCCGGCCGCCCGCCCGGTGCAGCCACCGCCGTCGACGGTCCCGGCCCGCGGCACCGTGAAGGTCACCATCGTGACGAACTACGGCGTCGTGGTCGCGAAGCTGGACCGCGCCACCGCGCCGTGCGGGGTGGCGAACTTCGCGCACCTGGCGCGGAGCTGGTTCTACACGATGACGCAGTGCTGGCGGCTGACGGACACCGCGCGGCTGGGCGTGCTGCAGTGCGGTGACATCCACCGGGCGGAGGAGGGCGGTCCCGGCTACCGGTTCGCCGACGAGGTCAGCGGTGCGGAGACCTACCCGCGCGGCACCATCGCGTACGGCAACCAGGGGCCGGGCACCAACGGCAGCGAGTTCTTCGTCGTGCACTCGTTCGCGAACATCAAGCCGGTCTACACGGTTCTGGGCCACGTCGTGTCCGGCATGGACACCCTGGACCGGATCGTGGCGGCCGGGATCGTGCCGCAGCCGGACGGAACGCTCGACGGCGCACCGAAGAAGCCGGTGCGGATCATCCACGTGGCCGCCTGACCGCGTTTCGCGATCGGGGTCAACGGTCAACCTCGTTCCCCTGCCTGTGATCCCGGTCGCCCCGCGGACCGAAAATCCCTGCTGGGCCCGTTCGCTCGACTGAACGGCGGTTGTACCGATCAGTAACGTCCGATTGGTACAACCATTCGCCCAGCAACGGAGGAGCCGCGGAGTGCTCACCGAGTTCGACCGCACCGGTGACGCGTTCCGCACCGCCGCGCAGACGTTGGACTACCGCCGTTTCCTGATGATCGTCGAGGACGAGCTCGGCTACTCCGGCGCACTGCAGCTCGTGCTCGACGAGTCCGCGTCAGGCGAGAAACTGGTGGTGCGCCTGGAAGAGGGCCGCGCACCCGACCCGGCCACGAGCCGGCGCACCCTGCTCGCCCGCTACGCAGAGGTGGCGGCCGCCGTGGAACAGGACCGCCCGCTCACCGTGCGCGTGGAGAACGTCGGCCTGGCCGACTTCACCCGCACCCGCGGCAAACTCGTCGCGGTCGTCGACCGGCGCGGATGATCCCACCTCTGGTCTAGGGTGTCGTGGTGCGAAAGATCCTGGTCATCGGCATCGGCGCGGGCAACCCCGACCACCTCACCCTGCAGGCCGTGAAGGCCCTGCGGACGGTCGACGTGTTCTTCGTGCTCGACAAGGGCGCCGTCAAACAGGAGCTGGTCGACCTCCGCCAGTCCATTGTGGCCGAACACGCGACGGGCCCCTACCGCGTCCTCGAAGGCCGCGACCCCGACCGCGACCGCACCCCCGACAACTACGTGCAGACGATCGAGGCCTGGCGCCGCGACCGCGCCGACGTCTGCGCCGCCCTCCTCGACCAGCTCGGCGACGACGAGGTCGGCGCGTTCCTCGTGTGGGGCGACCCCTCCCTGTACGACTCGACCCTCGCGATCCTCGACGACCTCCTGGCCCGCGGCCTGGAGTTCACCGTCGAGGTCGTCCCCGGCGTCACCTCCGTGGCCGCGCTGACCGCCGGCCACCGCGTGGCGCTGAACCAGGTCGGCCGCCCCGTGCAGATCACCACCGGCCGCCGCCTGTCCGAGGGCTGGCCCGCCGACGTCGACGACGTGGCCGTGATGCTGGACGCGAAGTACTCCTTCGAGGGCGTCGACCCCGACACGTGGATCTACTGGGGGGCGTACCTGGGGATGCCCGACGAGGTCCTGGTGTCCGGGCGGGTCGGGGACGTGGCCGCCGAGATCCGCGCGGTGCGGGAGGAGGCCCGTGCGCGCAAGGGGTGGATCATGGACACCTACCTGCTGCGCAGGGGCTAGCCGGCGATCAGCTTCGCGACCGCCCGCTCGACCAGCTCCCTGCTCGCCACCGGCGTGGAGAACGCCAGGATCGACATGTGCACGGTCAGCGCGAGCAGCTCCTCGGCCTCGAACTCCCCCGGCAGCACCCCGCGCTCCTGCGCCTCGGCGATCGCCGCCACCTTGGCCACGTGCGCCTCTCCCTCCGCCCGGGAGATCGCCTCGAACCCGTTCTCCAGCCGGTGGTACCCGGCGAGGCTGAGCAGCTCGGGCTGACGCGCGTACGTCTCGAACAACCGCCCCGCGTACCCCGGCAGGTCGTCCGGCGTGATGGGGACGGCCTCGACCACGGCCGCGATCTGGATCTTCAGGACCTCCTCGAACAGGTCCTCCTTGCTGCCGAAGTAGGCGTAGATCATCGCCTTGTTGCACCCGGCACCGGCGGCGATGCGGTCGACGCGCGCGCCGGCGATGCCGTGCGCCGCGAACTCGGTCAGCGCCGCCGCCAGCAGCTTCGCCTTGGTTGCTTCCCTGTCCCTCACCACGGACCGATTCTAACCAACCAGTTGGTTGACAGTCGACCGCGACCGTGGTTGCCTGGAGTTAGCAACCAACCGGTTAGTTAGGAGCGCGGACATGAAGGTCGCACTGGTCACGGGCGCGTCGTCGGGCATCGGCGAGGCGACGGCGCTGGCATTGCACGAGGCGGGCTACGCGGTTTACGCCGCGGCACGACGGGTCGAGCGGATGGACGGGCTTGCCGAGCGCGGCATCGAGGTGGTGCGGATGGACGTCACCGAGGACGCGTCGATGGTCGCCGGGGTCGAGCGGGTGGTCGCGGAGACCGGGCGGATCGACCTGCTCGTCAACAACGCCGGCTACGGGTCGTACGGGGCGTTCGAGGACGTGCCGCTCGCCGAGGGGCGGTACCAGTTCGAGGTCAACGTGTTCGGGCTGGCGCGGTTGGTGCAGCTGGTCGTGCCGCACATGCGGGAGGCGGGCAGCGGGCGGATCGTGAACGTGTCGTCGATCGGCGGGCGGATCTACGAGCCACTGGGCGGGTGGTACCACTCGACGAAGTTCGCGGTGGAGGGGTTGAGCGACTCGCTGCGGCTGGAGCTCAAGCCGTTCGGGATCGACGTCGTGGTGATCCAGCCGGGTGCGATCAAGACAGAGTGGGGCGGCATCGCGGTGGACAACCTCCGCAGGACGTCCGGGCAGGGGGCCTACCGCAAGCAGGCCGAGGCGCTCGCGGCGTTCTTCTCACAGGTCGAACGCGGGTCGGAACCGGAGGTGATCGCGGACGTCATCGTCAGGGCCGCTCGGGCGCGCAGGCCCAGGACCCGGTACGCGGCGGGGTTCGGTGCGCGGCCGATCCTGTTCGCCCGCAGGGTGTTGCCCGACCGGGCGTTCGACGCGCTCTTCCTCGGTGCGCTGAACCGGGCCGCCGCCTGATCGCAGCAGGTACCTTCGGTTCAGACCGGAGGGAGCGGTGTGCGCGGGGGTTTGTCGGCGGAGGCCGAACGGCTGTACCTGGCGTTGTTGCGCGGAGGCAGGGCGGATCCCGGTGCGGCGCTGGAGGAGCTCGAACGGCTCGGGCTCACCCGCGGTGGGCACGTGCGGCCGCCGCGGTCGGCGTTGACGGCGATCGCCTCCGAGCACGAGGTCGCCGCCCAGCGGGCCAGGGAGACCGCGGAGGTGCTGGCGCGGGCCTACGCCGGGCGGGGCGGGCTGGACGCGGACTTCGTCGAGGTGCTCAGGGACGCGGACGAGGTGATCACCGCGTTCGAGGAGATGCAGAGCCAGGCCAAGACCGAGGTGCGGGCGCTCGACCCCGGTTCGTACCTGAGCCCGCAGCCGGAGGCGAGTCCCGCGCAGCCGCCGGCGCTGGCCCGCGGGGTCTCCTACCGGGTGGTCTACGACTCGTCGCTCTTGCAGGACCCGCAGGGGTTCGCGTCGGTGCAGGAGAGCATCGCGGTCGGCGAGCAGGCGCGGGCGTTCCCCGGGGTGCCGTTGAAGCTCGTCGTGGCGGACTCGGACCGGGCGTTGATCGCCGTGCCGACGGTGACGGGCACGAACGTCGTCGCCCTGCTCATTCACCCGTCCGTGCTGCTGAGCGCGCTGATCGAGCTGTTCGAGGCGTTCTGGCGGATGGGCGTGCCGATCACGGCCGGCGGGCAGGACAGCGTCGGTGGCGAGCCGACGCTGGCGACGCACCGGTTGTTGTCACTGCTCAGCGCGGGCCTGACGGACGAGTCGATCGCGCGGGAGCTCGGCGTCAGCGACCGGACGGTGCACCGGCGCGTGAGCCGGCTTCAGCAGTTGCTGGGGGCGCAGACGCGATTCCAGCTCGGGGTGCAGGCGTCACGGCGCGGCTGGCTTTGATCACAACGGGTTAGCGTGCGGCAGTCGTTCATCACTCTGTGGCACTCTTTGGTGACGGATTCCAGACATGGCGACTTTCTGCCATCACCCAGACGTGTTAAACGGCGTTGAAAACCTTTCTCCTCCTCTGAAGGCACGGGCTCATCAGGCCGTGCGGGGGCAGGAAGGGATCGACAGTGACGAAGACTCTCAGAGTCGCGTTGGCCGGGGCGCTCGCCGTCTCGAGCCTCGCGCTCTCACCGGGGGCGCAGGCCGCACCGAAGGCGGACCCGGACACGGCGGCGCTCGCGGGCGCGCTGACCACCCAGACGATCAAGTGGGAGGAGTGCACCTTCCCCGGCGTCGCGGAGGAGACGGTCGCGCGGTTCAAGACCGTCAAGGGGCTCGCGTGCGCCACGGTCAAGGTGCCGCGCGACTGGCACAACCCGCAGGACGGCAACACGATCGACCTGAGGGTCTCGAAGACCGAGACCGCCTACAAGGGCACCGCCCGCCAGGGCATCGCGCTGGTCAACCCCGGTGGCCCCGGCGGCTCCGGCCTGCCGTGGGGTGCGGCGATGGCCCTGCGTGCACCGGTTCTGGCGAGCCAGTACGACTTCATCGGGTTCGACCCGCGCGGCGTCGGCCTGTCCACGCCGCTCAAGTGCTCCTACACGGTCCCGAGCTCGACCGACGAGGACGTGCTGAACCGCGCGAAGGTCGCCGGCTGCCTGGAGAACCCGCTCACGCAGTTCATCACCACCGAGCAGACCGCGTACGACATGGACTTCATCCGGGTGCTGCTCGGTGAGAAGAAGACCTCGTACATCGGCTACTCCTACGGCACGTGGCTGGGCACCTGGTACGCCACGGTGTTCCCGGGCAAGGTGCACCGCTTCCTGCTCGACTCGGCCGTCGACGCCTCGCAGACCACGCTCGAGAAGACGTGGGACCTGCAGCCGCGCAGCCGTGACCGGCAGTTCCAGGAGGCGCTGCTGCCGTACGTGGCGCGCAACAACGCGATCTACGAGGCGGGCACCGACCCGTTCGAGATCCGCAAGAACTGGGAGAAGGCGGGCGGCACGCGCGACTTCCTCGGCCAGCTGTTCACCGCCTGGTTCATCATCCCGGCGATGTACGACACCAGCCAGTACGAGGTCGCGGCCTCCGCGGTGGCGACCGTGGCCGGCACGGTGACCGAGGGCACCACCGCCCAGCGCGTCGAGGCGCTCGTCGCGAAGATGCTGGCGCGTCCGGGTCTGTCGCCGGAGAACGCCGAGTTCATCGCGAAGGCCAAGGCGAACGCGCTCGCGGCCATCGAGAAGAAGGAGCGCGTCGCGGTCAAGTCCACGACGGCCGCCGCCGAGGTCGAGACCTGGGACGCGACGTTCGAGGCGATCCGCTGCCAGGACGGCCAGTGGAACCAGAACCTGCAGTACTGGAACTACTGGAAGGCCGACCTGACCGTGAACGCGCCGTTCATCGCGCCGTTCATGAGCACGCCGCTGTGCGCGTACTGGCAGACCAAGAACTCGAAGCCCGCGCCGGACAAGAAGACCTTCCCGCGCGTGCTGCTGGCGCAGAGCGAGCTGGACGCGGCGACGCCGTACGAGGGTGGCGTGTCCACCACGAAGGCGCTGCCGGGCGCGAAGCTGATCAGCGTCGACAACGAGGGCTCGCACGGCCTGTTCCCGTACAACACGGACTGCGTCGACGACCCGATCACGTTCTACTTCCAGACCGGTGCCACGCCGCGCAAGCAGTTCACGGGCTGCCAGGCGCTGCCGCTGCCGGGGGAGACCGAGACGTTCCAGGTGGGCGGCACGCTCTCCAACGGCAAGGTGAAGATCAAGATGATCACGCCGGCCGTGAAGAAGGCCAACAAGATCGTGAAGGACCTGCTGAGCTCGTCGTCCACCGCGCAGGCGGACGAGTCGGGCATGCCGTCGAACCTCTGACGGTCTGAGCTGCGGTCGTGGCCCCCGGGAAAGCTTCCCGGGGGCCACTTCTGCTTTGCGATGCTTGGTTCTCGGCGCTTGCTTTCTAGCGCTGCCACCACTTCTTGCGGACGACGTCGACGATGACGCACGAGATGTTGTCCGGGCCGCCGTTGCCGTTGGCCAGCGCGACGAGCTGCCAGGCGGCCTCCGTGCCGTCCTCTGTGGACTGCAGGATCTCGTGCACGTCGCCCAGGTCGGTGTAGTCGGTGAGACCGTCGCTGCACAGCAGGTAGCGGTCGTCGAGGTGCGCCTGGTGCCAGGACAGGTCCGGGTCGTGCGAGTTGCCGGATTGCAGGGCCCGCAGCACGAACGCGCGGCGCGGGTGCCCGGCGGCCTCCTCCGGCGTCAGCCGGCCGGCGTCGACGAGGGCCTGCACCATGGTGTGGTCGTGGGAGAGCTGGCGCAGCTCGCCCTCCCTCAGCACGTACGCGCGGGAGTCGCCGATGTGGGCCAGCTGGAACGCCAAGCCCTCCCAGCGGATCGCCGTCAGCGTGGTGCCGGTGCCCTGCGGGGCCTCCTCGTCGAGCCGGCGCGCGATCTCGCTGACGGCCGGGCCGAGGTCGCCCTGCCAGTGCGCCAGGACGTCCACCGCGATTGCACTGGCGAGCTCGCCGTGCTCGTGGCCGCCCATCCCGTCGGCCACCGCCTGCAGGTCCGCGCGGACGTACACCGAGTCCTCGTTCTGCTCACGGACCAGCCCCGGATCGGTGGCCACGGCGATGCGCAGCTCGTGTGTCATGCCACCAGTAGATCACTTGTGAAGTCACTTCACAAGCAATACGGTTGTGAACATGGATGAGACGGTCAACGCCGGTGACATCGCGCGTCTGGCAGACGTGGGCCGCGCGGCCGTGTCGAACTGGCGGCGCCGGTTCGACGACTTCCCGGTGCCGGTCGGTGGTACGGCCTCCAGTCCGTTGTACCTGCTGCGCGACGTGGAGGCATGGTTGCGGCGCAACGGCAAGCCGTTCCGCGTCTCCCCTGCCGAGCGCCTCTGGACCCAGCTGCGCACCGTCGACGACCTGAAGCTCGGTTCGGCGCTGCTGGCCGTGGAGGCGGACGCGGCGACGTTCGAGTACCTGCACGAGCGGTACGCGGCCGCCCACTCCCGCCTGCTGAACCCGACGCCGCCGGAGATCGCGCGGCTGATGGTCTCGCTGACCGAGGCCCACGACGGCACGGTGACCGACCCGGCGTGCGGCACCGGTTCGTTGCTGAAGCTGGCCGGTGCGCGCCGCAAGGTGGGCCAGGAGCTCGACCCGGTGCTGGCCGCGATCGCGCGCCGCCGCCTGCCGGACGCCTACGTCGTGGACGGCGACTCGTTGCGCCACAACGGGATCGTCGAGAAGGCGGATGCCGTGCTGTGCGACCCGCCGTGGCACGACCGCGCGTGGGGTCACGAGGAGCTGATCGGCGACCCGCGCTGGACGCACGGCCAGCCGCCGCGCGGTGAACCCGAGCTGGCCTGGGCGCAGCACTGCCTGTCGCTGGCCAGGCCGGGCGCGCCCGTCGCGATCCTGATGCCGTCCGCCGCGGCTTCCCGCCGGGCCGGCAAACGCGTGCGCGGCAACCTCCTGCGCGCCGGCGCCGTGACCGCGGTGATCACCGTCCAGCCGGGCCGCGACCTGTGGCTGCTGCGCCACCCGCACCCGAGCGACCGCGCACCCGAGCACGTGACGCTGCTCGACTCCCCCGACTCGGTCGACCGCCCGGAGTCGCTCGATCCGAACACGCGCGTGCTCGACCTCCTCGACGACGACGTCGACCTGAGCCCCGGCCGCCTGCGGGGCCAGCACGGCCGCGCCTACGTGGAGACCCGCGCGAAGTACTCGATGCCCGAGCCGCCGGAACTGCACGACCGCGTCCTGCCGCCGATGACGACCATCGGCGACCTGCTCCGGGCAGCCCCCGGCCCGCACGTCGTCACGTCCCCGACCGGCGCGACCTACGAGATCGACCCGGCCCGCCTCGACCCGGACTACCTGACCGGCCTGCTCCGCGCCGCGCTCGCCCGCACCCCCACCGGCTCGACGCGCCTGGACGTCCGCCGCACCCAGGTCCCGTCGCTGCCGCTGGACGAACAACGACGCTATGGCCGCGCGTTCGTGCAGCTCAGGGACCTGGAGGACAGCCTGGAGGGCGCTGCGGAGCTGGTCCGTTTGGGATACAACGGGTTGCTCGGCGGCCAGATCGGACCTGCGTAGGGCGCACGGCGATGAGCACGCACCGTGACCTCAATTCACCCGATCGAGATGTCCGGATTCGCGGTCTCGCCCGCCTCGCTGACGAGGAAGCGCGCGGGACAGGCGACCGGGACCCGCACGCGAACCGGAACAGCCCGTCGCCGGCGGCGGTTAGGCTGCGCCGGTGCTGATCGCCGACCGCTACGAGATCGACGACCTGCCGCTGGGCCGGGGAGGCATGGGCGCCGTGCACCGCGGCCGCGACCTGCGCCTGGATCGCCGCGTGGCGGTCAAGCTCCTGCAACTGCCCGGGAGCGACGAGGAGGTCCAGCAGCGCTTCGCACGCGAAGCGCGCATCGTGGCGAAGCTCGAACACCCCGGCGTCCCGGTGCTCTACGACTTCGGCACGTATGACCAGCGCCTGTTCCAGGTGATGCAGTTCGTTGACGGCGTCACCATCGCCGACCTGGTCGACGAGTTCGGCCCCCTGCCCGAACCGTGGGCCGCCAACATCGCCGCCCAGACCGCCGCCGTGCTGGCCGCGGCCCACGACCGCGGCATCTGCCACCGCGACCTCAAGCCCACGAACCTGATGCTCTGCCCCGACGGCGCCGTGAAGGTCCTCGACTTCGGCCTGGCCCTGCTGCGGGAGAGCGACGTGGCCCCGTTCAGCCGCGCCGGCCAGATCCTGGGCACCCCCTCGTACATGGCGCCCGAGCAGATCCAGCGCGGAGTCGCCGAGCCGCGCAGCGACCTGTACGCGCTGGGGTGCGTGCTGCACGAGATGCTGACCGGCGAGCAGCTGTTCACCGGCCCGACGGCGTACGCGGTGTTCGAACGGCACGTGCGCGAGGTGCCGCGAGCCGTCGCGGGCGGGCTCAACGGGGTGGTGCAGCGGTTGCTGGCCAAGGAACCGGACGGGCGGCCGGGGTCGGCGCGGGAGGTTTTCGAGGCGCTGCAAGGGGTTTCGGGGGACGTGCCGGCGTTGCCGGGGTTCGTGGCGGAGGGGTCGACGGGGACGATGTACGCCAACGTGCAGCGGCGGTACGGGAACCGTGCGGTGGACGGCGGGGGCGCGCCTCGGGTGGCGGGGGTCAGGCAGTAGGCGGCTACGCAAGGCCGTGGGCCTGCTAGGCGGTGGGCACGCGGCGAAGCGGGCACGCGGTGGGCACGCGGTGGGGCGGGCGCGCGGTGGGGTGCGCGGTGGAGCGGGCACGTGGTGGGGCGGGAAACGGGCCGTGTGCGGCAGGGGCCGAGGCATGGGTAGCGGGAACCGCGCCGTGAGCGGCGAAAACCAGGACGTGCGCGCGGAAGCCGCACTCCGGCGGTGCGAGCCGTGGCCGGATCACGACGGGATGCGGTTCACCTCGTGCTCCCCGGTGGCCCACAGGTGCTGCACCGCATAGGACCGCCAAGGCCGCCACTCCGCAGCCCGCCGGCTCAACGCCGCCGGAGTCACCGGCAACCCGAGTGACGCAGCCGCCAGCTTGATCCCGAGATCGGTCGGCAAGAAGGCGTCCGGGTCTCCCAGGGCGCGCATCGCGATGGACTCCACGGTCCACGGCCCGAAGCCGGGCAAAGCGTGCAGAGCCTCCCGGACGACGGTGGGGTCCGCGGACATCGACAGGTCCAAACCGGACTCCAGGGCACCGAGCAGCGCGGCCATGGTCGTGCGGCGGGAGGTCGGCACGGCCAGGGTCGCCGGGTCGAACGACAGGGGGAACAGGTGGAGGTCGGCGACCGGGGTGCCGAAGCGCTGGACCAGGCGGGCGGCGTGGGTGCGGGCCGCGGCGGTGGAGACCTGTTGGCCGAGGACGGCTCGGACGGCGAACTCGGCGCCGTCGACGGTGCGGGGGACGCGGCGGCCGGGGGCCTTGTGCACCAACGGTTCGAGGACCGGGTCCGCGGCCAGTGCGGTGTCGATGGCGGACGGGTCGGCGTCGAGGTCCAGCAGGAAGCGGCACAGGGCCACCGCTGCGGGCAGGTCGCGGACGTCGGTCAGGGCGAACACCGCTGCCACGTGGTCGGGGCGGGGGCTGAGTGCGGCGATTCCCGGGCCGTGCGGGAGGCGGAGGGTGCGGCGGTAGGTGTTGTCGCGCCACTCCTCCACGCCGGGGACGGCGGTGGCGATGAGGTGTCCGAAGAGGTTGTCGGGGAACAGCGGGGTGTGGAACGGCAGGCGGAGCGGGATCTGGTGCGGGAGTGCGGTGATGGCGGGCAGGGTGCGGCCGGCGGCGAACGCGGCGGAGAGGGTTCGGGCGTCGGCGCCCAGGGAGTCGACCAGTTGGGTGCGCAGATGGCTTGTGGTGCAACCCAGGTGGGACGCCAGTGCGCGGACGCCGGAGCGGTCGACGAAACCGTCGGCGAGCAGAAGTGTTGCGCGCTCGACGATGGACGCGCGGGCCGAGGGCGCGGAGTGGTGCATGTCCTCAATAGTGCCCGTGTGCGCCGTCGAATGCTGGCGGGAAAGGGACATCACCGCGACGGGGCCAACCGGGTGACCTGCTTCGCGATGCGATCAGGCCTGGATAGGCTGGTTGTCGCGCCGTTGCGACAGGGGTGGACTTCAGCAGGGAAGGGCGGCGTCGCGTGCGATGAGGGCGGCTTGGACGCGGTTGTCGCAGCGGAGTTTCGTCAGCAGTCGGCTGACGTGGGCCTTGATCGCCCCTTCCGACAGGTACATCAGCCGGGCGATGCGGGCGTTGGCCATGCCCTGGGCCAGGTACACCAGCACCTCCTGTTCGCGGCGGGTGAGCAGGCCGATGCGGCTGCGGGCGGCGTCGCGGCGGTCCGAGTCGGCGCCGGTGAAGTGGTCCACGAGGGCGCGGGTGGCGGACGGGGAGAGGACGGCTTCGCCCGCGGCCACGGCGCGGACGGCGGTCACGAGGGTGTCGGGGTCGCCGTTCCTGGGCAGGAAGCCCGCTGCTCCGGCGCGCAGTGCGGGGAACAGCAGCTCCTCGGTGGGCGGGGTGCAGAGCATGATCACCTGGGTGCCGGGGGCGTGCCTGCGGATCATGCGGACGGCGGTCAGGCCCTCCATGCCGGGCAGGGCGGCGTCCAGCAGCAGGACCTGCGGGCGGTGGCGGCGGGCCAGTTCGAGTGCGCCGGTGCCGTCGCTCGCCTCGCCGACCACGGCGATGGTGCCGGAGCGTTCCAGCACGCCGCGGACGCCGGTGCGGATCAGCACCTCGTCGTCGGCGATGCCGACGGTGGTCGTGCGCGGCTTGTTCACCAGTTGCAGCCCGCCGTTCGTCCGCGAAGCACTCGTCGTCACCGTCATGCGTTCTCCCCGTCAGACCGGACCAGCCACCAGTTTGTTGCCGAACGAGGGTCGGGGGAAGGCAGGCATAACGAGCGCGGTGCGCACCGTCTCGCGCAGGCCGGGGCGTAACGGGGTGCATGCACTCGAACAACCACCGCCACCTGCGGGAACACCGCCGCGAGACGGCACCGGGCTGCCGTTACGGCTGGAGGAGAGGCGCTCATGACCAGCACCGGACGGTGTGCCCTGTGCGCCGGCGCGCTGCCTCCCTCGACCTCGGAGCAGCGCAGGTCCTACTGCTCCAACGCCTGCCGCCAACGGGCTTACCGGCGGCGGGTGAGCTCGGCCGTGCGGGCGCCCGCCACCAGGCAGAAGCCGCGGGTGCTGGCGAACCTGCCCGCGGCGAGGGACGCGTTCGTCGGGCGGCAGCAGGAGCTGACGAAGCTCGACCAGCTCCTGCGCCGGCACCGTCTCGTTACGCTCGTGGGCAGTGCGGGTGCGGGCAAGACGCGGCTCGCGCTGGAGGCGGCGGGGCGGTTGCGGCGCGGGCGCACGGACCGGGTGCTGCTGGTCGAGCTGGGTCAGGTGACCGACGGTGGTGCCGTGCTGCCGGCCGTCGCGCACGCCCTGGGGGTCGAGCAGTCGGACGAGCCGTTGCGGGACACGGTGCTGGAAACGCTCGTGAACATGAGGGTGGTCGTCGTCCTCGACAACTGCGAGCACCTGCTCGACACGTGCGCGGAGCTGGCCGACCTGCTGCTGAACCGCTGTCCCGGTGTGCGGGTGCTCGCGACGAGCCGGGAGGCGCTGTGGATCAGCGGTGAGGTGAGCTTCCACGTGGAGGGCCTGCCGGTGCCGTCGACGGACCGCGACCTGGTCACGACGGCGGCGCCGCGGTCGGAGGCGGTGAAGCTGTTCGTCGAACGCGCACGCGAGCGCAAGCCGGACTTCCGCCTCACGCCGGAGAACACGGCGGCGGTCGCGCTGCTGTGCGCGCGGCTGGAGGGCATGCCGCTGGCGATCGAGCTGGCCGCGCGCTGGGTGCAGCTGCTGCCGGTGGCGGACATCTGCGACCGCGTGGACGAGCCGCTGGAGCTGCTGACGCTGGGCTGCCGCAAGTCGCCCGCGCGGCAGCGGTCGTTGCGGGAGGCGATCGACTGGAGCTACCGGTTGCTGCAGCCGGACGAGCAGTTCGTGCTGCGCAGGCTGAGCGTGTTCGACGGCGGGTTCGACCTGGCGGCGGCCACCGAGGTGTGTTCGACGGAACGGTCGGCGGAACCGGTGCTGGACGTGCTGTCCCGGTTGCAGGCCAAGTCGTTGCTGACCGCGGTGCCGGGCACGACGCGGTTCCGGCAGCTGGAGCCGGTTCGCCTGCACGCCAGGGAGAAGCTGGCCGTGGCGGGTGAGCTGGACGTCGCGTTCGAGGCGCTGGCGCGGTGGTTCACCGACCTGTCGGACGTGCTGATCACGGCGCCGCTGTCGATGCCGGCGGAGGTGCAGGACCGGCTCGACAACCACGTCGACAGCCTGCTCGGCACCGTCGAGTGGGCCGCGGACCGCGCTGACGAGCGGTTGTTGCTGCTCACCGCGGCGCTCGCCGACTGCGCTGCCCGGCGGGGGCGGCTCGGCCAGGCCAGGGCGCTGCTGCGGGACGCGCTGCGGCGACCGTCCACAAGGGACGACTACCGGTGTGTGGCGCTCAACCACGCGGCCAGGTTCGCCGCCGAGCAGGGTGACCGCGAGGAGGCCGTCGAGCTGTCCGGTGAGGCGTCGCGGCTGGTGCGCGGCATCGGTCACCCGGCGCTGGTGATGAGCTGCCGCAGCACGCTCGCGGCGGTGCAGCAGTCGAGCGGCGACTGGGAGGCGTCGGACGAGAACAACACCGAGTGCCTGCGCGTCGCGGAGCTGCTCGGTGAACCCCTTGCGCGCGCGACGTGCCTGGTCGACCTGGCGCGCACGGCGTTGTCGCTGGGCAAGCACGAACGCGCCGAGAAGGCGGTCATGAAGGCGTTGCCGATCTCGCGCACGTCGGGTGTGCCCGCGCGCATCGCCGGTGCCCTCACCACGCGGGGTGCCGTGGCGTTGGTGCAGGGCGATCTGGACGAGGCGGCGCACGCCTTCCGGGAGGCGTTGCGGATGGACGGCGTGAACCCGCTGAGCGCCCCGGACGCGTTGGAAGGCCTCGCCATAGCGGCGATGCTGCGCGGTCAGGCTGAGCGCGCGCTGCGGTTGGAAGCGACCGGGCGTGCGATGCGCCGGTCGGTCGGCGTTGTGCCGGACCCGTTCTGGGCGGAGAAGGTCGCCGGTGCGATGAACACCGCGCGGCTGATGCTGCCCACCCAGCGGGCCGATGAGGCCGCAACCCCTTTGACCCCGACCGAGATCGAGGCGTTCATCCAGGACGAGGTGTGGCTCGACCGCACGGAGGCCGCGCACGGCGAGCTGGACGACCACGAACGGCGTGTCGTCGCGCTGCTGTCGGCCGGACTGACGAACCAGCAGATCGCGAACCGGCTCAACGTGTCCGTCCGCACCGTGGCGGCCCGGTTGCAGCGCCTGCGGGACAAGCTCGGGCTGAGCAGCCGCGAGGACATCGCGGCGTGGGGCGCGGAACGCGCCATCGGCTGACCGGCCACCGGGTTGCGCAAAGGTTTGCGCGCATCGACCGACAGTAGGGCGTGGCGGCGGAAAAGGCTTCTGAACCGCATCAGCACTAGTCCGTTCGAGTGACGGCAGAGGTCTAGACCTTGACCTTCAAGTGGTCTAAACCACATCGTTCAGGCACCCCCTGCGACTGAGGAGACCGATGTCCAAGTTCCGATGGCATCTAGCTGCTCTCTTCGCGGCAGTAGCCGCGATGGTCCTCGGAATCGTCGTCGTGCCCGCCGCGAGCGGTGCCGGTGGCGTTTCCGCCACGTTCTCCAAGGGTTCGGACTGGGGAACGGGCTTCGAGGGCAAGTACACGATCACGAACAACAGCGCGGCGGCCCTGACGTCGTGGACCGTGGAGTTCACGCTCCCGGCCAACCACCGCGTGACCTCGCTGTGGGACGGCTCGTACACGACGAGCGGTCAGAACGTCACGGTCAAGAACACCTGGAACGGCAGCATCGGTGCCGGCGGGTCGGTGAGCTTCGGCTTCAACGGCTCGTACACCGGCACGTTCGGTGCGCCGACGAACTGCAAGCTCAACGGAGGCTCGTGCGAGGCGGGCGGGACGAACCCGACGACCACGACCACGACCAGCACCACGACGAGCACGACGACCACCACCACGACCACCACGACGACGACCACCGGTCCGCCGCCGCCTCCCGGGAAGATCAACCTGGGCTACTTCACGGAGTGGGGTGTGTACCCGGCCCGCAACTACCAGGTGAAGAACATCGACACCTCGGGTTCGGCGTCGAAGCTCACGCACATCAACTACTCGTTCGGCAACGTGGTCGGCGGCAAGTGCACCATCGGTGAGGCCTTCCCCGCGATCGAGAAGGCGATGACCGCGGCGGAAGCCGTCGACGGCGTGGCCGACACGTGGGACCAGCCGGTGCGCGGCAACTTCAACCAGCTGATGAAGCTGAAGAAGAAGTACCCGCACCTCAAGGTGCTGTACTCGTTCGGCGGCTGGACCTGGTCCGGCGGCTTCGGTGAGGCGTCGCGGAACCTGCCCGCGTTCGTCGACTCCTGCTACAACCTGCTGAAGGACCCGCGCTGGGCCGGTCTGTTCGACGGCATCGACATCGACTGGGAGTACCCGAACGCGTGTGGCCTGTCGTGCGACACGAGCGGTGCGGCGGCGTTCAAGAACATGTCGCAGGCGCTGCGCACCAAGTTCGGCCAGAACTTCCTGGTGACCGCTGCGATCACGGCTGACGGCTCCGCCGGCGGCAAGATCGACGCGGCCGACTACGGCGGCGCGGCGCAGTACCTGAACTGGTACAACGTCATGACGTACGACTACTTCGGTGCGTGGGCGGCCCAGGGCCCGACGGCTCCGCACTCCCCGCTCACGTCGTACAACGGCATCCCGACCGCCGGGTTCAACTCCGAGGCCGCGATCTCGAAGCTGCGCTCGAAGGGCGTTCCGGCCAGCAAGCTCCTGCTCGGCATCGGCTTCTACGGCCGCGGCTGGACGGGCGTCACGCAGGCCACCCCCGGTGGCACGGCGACCGGCCCGGCTCCCGGCACGTTCGAGGCGGGCATCGAGGACTACAAGGTCCTGAAGACCAAGTGCCCCACCACCGGCACGATCGCCGGCACGGCCTACGCGTTCTGCAACGGCCAGTGGTGGAGCTACGACACCCCGCAGACGATCACCAGCAAGATCCAGTGGGCACGCGGCCAGGGTCTGGGCGGCGCGTTCTTCTGGGAGCTCACGGGTGACACCGCGAACGGAGAGTTGATCACTGCGATGAAGAACGCCCTCGGGTAGTCCTTCGACAACGCCGGGAGGGGAGCTGGTCAGCCCAGCTCCCCTTTCGTTTGCCCGGAAACAGCCGGGTCAGCAGAACGCTTCGGTGAGCAGCTTCAGGTAGGCGTCGGTGGGGTTGCCGCTGGTCGGCGCGCTGGTCGCCGACAGCTCCAGGCGCTTCCGGGTGTCCGGCGTGGTCAGCAGCTCCGAGGAGTAGCCGGGGATGCCGCCGCCGTGGCCCCACACCTTCGTGCCGCACGGCAGGGTCTGCACCTGCAGGCCCAGGCCGTAGTCGGGACTGACCGCGGTCGTCCTGCTGATCTCCTGCTGCTGCGCGGGCTTGAGCAGCTTGCCGCTCGCCAGCGCGACGACGAACGTGTCGAGGTCCTTCGTCGTGGAGATCATCTCACCGGCGGCCCACGCGACCGACGGGTTGAGGCGGGTGACGTCGGTCGGCTTGCCCTTCACGGTCGAGTAGCCGTGCGCGTGCGGGCCCCTGATGTCGAGGTCGTCGCCGGGCACCTCGGTGTCGGCCAGCCGCAGCGGCTTGAGGATGCGCTGCTCGACGGCCTTCTCGTACGGGCGGCCGGTGATCTTCTCGACCAGCAGGCCGGCAACGACGTAGTTGGTGTTGGAGTAGCTCCACCGCGCGCCGGGCTCGAAGTCGAGCGGCCGGTCCGTGGAGATCTTGAGCATCTCCTGCGGTGACCAGTGCTTGTAGCGGATCTGCTCGAAGCCGTCCGGGTCGAGCGGCAGCGCGCTGGTGTAGTCGTAGAGCCCGCTGGTGTGCTGCAACACCTGCCGCACGGTGATGCGGGTGTCGATCGAACCGGGCAGGTAGCGCACGACGGGCGCGTCCAGGTCGAGCTTGCCCTCGCCGGCGAGCTGCAGCAGCACCGTCGACACGAACGTCTTGGTGATGCTGCCGATGCGGAACCGGCCGTTCTCCGGCACCGGGCGGTTGCGGTCGAGCTCGGCCTTGCCGGACCGTGCGGTGAGGCGGTGGCGCCCGTCGGTCACCCTGACCTGGACGCCGAGCGCTCCCCCGCTCGCCGTGATCTGGTCGAGCGCTCCCTGCACGACCCCGCGGTCGATCGCACCGCCGGTGGCGTCGGCCGTGGTGTCGGCCGCGAGCGCGGTGCCGGTGGTGGCGGCGAGCAGTCCGGCCGTCGTGATGCCGGCCACGAGTCGAACTCTCAGTCGAATCCCCATGTCCACCACCTTGTCGAGGCGCGGGGACCGCCGCATCCACCTCAAGGCGGACGGGCCTCCCTAGGGGTGACCCTGACCCGGAGGGCGCCCTGGTGTGGAATCGCTTGCACGGCAACGAGATCGGCCGTCACCGACCGGGCGGAGATCGGCGGTTCCAGGTGGCGTGATCTGCCCTTGGGGGCGAACGACGGCTGATCGGGCCGGATCAATAGGGCTTGTGCGCCGCTTTCATGGCCGAGACGAGCATTGCGCGCACTTTCGGCCAATGCACGTCCTGCTGACAGGAGAAAGGCGGCAGGAACCCGCTGCAGGTGCCCGACGAGGCACCGATCTCCCAGACGAAACTCGGCACGCCCAGGTCGTCGTACACCCAGTCGTCGGTGGCACCGGAGGCGTTGTAGAGCAGCTCGCCCGGCTGGCCCGCGCGGAACCCGGACAGCGCGGCCATCTCGTTCGCGATCCTGCGCAGCGCCTCGTCGTTGCCGGACTTCTGCGTGCTCCAGCCCCACGGGAAGAGCACGTAGTTGCCGTAGCTGTGCATGGAGATCACGGCACCGGTCGTGTCCGGTGTGGCCGCCGCGGTGTCACCGGGCGCGCGGGTGTCGCGGTAGAGGCTGCGCCACAACGCTTGCAGCGCCTGGGTCTCCACCTCGGAGTCGGCGCGCGGGCCGCGGTAGACCTCGCTGCACCTGTTCGCGGAGCTGCCGACCTCACCCCAGTGCGAGCCGGCGTTGCGGTTGAGGTCGACGCCGCGCGGACCGCTGGAGCAGGTGCCCTGCGCGTTCTTGCGGTGCGGCACGGGGGTGTCGCCGCCGGACTCGACGATGTCCACGCCGTCGGGGTTCGCGATCGGCACGACCCAGACCTCCAGGTCGTCGAGCAGCGCGGTCAGGTCGGAGCCGACCAGGTCGTCGACGAACCGCCACGCCAGGTCACCGGTGGTGATCTCGCGGGCGTGCAGCTGCCCCATCACGAACAGCCGCGGCTTCGGCGCGGCCGGCGTCAGCGCGCAGTCGCCGGGCGCCATCCTGGTGATGCAGACGGCTTTCAGGTCGTGGCCGCCGTCGCCCTGGGTCTTGCGCCAGGAGTCGCCGTAGTCGACGACGGTCGCGAGGTCCGGGTGCTGTGCGGCGACCTCGTCGAGGTGGGCGAGGTGCGCGGTGACCGTGCGGTAGCCGCCGTAGTAGGTCGTGGCGTCGGGCGACCGCGGCACCTGTTGAGACGCGGGCAGCGCCGACTCGACAGTGGACTGGAAACCGTCGGCGCGGAGGTCGTCGGCGGTGTGCGCGCCCCCGATGACGAAGAGGTCCGCGCCGTCGCGGTGTTCCGCGACGTCATAGCCGAGGCCGAGCAGCCGTTCGGCCGATTCCCCCAGCGGGGCCGGGACCCGCAGCACGTACGTCGCCTGTGGACCGTCCGCCGGCGCCGGTGCCGGGCTGAGCAGCAGGGTCAGGCCGGCGAGCAGGGCGAGGGCGGTCCGCATGACCACCGATGATCGGCCGTCCGGGTGAGCCGCGCCAGTCCGTTCGACCGGACGGATGACTACCGTCCGGTCAGTGGGACCCGCAAACTGCCGCTTGGCGAGCTGTGACGAAAATCAATAAGATCGGTCCCAGCATCGCAGCGGTTATTGTGCTCCACGCCGAAACCGACTCGACGACAGCGAGGTCCGCACACAGCCCACGGGAACCCAACGGGAGCGTCAGCCATGGATCATCTCCACCTCGACACCAACGTCGCTGAGATCTCCTACCTCGGCTTGCCGGACCACCTGTACTTCCCCTGGCGCGGCTCCCTCACCGACGACGACGAGGGGCTGGAGCCCACGATCGTCCGCAGCCTGGACTGAGCTCGCCGGGATCGGGCGGGTCAGCCGGTGCGCAGGCGGTGGGCCAGCGCGGTGTGGCGGCGGCCGGCCCCCACGGTGCGCACGGCCTGGCCGATGGCGCGTTTCGAGCCCACGAGGACGACGAGCTTCTTCGCGCGCGTGACGGCGGTGTAGAGCAGGTTGCGCTGCAACATCATCCACGCGCTGGTCGTGATCGGGATGACCACGCACGGGTACTCGCTGCCCTGCGACCGGTGGATGGTCATGGCGTAGGCGTGGCTGAGCTCGTCCAGCTCGGAGAACTCGTAGTCGACGTCCTCGTCCTCGTCGGTGCGGATGGTGAGCTTCTGCTCGACCGGGTCCAGCGCGGTGACGACGCCCAGGGTGCCGTTGAAGACGCCGTTGCGGCCCTTGTCGTAGTTGTTGCGGATCTGGGTGACCTTGTCCCCCACCTTGAACACCCGGCCGCCGAAGCGCTTCTCCGGCAGGTTCTCCCGCGACGGGGTCAGCGCCTCCTGCAGCACCGCGTTCAGCGAGCCGGCACCGGCAGGGCCGCGGTGCATGGGAGCGAGCACCTGGATGTCCTTGCGCGGGTCGAGCCGGAACCTGCGCGGGATGCGGTTCGCCACGACGTCGACCGTGAGGGTCGCGGCGTCCTCGGCCTCGTCGGCGGCGAAGAGGAAGAAGTCCGGCAGGCCCTGCACCACCGGGTACTCGCCGCTGTTGATGCGGTGGGCGTTCGTGACGACGCCCGACTCCTGCGCCTGCCGGAAGATGTGCGTGAGCCGGACGTTCGGGACCGGACTGCCGTGGGCCAGCACGTCCCTGAGCACCTCGCCCGCCCCGACGGACGGCAGCTGGTCGACGTCACCCACCAGCAGCAGGTGCGCGCCCGGCGGCACGGCCTTCACGAGCTTGTTGGCGAGCAGCAGGTCCAGCATCGACGCCTCGTCCACCACGACCAGGTCGGCGTCGAGCGGGTGGTCGCGGTCGTAGGCGGCGTCACCGCCGGGCTTGAGCTCCAGCAACCGGTGCACGGTGCGGGCCTCGTGGCCGGTCAGCTCGGTGAGGCGCTTCGCGGCGCGGCCGGTCGGGGCGGCCAGGACGACCTTCGCGCGCTTGGCCAGCGCCAGCCGGACGATCGAGCGCACGGTGAAGCTCTTGCCACAGCCCGGTCCGCCGGTGAGCACCGCGACCTTGCGGGTGAGGGCGAGCTGCACGGCCTCCCGCTGGTGCTGCTCCAGCTCGGTGCCGAGCCAGGCGAGCGCCCTGTCCCAGTTCACGCCCTGGAAGCTCGGCATGCGGTCGGTGTCGCTGTGCAGCAGGCGCCTGAGCTGGGCCGCCAGTGAGATCTCCGCGCGGTGGAACGGCACCAGGTAGATCGCGATCTCGTCGTCGGGCAGCTCCTCGCGGACCACGCCCTCCTCCTCGACGAGCTCGGCGAGGCAGTCGATGACGAGCCCGGTGTCGACCTGGAGGATCTTGATGGCCTCCGCGATGAGCGCCTGCTCCGGCAGGTAGCAGTTGCCGTCGGTGGTGGCCTCGGAGAGCGTGAACTGCAGACCGGCCTTGACCCGCTGCGGGCTGTCGTGCGGGATGCCGACGGCCTTGGCGATCACGTCGGCGGTCTTGAAGCCGATGCCCCACACGTCGCTCGCCAGCCGGTACGGCTCCTCGCGCACGACGTCGACGGCCTTGTCGGTGTACTGCTTGTAGATGCGGACGGCCAGCGACGTGGAGACGCCGACCCCTTGGAGGAAGACCATGACCTCCTTGATGGCCTTCTGCTCCTCCCAGGCGTCCGCGATGGCCTTCGTGCGCTTGGGGCCGAGCTTCGGCACCTCGATGAGGCGCTCGGGCGTGTGCTCGATGACGTCGAGCGCGTCGACGCCGAAGTGCGTGACGATCTTGTCGGCGAGGACCGGGCCGATGCCCTTGATCAGCCCGGAGCCCAGGTAGCGGCGGATGCCCTGGATCGTGGCGGGCAGGACGGTCGTGTAGTCGTCGACGTGGAACTGCTTGCCGTACTGCGGGTGCGAACCCCAGCGGCCGCGCATCCTGATCGACTCGCCGGGCTGGGCGCCGAGCAGCGCGCCGACGACCGTGACCAGGTCACCGCGGCCGGTGTCGACCTTCGCGACGGTGTAGCCGTTGTCCTCGTTGGCGTAGGTGATCCTCTCCAGGACCGCTTCGAGGACGTTCATGACGTGAACCTACAGCGCTCTGCACACGATCTTCACAACTTGTCCCGGCGTCCTCCACGAGCGGGTCTTAAAGTCGCCGTCATGACAGGTCAGCGCCGGGTGCTCGTGGTCGAGGACGACATCACGATCGCCGAGTCCGTGGCCGCGCGGCTGCGGGCGGAGGGCTTCGAGGTGTCCGTGGCCCACGACGGTCCGTCGGGGGTGGCCGCCGCGGCGTCGTTCGTCCCGGACCTGGTGGTCCTGGACGTGATGCTGCCGGGGTTCGACGGGCTGGAGGTGTGCCGCCGCATCCAGGCGGCGCGCACGGTGCCGGTGCTGATGCTGACTGCTCGCGGGGACGAGACGGACCTGCTGGTCGGGCTCGCCGTGGGGGCGGACGACTACCTGACCAAGCCGTTCTCGATGCGCGAGCTGGCCGCTCGGGTGCACGTGCTGCTGCGGCGGGTCTCGCGGGCGGCGGTGTCGCGCACGCTGGAGCTGGGGGACCTGTCGATCGACCTCGCGGCACGGCGCGTGCACCGGGGCGGCACCGAGGCGCACCTGACGCCGACCGAGTACGACCTGCTGGTGTTCCTGGCCGAACGGCCGTCCGCGGTGCAGGGCCGCGACCGGTTGCTGTCCGAGGCGTGCGGGTGGCACGACGGCGCGTCGTCGCGGACGGTGGACAGCCACGTGAAGGCGTTGCGGCGCAAGCTCGGGGCCGACCTCATCCGCACCGTGCACGGCATCGGGTACGCGCTGGAGGTGCCCCGGTGAGGAGGGTCCTGGCTCTGCTGGACCTGCTGCCGCGTCCGCTGGACTCGGTGCGGTCCATCAAGCTGAAGCTCGGGATCGTGATCGTGGTGTCCGGGTGCGTGTCGTTCGCCTACTTCCGGTACGCGACCGGGTGGCTGCCGCCGCGCACCACGCTGATGGCGCTGGTGCTGGGGCTCATCACCTCGCAGCTGCTGGCGCACGGCATGACCTCGCCGTTGCGGGAGATGACCTCGGCGGCCCGGTCGATGGCCTCCGGCGACTACTCGCTGCGGGTGCGCGCGACCTCGGTCGACGAGGTCGGGCAGCTCGCGGAGGCGTTCTCGGTGATGGCCTCGGACCTGGCCGCCGCCGACCAGCAGCGGCGCGAGCTCATCGCCAACGTGTCGCACGAGCTGCGGACGCCGATCTCGGCGTTGCAGGCCGTGCTGGAGAACGTCGTCGACGGCGTCGCCCAGCCCGACGCGGCGACGATGCGGACCGCGCTGGCCCAGACCGAACGGCTGGGCCGGCTGGTCACGGAGCTGCTGGACCTGTCGAAGATCGACGCCGGGGTGCTGTCGCTGAACCGGGAACCGCTGTCGGTGGCGGCGCTGGTGGCGGACGTGGTGGCGGAGGCGTCGGTCGCCGCCCCCACGGCGTCCTTCGAGGTGTCGGTCGCCGACGGGCTGACGGTCTTGGCCGACGGGGAGCGGCTGCACCAGGTGCTGGTGAACCTGGTGGACAACGCGGCCCGGCACGGTCCCACCGGGGGGTTGGTGACCGTGTCCGGGCACGCGTCCGGCGGGTCGGTGGTGCTGGAGGTGCGCGACGAGGGGCCGGGGATCGCCCTGGCCGACCGGTCGCGGATCTTCGAGCGGTTCACCCGCGGGGAACGCGCGGGCGGTGGTGGGACCGGGCTCGGTCTCGCCATCGCCCGGTGGGTGGTGGACCTGCACGGCGGCACCATCGCCGTGGTCGACCCCGGGTCGTGCATCCGGGTGACGTTGCCCAGCTGAACCACTTTTTCTGGCTTTCGTGCGCACCGCTGGCCGGTGCGCCGGTGGAGTGCGCCCTTTTTCTGGGCTTGGAGAGGGATATGACTGACTCGACGCGTTCGCCCGGTTCTTCTGAGCCGTTGGAGCCTTCGGAGAAGCCGGGGGGTGCCGGGCCGCGGTACCGGCACCTGCGCAAGGCGGCCTACCGGCCGCGGGTTCGCGCGGCGGAGGAACGGGCTGCGGAAGCTGCTGCGGCGGAACCGACTCCGGAACCTGCTGCGGAGGAACGGGCTGCGGAGGAATCGACTTCGAAACCCGCTGCAGAGGAACGGGCTGCGGAACCCACTGCGGCGGAACCGGCTCCGAAACCCGCAGCGGAGGAACGGGCTGCGGAAACCGCTGCGGAGGAGCGAGCTGCGGAGAAACCGGCTCCGAAATCCGCCGCGGAGAGCCCCGACGCAGGCTCGCGCAGGGGTACCCCCGAACCGGGAACCCCTGCGTTTCAACGTACTCACGAGGTCCGACAAGATCCGGAGCCGAGCGAGAAGCCGCAGGTCGAACAGCCTCCGGCCGCCACCCTGCCGCCACCGTCCCCCTGGGGCGGCCCACCCGCGCCCCGCCTCGCGGGCCCGGTCATCGTCCCCTCCCCCAACCCGGTCCTCCCGTGGTGGCGCCCGCCCACCGACGCGGCACCGGCGAAGGTGCTCGGCGTCATGGCGGTCGCTGGTCTCGCCGCCGCCCTGCTCGTCCCGCCGAACAACGGCGTCGGCTGGTTCCTCGCCGGGGTGTTCGGCGTCGGCGCCGTGGTGTTCCACGCGGGCAAGCCGACCGTCGAACGGGCGTTGTGGCTCGCCGCGGCGCTCGCGTTCCTCGCCATGGGGTTCCTGCGGGCCGCCGAGTGGTTGTTCCCGATGGCCGTTCTCGCGTCGATGGTGTGCGGTTCGATCGCCATGGCAGGCGGGAAGACGGTGCGGGGACTGGTGTTCGGCGTGCTCGGGGTCGGGCTGGCCGGGTTCCGGTCGATCCCGTGGGTGGCGCGGAGCCTGAGCCGGCGCGGGCCGAAGAGCCTGCGGCCGTTCATCTCGGCCGGTGTGGCGTTGGTGCTGTTGCTGGTCTTCGGGTCACTGCTCGCGGGTGCGGACAAGGCGTTCAACGACTTCCTCGAAGGCCTGGTGCCGGACTGGGAGGTCGGCGAGTACGTGCGCATGGGGTTCTACGGGGCCGTGGCGGCGTTCGGCGCGGTCGGTGCGTGCTACCTGGTCGCGGCGCCCGCGCAGATCGACGAGGGCGCGGAGACCAAGCCGGGGACGTTGCGGCTCAAGGACTACGGGCTGCCGGTCGGGGCGCTCGTGGTGCTGTTCGCGGGATTCGTGGCGACGCAGGTCGCGGTGCTGTTCGGGGGTGAGGCCTACGTGATGCGGACGGCGGGGGTCACGTTCGCCGAGTACGCGCGGTCCGGGTTCTGGCAGCTGCTGTGGGTGACGATCCTGACGCTCGCGGTCATCGCCGGGGTGGCGCGGTTCGCGGCGAAGCAGACCGCGCGGGACCAGCTGTGGCTGCGCGTCCTGCTCGGGGCGCTGGCGGTGCTGACGCTGGTGATCGTGTCGAGTGCGTTGAGCCGCATGTGGTTCTACCAGCAGGCGTACGGGTGGACGGTGCTGCGGCTGCTCGTCGCGTCGTGCGAGATCTGGCTCGGCGTGGTGTACCTGATGGTGATCGCGAGCGGGATCACGTTGCGCGCCAACTGGTTGCCGCGGGCCGTGGCCGGGACGGGCGCGGCGTTCCTGCTCGCCGTCGCGGTGGCGGACCCGGAACGCGTGGTGGCCGAGTACAACGTGACGAGGTTCGAGGCCACGCAGAAGATCGACACGTACTACCTGTCGACGCTGTCGGAGGACGCGGTGCCCGCGTTGCTGCGACTTCCCGCGGACAAACGGGACTGCGCCCTGCTGCGCCTGCGGATGCCGGGTGCCGAGGCCGATTGGCGGGAGTGGAACCTGGCGCGCCACAACGCTCGTGAGTCACTCGAAGGCGTGAAGGTGAGCGAACGCATCTGTGAGTCGCCTTACTACACCGAACGGTAGTTGTTGGGCGGAGGTAAAGTTGCGGGTCCACCAGTTGCCGAGAGGGTGAGAAGTGACGCTGTCGTGACGCTTGCGGCCGAACCCGTTGTCCTTCGATCGATGTTCACGGCAGGGGATGCGCCCGCACCGCGCACACTGCTGGACATCCTGCGCGCGAGTGCCGAACAGCACCCGGACGCGCCGGCCGTCGACGACGGCACCACCGCGCTCACGTACCGCGCGCTGCTCGCGGAAGTCTTCGAGTTGAAGGAGAAGCTGGCCGCCGAGGGCATCGGGGTCGGCGACCGGGTCGGCATCCGCGTGCCGTCCGGCACCGTCGACCTCTACGTGTCGATCCTCGCCACCCTCGCGGCCGGCGCCGCCTACGTGCCGGTCGACTTCGAGGACCCGGACGAGCGCGCCGAGCTCGTTTTCGGTGAGGCGCAAGTGAGTGCGGTGCTCGGTGAAGGCCGATCCGTTGCGCTGCGCGGAACTCCGCTGGGCGTGCCCGGCGAGCCCGGTCTCGACAATGACGCGTGGATCATCTTCACATCCGGTTCCACCGGCAAGCCCAAGGGCGTCGCGGTCACCCACCGCAGCGCTGCCGCGTTCGTGGACGCCGAGGCGCGGCTGTTCCTGCGGGACGAGCCGATCGGGCCGGACGACCGCGTGCTCGCGGGGCTGTCGGTCGCGTTCGACGCCTCCTGCGAGGAGATGTGGCTCGCGTGGCGCTACGGCGCCTGCCTGGTGCCGGCACCGCGGTCGTTGGTGCGCACCGGCATGGACCTCGGCCCGTGGCTGGTCGAGCAGGAGATCACCGTCGTGTCCACGGTGCCGACGCTGGCCGCGCTGTGGCCGGTCGAGGCGCTGGACGACGTGCGGCTGCTGATCTTCGGCGGCGAGGCGTGCCCGCCGGAGCTGGCCGAGCGGCTCGCCGTGCCCGGCCGCGAGGTGTGGAACACCTACGGGCCGACGGAGGCGACCGTCGTCGCCTGCGCCGCCCAGCTGACCGGCCAGGGCCCCGTCCGCATCGGCCTGCCGCTGGACGGCTGGGAGCTCGTCGTCGTCGACCAGCGGGGCGAGGTCGTGCCGATGGGCGAGTCCGGCGAGCTGGTCATCGGCGGCGTCGGCCTGGCCCGCTACCTCGACGTCGAGAAGGACGCGCAGAAGTACGCGCCGCTGCCGTCGATGGGCTGGGACCGCGCCTACCGCAGCGGTGACGTGGTCCGCGCCGAACCGGAGGGCCTCGTCTTCCTCGGCCGCGCGGACGAGCAGATCAAGCTCGGCGGCCGCCGGATCGAGCTCGGCGAGGTCGACGCGGCGCTCGCGGCGCTGCCCGGTGTCGCCGGTGCCGCCGCCGCCGTGCGCACCACGCGCGGTGGCAACCAGGTCCTCGTCGGCTACGTCGTCGTCGACGACGGGTTCGACCAGGAGGCCTCGGTCGAGCAGCTGCGCACCGAGCTGCCCGCGGCGCTGGTGCCGCTGGTCGCGGTGGTCGACACGCTGCCGACGCGCACGTCCGGCAAGGTCGACCGGGCCGCGCTGCCGTGGCCGCTGGAGTCGATGGACACCGCGGGTGTCGTGTTCTCCGGTCTCGAAGGCTGGCTCGCGGAGCAGTGGGCCGCCGTCCTCGGGTCCGGTCCCGCCTCCGAGGGCGCGAACTTCTTCACCTCCGGCGGCAGCTCGCTGGGCGCCGCACAGCTGGTCTCCCTGATCCGCACGCGCTACCCGAGCACGTCCGTGCAGGACGTCTACCAGCACCCGACGCTCTACAAGCTCGCGCGGCGCCTGGAGTCCTACGGTCAGACGGCCGAGGTGCGCGAGGTCGCGCCGACGCCGCGCTGGACCGGTGTCGTGCAGACGCTGCTGATGATTCCGCTGCTCACCGTCGCCGGCGCGCGCTGGGTCGTGGCCCTGACGGCGCTGTCGAACGTCCTGGGCTGGACCTCCGTGTCGTGGTGGTGGGTCGCCGCGGGGTTCGTGGTGTTCCTGAGCCCCGCCGGACGGCTCGCGATCTCCGCGGGCGGTGCCCGGCTGCTGCTGCGCGGCGTGAAGCCCGGCGAGTACCCGCGCGGCGGGTCCGTCCACCTGCGGCTGTGGACCGCCGAGATGCTGGCTCAGCAGTCACGTGCCACCGAGCTGTCCGGCTCCTGGGTCACGCACTACGCGCGGGCGCTCGGCGCGAAGATCGGCCCCGGTGTCGACCTGCACTCGTTGCCGCCGGTCACGGGCATGCTGAAGGTCGGGCGCGGTGCCGCCGTCGAACCCGAGGTGGACCTGTCCGGCTGGTGGCTCGACGGCGACCGGCTGCGCATCGGCCGCATCCGGATCGGCGCCGGCGCGACCGTCGGTGCCCGCAGCACGCTCTTCCCCGGTGCGCGGATCGGCAAGAAGGCCGAGGTGGCGCCCGGTTCGGGTGTCCGTGGCTCGGTGCCGACCGGTCAGCGCTGGGCCGGTGTGCCCGCGATCCGCGAGGGCAAGGCGGCGCGCTCGTTCCCGTCGCGCCGGCCGGAGCGGTCGCGGTTCTGGAACCTCATGTACGGCGTCTCGTCCGGTCTGCTGGGCGCGCTGCCGCTGCTCGCGGCGGCCCCGGCGGTGCTGTACGTGCTGCGCCGCCCGGTGACGCTCACGTCGGCGCTGTGGGACGTGCCGGTGGCCGCGGCGATCTGGTTCGGCTCCTACGCCCTGCTGGTGCTCGTGGCCGTGCGGTTGCTGGGCATCGGCATGCGCGAGGGCCACTACCCCGTGCACAGCCGCGTGGCCTGGCAGGCGTGGACGACCGAGCGGCTGATGAACAACGCCCGCTCGGCGCTGTTCCCGCTGTACGCGTCGCTGTTCACGCCGGTGTGGCTGCGGCTGCTCGGCATGAAGGTCGGGCGCCGGGTCGAGGCGTCCACGGTCGTGGCGCTGCCGAAGATGACGCGGGTCGGTGACGGCGCGTTCCTGGCCGACGACACGATGGTCGCCTCCTACGAGCTCGGCGGCGGCTGGCTGCGGATCGCCACGGCCCGTGTGGGCAAGCGGGCGTTCCTGGGCAACTCGGGCATGACCGCACCCGGCCGCGCGGTGCCCAAGGGCGGGCTCGTCGGCGTGCTGTCCGCGGCGCCGAAGCGGGCCAAGGCCGGTTCGTCGTACCTGGGCATGCCGCCGATGAAGCTGCCGCGCACCGCGGCCGCGTCGGACGACTCGCGCACCTACGACCCGCCGGCGCACCTGCTGTGGGCGCGGGCCGTCGTGGAGCTGTTCCGGTTCGTGCCGGTGATGCTGAACGTCGCGCTGGTCGTGCTGGTGTTCTTCGCGCTGAAGGCGTTCGGCCTGTGGTGGGCCGGTGTGGTGCTGCTCGCCGCCGGTGTCGCCGCGTGCGTGGTGGCCGCGGTCGCGAAGTGGGTGCTGGTCGGGCGGTTCAAGGTCCGCGAGTACCCGCTGTGGTCGGCGTTCGTGTGGCGCAACGAGCTGGCGGACACGTTCGTCGAGGTGCTCGCGGTGCCGTGGCTCATCGGGTTCTCCGGTGGCACGCCGGTCATGAACCTCTGGCTGCGCTCGCTGGGCGCGTCGGTGGGCAGGGGCGTGTGGTGCGAGTCGTACTGGCTGCCCGAGGCGGACCTGGTGTCGCTGGGCGCCGGTGCCACCGTGAACCGCGGCTGCGTCGTGCAGACGCACCTGTTCCACGACCGCATCCTGCGGATGGACCGCGTGGAGCTGGGCGCCGGGTCCACCCTGGGCCCGCACGGGATCGTGCTGCCCGGCGCGTCCGTGGGCGACCACACGACGATCGGACCCGCCTCGCTGGTCATGCGCGGAGAAGATGTACCGTCGGGAACCCGTTGGCTGGGCAACCCGATCTCCGCGTGGACATGACCTTCTCCGTACACCATTACGCACTGGAGCTTGACTACAAGCCGCACTCCGCGCGCCTGTCCGGGCGCGCGGTGCTGCAGGCTTCCTGCGCGTCGCCGCTGTCGTCGTTCTCGCTGTCCTTCGGCTCGCTGCGGATCTCGAAGGTCCTGGTGAACGGCAGGCCGGCGCGCTACGGGCACGCCGGCGGGGTGTTGAACGTGCGCACCGCCGTGCGCGGGTCGTTCTCGGTCGAGGTCCGCTACTCGGGCACGCCGACGCCGATCTCGACACCGGAGTGGGGCGACCTCGGCTGGGACGAGCTCACCGACGGCTCGATCGTGGCCTCGCAGCCGATCGGGGCGCCGTCGTGGTTCCCGTGCCTCGACCACCCCTCGTCCAAGGCCTCCTACCACCTGGAGGTCACCGCGCCCTCGCCGTACACCGTGGTGTGCAACGGGGTGCTGGTGGACGGCAAGGTCTCCGGCAGCACGACGAAGTGGACCTACTCGATGGCCGCGCCGATGGCCACCTACCTCGCGACCGTCCAGATCGGACAGTACGTGGAGGCGCTGCCCGGTGTGTGGGCACCGGCGCGGCTGAAGCGCCTGGTGGCACACGACTTCGGGCGGCAGAACCAGATGGTCGAGCTGTTCTCGTCGTTGTTCGGGCCGTACCCGTTCGCGCGGTACGCGGTCGTGGTGACCGATGACGCGCTGGACGTTCCCGTTGAGGCGCAGGGGTTGTCGACGTTCGGTGCGAACCACGTGGACGGCCGCCGCGGCTCGGAACGGCTGGTGGCGCACGAGCTGGCGCACCAGTGGTTCGGCAACTCCGTGGGTGTCGCGGAGTGGGAGCACATCTGGCTGAACGAGGGCTTCGCCTGCTACTCGGAGTGGCTGTGGTCGGAGGCCTCGGGCGGCCGGTCGGCGGACGCGTGCGCAACCGGTGCCCGTGACCTGCTGCGACGGCTGCCGCAGGACGTCGTGATCGGCCGGCCGGACCGGGCCGACTGGTTTGACGACCGGGTCTACAAGCGCGGGGCGTTGACGTTGCACGCGCTGCGCCGGGAGATGGGCGACGACTCGTTCTTCGCGTTGCTGCGCGAGTGGTGCGCGCGTCACCGGCACGGCGTGGTGACGACGGAGGACTTCCTGGCGCTGGCCGGGCACCGGGACCTGCTGACCCGGTGGTTGTTCAAGCCGGAGCTACCGCGCTGAGACCTCGGTGCCGCAGTTGGTAGTGGAAAAGTGCTTGTTGATGTTGAGTTGGTGGTACTTGCAGATGCCCGGGAAGCAGGGGGATCAGGCGGTGAAGCGCCACACCAGCGGTGGACGGCCGCCCTTGGGCAGTGCCGACGCGTGCTGGGTGGTGCGTTCCAGACCGGGTACGCGGTCCATCGTGCGGCCCAGGTTGGCCGGGTAGGGGCGGTCGCCGGTCAGCGACTCGGTCACGTCGAGCGCCTGTGCCGTCGTGAACTCCGGTCCGAGCAGGCCCGCGGTGAACGCCACGTCGCGCCAGAGCTTGTCGGCGAGCAGCGGGCGGCAGTCGGCGACGATCCGGTTGTGGTCGAAGGCCAGCGCGGGCACGGCGTCCAGCGTGGTCCAGGTCAGGTCGTTCCGGCCGGGGCGGGTGAGCGTGGCCCACAGCGCGATCGACAGCGTCGGGCCGCGCGGGTCGCGGGACGGCTCGTCGAACATCGCGAGCTGGCCGGTGGCGGTCACGGACTCCTCGGCCAGGCCCAGCTTCCCGGTGACGGCCCTGGTGGTCGCGTCCCGCAGGCGTTCGCCCTTGCCCAGCAGCACACCGGGCAGGGCGAGCTCACCGGCGAACGGGTCGTGCGCCCGCGGTGCCACCCCCAGGAGCACCGCGCGCGCGTCCGGGTCGAACCGGAGTGCGATCACGTCCACCGACACCAGCGTCGACTCGATCATGGCGTGGATTCTCCCGCACCGCGTAGTCCGCCCTGGCCGGGCCCGCCCCGGTGACCAGCACCTCGACGCCGAGCAGGTGTTCCAGGTACGCCACCGGGTCCGGCATCTCCTCCAGGCCCTCGTGGGTGGCGACCTGGAGACCGTCGGCGTCCAGGTGCGTCACGGCCAGCCCGTCGACGCCACCGCAGCACCGCACCGAGTACTGGAGCAGCCGGGCGTCGAGGTGACCGGCCCGCCAGGCGCCCTGGAACTCCCCCGTGCCGTTGTGCCGCTCCGGGAACCGGGCGAGAACGGCCGGGTCCTCCGTCGGCAGCGGGCCGGCGCCGTGCCTGGTCTGGTAGGTCCTGGTCACGCCGATCACCCGGGCCGGGCGGCCGTTCAGCAGCTCCCTGGCGTTGCGCGGCGTCACGGTCGACCACGTCGTGTGCGGGTGGAACCCGTGGGTCTCGTCGAGCAGAACGCCTTGGGCGCCTTCGAAGACGACCCGGCCGGCACCGTCGAGCTCGTCACCGGTCGTGATGCGCACGGCGTCGGCGAAGGACCGGTAGAGCGCGACGAGCCCGTCGACGTCGGCGGTGGCGCCGGTCAGCGGCTCGTAGAACCGGGCGAGCGCGTCCAGCTTGTGCCGCAACGCCCTCGGGTCCAGGCAGTCGCCGACGGTGGGGGCGGGGCCCGGTTCGCCGAGCACCCGCTGCCCCTCGACCACCTCCCCCGCGTTCCTCCCGGCGAGCAGCCCGTACCAGGCGGTCTCGCCGATGCCCTTGCCGCACGAGCCGTGCCGGTCGGCGCCCCTGGCCCTCTCCCTGGCCCGGTTCGCGGCGACGTGGACCGGCGTGGTGAGCAGTGCCCGCGCGTCGACCGACATCAGCGACAGCGGGTCCGCGACACCGATGGCTTCCAGCTCGCGCGACTCGGTGGCGAGCGCGATCGGCTCGACGAGCACGTGGCGCGACAGCCAGGTCGGCACGCCCGCGAGCGTGCCCGACCCGAACTGGCTGAACGTGTGGTGCCGGTCGCCGACGACGACGTTGTGCGCGGCCTGCGCTCCCCCGTTGAACCGCACGACCTTCGACACCGACCCGTCCGCGCACAGGGCGTCGACCACGGCGCCCTTGCCCTCGTCGCCGAACCCGAGCCCGACGACGACCACGTGGCCGGTCACGTCAGCGTCACGTCGTCGGGGCCGTCGATGGCGAGCGGCGCGGCGGTGACCGGGCGGGCGGTGGCACCGACGGCGACCAGCGCCTTGCCGACCGACCTGCTCTCGGCGACCGACCCGATCTCAGCGAGGTCGACGAGCGCCTGGTCGAGGTCGACGACCTGCTCCTCCATGCCGATCGTGGCGGCGATCAGCTCGCACACCGCGCCGGGGTCGTCGAGCTTGAGGAAGTTCTGCCCGAGGATCGACCGCCAGTGCTCGGCGATGCTGTCGTCGTTGAAGTACGACGACTGGTTGGGCAGGATGAAGTAGACGTTCCACCTGCGGGCGAGCTCCCGGTACACCGACACGGGGTCGATGTCCTGGTCGACGTCGTCGCCGATGACCCGGCGGATGTGCTTGGCCTTCAACCGCCGCTTGTTCAGCTCGTCGCCGATGATGAACAGGTAGCCCTTGCGGCCGCGCTTCTGCCAGGCGTCGGTGACCACGTGCCGCGCGATGAAGTACGCGGCCAGCTCGTACGACTCGCTCTTCTGCCCGCCGCCGTTGCCTTCGAGGAAGATGTCACGCAGCTGCTCGTCCATGCGGTTGTCCGACTCGAACTGCCCGACCTGCAGCGGGACCCGGTCGCTGTCGGCGTCGCCGATGCCGCCGAACATCAGCTGCGGGTCGGTGAGGTACCCCTTGCGCTGCAACAACCCGTGCAGCTTGCCGAGCTTGCCCTGCATGATCCGCGGCACGCTGCCCATCGACCCGGTCACGTCGAACAGCACCGCGATGGGTGTCGAGTCGGCGTGGTCGGGCGAGTCGCGGCACTCGCGGAACGCGACCTTGAACGGATCGAGCGCGGGTGCGGCCTTCCAGTCGTCCCGCGGCCGCGACCGGACCGACGCGGTGTAGCCGAAGTCGGCGATCCCCTTGGCGGCGCGGAAGGTCTTGGCCGCCGCGTAGGCGTTGTCGTCCCACTTGCCGTGTCCCATGGTCATTCTCCAGTCTCGGGGAGGGCGAACGGGCGGAACACCCGTGGCCCGTAGAGGTCTTCGAGCAGGTCGTCGTACTCGCCGAGCAGGTCGACGGCGTCCGGGCGGCGCTGCGGCTGGTCCTGCAGGCACCCGCCGGCGAACGCGAGCTGGCGTTCCTCGTCCGGCCGCAGCACCTCCCGCATCAGCAGGTGCGCCATGTGGACGTCGGTGGCCGCCGTGGCCGGGTGGCCCAGGCCGATCTCCGGCGGGTAGGTGGTCGTGCGGCTGGTGGCGAGGAGCCGCTGGCCCTCCTCGACGGCGAACGACCAGCCGGCCAGCACGATGCCGTGCTGCCGCGGGTGGACCAGGACGTTGTCCGCGGTGACGGCGCCGTGCACGAGACCGGCCTGGTGCGCGCCGGCCAGCGCTTTGAGCAGCCTGCGGTGCATCCACGCGTAGTCGCGGCCGTCGAGGCCCGCCGGGAAGGCCTTCCTGACCTCGGCGAGCGTCACGAACCCGTCCCGCAGCGGGTCGAGCACGGTGAAGGCGCGCGACCCCTTGGCGACGTCGCCGGAGGTGTCGAGCAGCCGCGGGTAGAACGGCCGCAGCCACTGGTTGTGGTCGGTGAACCGCTCCAGCCGCCGCAGCGCCTGCCACTCGCCGTGCAGCAGCGGGTTGAGCGCCGGGTTGCGCACGACCTTCACCACGTGCGGGCCGTCCGACTCGTACAGGTTGGCGATGCTGCCCCGCGCGAACGGCTCCCCGATGCGGTAGAGGCCCGTCCTGGTCCTGAGCTCGACGCGGGTGCCGTGCGCCCAGTCGTGGTGCAGGCCGGTCAGCTTCGCCGCCGCGGCGTGGGCCCGCGGGTGGTGCGGGCCCACCACGTCGGGGTGCAGGACCGAGGCCAGGGCGTGGTAACGGCGCTTGGCCTGCCTGCGGCCGGCCGGGTCGGTGGTCCGCGGGCCGAAGAGGGCTTCGGGGGTCGCGGCACCTTCCACCTGGTCCAGGGCCTCGGTCGTCGTGAGCATGGTTTGAGTCTAAGAGACTCAAACTCGGATTGCAACGGCCGGGTGACCGGTGTGATCCGGACGACCTTCCCCTGTACGAGTGAGGCGGCTCATGGTGTCCCGCCGTCGGGACCACGGGTAACCGGTCCGGAACGGAAGGAGGAAACAGGTGCTGTTCGTGGTGCTCGGGTGTTCGGTGGTCTTCTCGTTGCTGGTGGTGGAGGTGGTGCACCGGCTGGTGCGGCGCTTCACCCACAGCGGGCGGATGTACCGTCCCGGGCAGGCGTTCGCGGCGGTGCTGGCCACTCAGATAAGCCTCAGCGTGTACCCGGTCGACGCGCCGGTCACGCAGCACGTCCTCGGCATAGCGCTGATCCTCGCCGGAGCGTGGTTGCTGGCCGCGCTCATCAGCACGCTCGTGGACGTGTCACTGGCGCGCATCCGCACGGACGTCACGGACAACCGGCACGCGCGGCGGGTGCACACGCAGGTCACGCTGGTGCGGCGGCTGGTGCTGGTGGTCATCGGCGTGCTGGCGGTCGGCGCGATCCTGATGACGTTCCCCGGTGCGCGGGCGGTCGGGTCGACGGTGCTCGCCTCGGCGGCGGTGATCGGTGCGGTCGCGGCGTTCTCGGCGCAGTCGTTGCTGGGCAACCTGATCTCGGGGCTGCAGATCGCGTTCAGCGACGCGGTGCGGCTCGACGACGTCGTGGTCGTCGAGGGCGAGTGGGGCCGGGTCGAGGACATCACGCTGACGTACGTGGTGCTGCACCTGTGGGACGACCGGCGGCTGGTGCTGCCGACCTCGTACTTCCTGAAGACGCCGTTCGAGAACTGGACGCGCACGCAGTCGGCGCTGCTCGGCACGGTGGAGCTGGACCTGGACTGGACGGTGCCGGTCGAGGCGATGCGGCACGAGCTGCGGTCCATGCTGGAGGGCAGCGACCTGTGGGACGGGCGGGTGTCCGTGCTGCAGGTGACGCAGGCGACGCAGGGGTTCGTGCGGGTCAGGGCACTGGTCAGCGCGGCGGACGCCGGCAAGCTGTGGGACCTGCGGTGTCTCGTGCGCGAGCACCTGGTCGACTGGGTGCAGCGCCAGCACGACGGCGCGTTGCCGCAGATCAGGACGCGCGCGGTCAGCACCGTCAGGCGGGTGCAGCCGCAGACCGACCAGCACACCGACGCGCGGGTGTTCGGCGAGAGCGCGGACGGGGCGCAGCGCGAGCAAGCGTTTGCGGGGCCCAAGTAGAGCGCATGTCGCGAACCACGTGCTGCTCACCGCGACCGCGGGAGGGTCGATCCACCACACTAGACCCATGAGAACCGGTGACCAGGTCGTGCAGGGCCTGCCGTGGCGGTGGCGTGCGCAGGGCACGATCTTCGTCATCGGCGGGCTCGGGTTCCTGTTCGACGCGTGGGACGTCACGCTCAACGCGTTCCTGATCCCGCTGGTCGGCGCCGAGTGGGGGCTGAGCCTCGGCCAGCGCGGCTGGGTCGGCACGGCGAACCTGATCGGCATGGCGGTCGGGGCGTTCGCGTGGGGCGCGATCGCGGACACCATCGGGCGCAAGAAGGCGTTCAGCCTCACGATCCTGATGTTCTCGGTGTTCACGGTCGCGGGCGCGGCGTCACCGGACTTCGTCACGTTCTGCGTGTTCCGGTTCCTGGCCGGCGTGGGGCTCGGCGGGTGCATCCCGGTCGACTACGCGCTGGTCGGCGAGTTCACGCCGGCGAAGGTGCGCGGGCGGGTGCTGGCGGCGATGGACGCGTTCTGGCCGCTCGGGGCGACGCTGTGCGGGCTGACCGCCGCCCACCTGGCCGGCCTGGGCAGCTGGCGGCTGCTGATGCTCACGATGGTGCTGCCGGCGCTGCTGCTGTTCTGGATCCGGCGCTCGGTGCCCGAGTCACCGATGTTCCTGGTCGCGAAGGGACGCACGCACGAGGCCAAGAAGGTCATCGACGACCTGGTCGCCAAGACCGGCGCACCGCACGAGGACTGGCGGCTGCCCGCGCCGCAGCAGCTGCAACGCCTCTCCCCCAGGGTGATGTTCGCGCAGCTCAAGGACATCTGGCGGTACGACCCGCGGCGCACGGCGGCGCTGTGGGTGCTGTTCCTCGCGGTGTTCCTGCTGTACTACGGCGCCGTCACGTGGCTGCCGAGCATCCTGAAGGCGCAGGGGTACGGCACGTACGCGGCGTTCATGGTCACGACGCTCACGGTGGCGGTGGGCATCGTGAGCGCGCTGGTCAGCGCATGGCTCGTGGACGTGTTCGGGCGCAAGTGGGTCATCGCGATCAGCGCGCCCCTCGCGGCGGTGGCGCTGGTGCTGTTCGCGGTGCAGCTCGACGTCGGCGGTGCCGCGAAGACGTGGATCACCGTGTACGGGGTGCTGATCCAGGTCACGATCCCCGCGCTGTACGCGTTCGCGCCGGAGCTCTACCCGACGCACCTGCGGGCCAGCGGGTTCGGCTGGGCGTCCACGGTCAGCCGGGTCGGGGCGGGTTTCGTGCCCGTCCTGTTCGGAGCGCTGCTGTGGCCGGTGCTGGGCCTGGCCTGGACTTTCGCGGTCATCGGCGCACTGGTGGTGGCGGCCGTGGTCGTGATGATGTTCGTGGTGCCCGAAACGCGGATGCAACCGCTCGCGGAGGCCGTTCCGTCCTAGGTTCATGAGAAGACTGCGGCTTGGGAGAAGACCGCTCGCCGTCGCGTTTTGCGCGCTGGCGCTCAGCAGCTGTGGTGCGAACGGGGCTCCAGCCGTTCCGATGGCGGAGGTGCCGACCGTGTCCTCAGCGAAGCCGGACCAGAACCGGATCGAGCAGGCGAAGCGCGACGGCCACCCCACCGTGCCACTGATGATCTCCGTGCAGCCGGGACGCGACGAGGAGGTCGAGCGGGCGCTGGTGGCGCTGGGCGCGGCCGTCGAGGCGCGCGATCCCAGGATCGGTTACCTGCGGGCCGAGATGCCGGTCGACAAGGTGGAGGACGCCTGCCGGGTCACCGGTGTGTCCAAAGTGGATGTGGACGAGCCGCTGCACAACCGGCTCCCGGAACCGTGAGAAGCCCCGGGATCACGTGGACCCCGGGGCTTCTGCGGTTTCTGGCTGGTGCTGTCCTGACTAGCTGACTGCCTGGACGATCACCGCGCCGCGGCCGACGACGTTCTCGTCCGCCGTGCGCACCTCGAGCTCACCGCGCAGGACGCGGCCGGCACCCGGCTGGCCCAGCGGGGTGATGACGCCCGTGGCGTTCCACGACGCACCGGCGGCGCGGTCGGCGTTGGCGTCGGTCACGCTGAGCGTGCCCAGCGCGGCCGAGGTGTAGACGTCGAAGTAGTCGTAGGCGGTGGTGCCCGCGGGCACCGCGTAGCCGTCGACCAGGACGATCCACGTACCGGCGGCCGGGTTGGCGATCGTCACCGACTCCTCGGAGTCCGCGTCGGCCGACTGACCGGCGAGGACGCAGCTGCCCGTCGTGCAGTTGTAGACGGACAGGTCGAGGTCGGCAGCCTGGTCGGCGGTGTTGCCGATCGTGGCGGTCAGCTTCGACGCGCCGGCACCGACGACGACCTGGTACTGCTGCGACGCGAGGTTCTCGATCGTCGGGCGGGCCGTCTTGGCGCTGCCGACCGCACCCGCCGCGAGCCGGCCGGTGAACGCGGCCTGCGTGTTCGTGACGGTGTAGCTGCGCTCCACCGGGGTGCCCGCCGCCGCCGAGGCGATGACGTCCGGGTTCGGGCTGATCGAGGTGCCGAGCACCGAGGCGGTCACCGAGTACGGCGCCACGTCGGCGTCGGAGGTGCGGCGCGCCTCGACGACGATCTCCCAGACACCGGCCATCGGGTTGGTGACCGTGCGGCTGGTCGGGGTACCACCGGCACAGCCGGCGCCCGCGTCCGGGTTGTAGCAGTTGGTCGAGGTGTTCGAGTCGGCACCGACGCCCTGCGGGGTGTAGCGCAGGAAGCGGACCTGGCCCTTGCCGGCCTCGGCGCCACCGGCGGCCATGTCGACCTTCAGCGCGGTCGTGCCCTTGGGGACGTCCACGAAGAGGCTGGTCGACTGGTTGCGCGCGATGGTGCCCGACTTGGTGACCGAGAACTTGTTGGCGGCGGTGAACTTCTGCGCCGCGAACACGGTGTTCAGGGTCTGCACGTCGACACCGGGGGTCTCGACGTCGTCGAGCTGCAGCACGGCGCTGTGCACGCCGGGCGTCTTCGCCTTGACCGTGACCGGGAACTGGACCGGGGTGTTCAGCGGCAGGAAGACCCAGCCGTCGGCGCGGAACGTGCCGTCGTCGCCCTTCCAGGTGACCCGCCAGCCCTCGACGTGGTCCTCACCGGTGGTGCGGGTCAGGGTGTACACGCGGGTGTACTCCTGGCCCACGGTCACGCCCTCGCGGTCGTGGATGCCGACACCGACGTTCGGGGTGGCCAGCAGGCCGCTCAGGACCGTGTTGACCGGGACCGAGACGTTCAGCTTGTTCGGCTTGGCGTGCTTGTCCAGCAGCGACCACGCGGCGTTCGTGTTGAACAGACCGGCGCCCTGCTCGTAGGCACCGAGGGTCTTCACGTAGTTCGCGCTGCGCTGGATCGCGTACCGCAGCTCGGCGCTGGTCGGACGCTCACCGTTGTGCTCGGCCTTGTACGCGCTCACGAGCAGCGCGGCGGCACCGGTCGCCTGCGGGGCGGCCATCGAGGTGCCGTTGAACATGGCGTAGCCGGGCGGGAGGGCGTAGGTGCCCGCCACGGGACCGGGGGCCTGCCAGCGCGGCGTGGTGGAGATCGCCGAGCCGGGCGCGATGATGTTCGGCTTGAAGCCGCCGTCCTCGGCGGGACCGCGCGACGAGAAGCCGTGCAGGCTCTGCTTCTGCTCGGTCTTCGAGCCGTAGTTGGAGAGCCAGGTCTCCTTGGTGATGTACGAACCGACGCTGACCGCGTCCGTCGCGACCGACGGGTCGCCGACCGTGTTCGCACCCGCACCCGAGTTGCCCGCCGAGATGAACAGCTGGACGTTGTACTCGTTGATGGTGCGGTTGTAGAGCTCGGCGCGGGCGTTGTTGCCGTCGTTGAGCGCCGGGAGGCCACCGATGGAGATGTTCACGACGTCGGCGCCGTTGCGCGCGGCGTAGAGGACACCGTCGATCAGGCCGGAGCTGGTGCAGGACGGCGTGGACAGGCAGGCCTTGATGGCCATCAGCTTCGCACCGGGTGCGGCACCGGCCATCTTGCCGTCGAACATCTTGTGCGCCGCGGTGATGCCGGCGACGTGGGTGCCGTGCGCGGCGCCCGCGATGCCCAGGTTCACGTACGGCGTGCCCTGGTTGTCGTAGACCGAGCGGTCGGTCTGCACGACGAACGCGACGCGGTCGACGACGTCGGTCGCGGGGTTGTCGGTGCCGAAGAAGCCGACGTCCTTCTTGACCTTGTAGTCGATCATGCGGGCGTTGTTGGTGAAGTTGCCGTCGCCGTCGGTGTCGACGAAGACTTCCTTCGTGGTGATGTCCTGGATGACACCGAACGAGTCGACGCGGTCGCCGTCGCGGTTGATGTCACCGCCGGTCTCGCTGTTGCTCAGGGAGAGGTCGCCCGCGGTCTCGCTGAAGAGGCCGAACGAGTAGGGGCCACCGGTCGCCGGAGCGGTCCACTCGCGGCCGCCCTCGGTGAACTTGCCGACGCGGCCGGTCTTGGTCATGGCGACCCAGGTGCCGTCACCGGAGTTGGTGGCGTTCGCGTTGTACCAGTCGATGATCTTGCGCTCACCGGTGCTGGTGGTCTGCAGCGCCGGGTTCTCCAGGTCGATGCCGGAGTCGATCACGGCGATCGTGGTGCCGCGGCCGTCCCACTTCGGGTGCGCGGTGGCGAACTGCGCCGCCTGCGTGTCCTGCGTCGGCATGTACGGGTTGGTGCGCGGGGTCTTCGCGTCCGGCGCCTTCTGCGGGGCCGGCTGCTCCATGCCCTGCGGACGCGGGTCGTCGAGCTGGATCAGCCCGTCGACGTCCACCGTGCTGACGGAGGCGAGCTTGGCGGCCTTCGCCGCGTTGTCACGCGGGATGGTGACCTTGACGTAGTCGACGTCCTTCTCGGTCTTCTGGACCGTGGCGCCGAGCGCCTTCAGGTCGTTGACCGCGGCGTCGGTCTTGCCCTTCTCGGCCGCGACCAGCAGGTCGACGGTGGCCTTGCCTTCGGCGGCTGCCTTGTCGACCAGCTCGCGGTCGACCTTGTCGAGCTGCTTGGGAGCCTCGTTCGCGGGGTTCTGCTGCTGCGCGGTGGCAGCGGGGGTGGCGGCGAAGCCGAGCCCGGCAGTGCCCAGCACCGCGGTCAACAAGACCGTTCCGGTGCGGCGTCTCCAGTTCTTCACGGCGCGTGTGCCCTTCGTGGGGTAAAGAGTGTGTGGAAGCACATCTCTTCCCACGACGAGTGGCAATAGGTTCAACGGAGCATTGCCGAGTTCCACATTGGACTGTTCAGCCGCTTGAAAAGGCGCGCTTGAAGTGCTGCGCGTTTCTTCTTCGCAGTGGAACGAGCAGGCGCCTTCCAGTCAAGGGCTGATGGAGGGGAATGTCAAGAGGTGTGTCAACGGTGAACGTGCTTGCGGCGTAACGGCATCCCCGTCCAGAGCGATGTTATTTCCGAGAAATCGCGCGGCGCAGCCGGGTCCACAGCCGCGCCTGTTTTTGCGCTTTCGGCTGCGCGCCGCACGCGGTGCAGGTTTCCCGGTGCTGCGCCAACGCCTGCTGGAGCTCGGCGACCTGCTTCAGGGTCCGCGCGGGCACGACGTCCTTCTTGACCGAGAGCAGCGAGAGCTCGGTCAGCGGCCGCTTCCTGCCCGCCGCGTGCACGGCCGGCGCGATGGCGTGGAACACGATCAGGCTGCGCCTGCGGTCGGGCTCGATGGCCCGCACGTCGCACCACTGGATGGCGCCGGTGTGGTCGAGGCTGGTCGACTCGATGGCGTCGGGGGTGAGCTTCGTGCCCAGCCGGAAGCTGCGCCACGCGACGGTCGCGCCCATCAGGAACCACAGGCCGCCGAAGAGGTAGCCGTACCAGGGGCCACCCGCGGCCGCGACCGGTCCGGCAGCGGCGACCGCGGCGCCGAGCCCGAAGAGAACCCATCTCCACCTGGTGTGCATCTCCCCTCCAGGTGTACCGGATTCGTCCCGTTCCGACGAACGCGACCGGGTCGTTCGACACGACTGACGGCTGATCAGGCGCTACCTTGCGCCCATGGACCTCACGCCGGTCGCCGACGAGCTCTACGGGCTGACCCCGAAGGAGTTCACCGCGGCGAGGAACGCCGCGGCCAAGCAGGCGGACGACCAGGACCTGGCCAAGGCCATCTCCGAGCTGCGCAAGCCGACGGTGGGCGCGTGGGCGGTCAACCGGCTCGTGCGGGACGCGCCGCCGGGCCTTCAAGAGGCGCTGGGGCTGTCCACGGCCCAGCTGACCATGCGGGAGCTGGGGCACAAGCGCAAGGAGCTCCTGGAGGCGCTGGTCTACCGCACGCTGGAGCTGACCGGGCCGATCACCGACGACGCGGTCACGCAGGTGCGCAACACGCTGACCGCGGCGATGTCGGACCCCGAGTCGGCGGAGCTGGTGCGCGCGGGGCACCTGACCAGGGGCCTGGAGTACTCGGGGTTCGGGTTCGCCCCGCCGGTGCCCGAACCCGCCGGGGACGACGGTGAGGACGCGCTGGCCCGCAAGCGGCGGGAACGGCAGGAGCGCAAGCGGGCCGAGGCGCAGCAGGCGTTGGACGAGGCGGAGCAGGCGCTCGGGGAGGCGCAGGCCGACCAGCTGGCGGCCCAGCGGGCGTTCGACCGGGCCGCCGAGCGGCTGGAGGACGCCAAACGGGTCACGGCGGCGGCGGAGAAGGCGCGGAAGGCGGCGGAGAAGCGCCTGGGTGACCTGTCGTAGAGCGGTCCAGCGGGCCCCACTCCGGGGAGCGCTGGGCCGCGACGAGGTCCTCGCAGGTGTTCAGCAGGTCGTCGTCGACCCACGCCAGCGGTGTCACGCAGCGGACCAGCGGCTCGTTGTCGGGACCCCGGCCCACCTCCTCGCCGCGCAGCACCCAGGCGCGCACGTCGGGCCCGCGCAGGTCGCGCAGGTGGCGGTAGTCGTACAGGCGGCGGGCCACCCACAGCTCGCGCGAGCGGTCGTCCCACCAGGGTTCGACGTGCAGCGGGCTCGCGGACAGGCCGGGCAGCTCCACGCCGGTCAGCGAGTCGCGGGACGTGGCTGCGGAGTCGGCGGCCGGTCCCTTCGACCAGCGCACGTAGACGTCGTCGCCGAGCAGGGCGACCAGCTCGGCGAGTTCCGTGATCGTCGGAAGCTCATCGGTCACACCTGCTCACGTACCCGGGAAAAGCCGACCTAGGCGTGCGTTCCTGAAGAGAACCTGAAGGATTTGAGCCCGGTCACATCGAAAGCCGACCGGAACACGGGCCGCCGGTTGTACGTTCAACAATGTGGTTGGCCGCGGACGCTCGAGTCCGCGCCAGGGCGATCCGGCACCCCCAGGCCGGAAAAGCCCTTCCGCAGGCGTTGTGCACTCGCGCCGCGGTCAACCCGCCGTCGACCGGCACACCGGAAACCCCCCTCACCGGTGGTGGCGGTCGGCGGCACCGGAAAGTGCGGTGCCCATTCCCCCCAGGGCACCGCACTTCACAAACTCGCCGATGCGGTCGCAGCCCCTCCGCAGAAAGTGAACTTGATTCAGGTCTCGTGGCCCACCAGCGGTGGATCTAGACTCACCCGATGGCACATGACGCGGATGTCATCGTCGTCGGCGCGGGCCTCGCAGGTCTCGTCGCGACAGCGGAGCTCGCCGACGCGGGGCGCAGGGTCATCCTGCTCGACCAGGAGCCGGAGGCGTCGATCGGCGGTCAGGCGTGGTGGTCGTTCGGCGGGTTGTTCCTGGTGGACACGCCCGAGCAGCGCCGGTTGCGGGTCAAGGACTCGTACGACCTCGCACTGCAGGACTGGATGGGCTCTGCGGCGTTCGACCGGGACAGCGACCACTGGCCGCGGCTGTGGGCGCAGGCCTATGTGGACTTCGCCGCCGGCGAGAAGCGCCCGTGGCTGCACAACATGGGGGTGCGCTGGTTCCCGTTCGTGCAGTGGGCCGAACGCGGCGGCTACCTGGCGAACGGGCACGGCAACTCGGTGCCGCGCTTCCACGTGACGTGGGGCACCGGGCCGGGCGTGGTGGAGCCGTTCGAGCGCCGGGTGCGCGAGGGTGTCGCCAAGGGGCTCGTGACGCTCCGGTTCCGGCACCGGGTCACCGCGCTCAACGTCACGAACGGCGTGTGCGACGGCGTGTCCGGCGAGGTGCTGGAGCCGTCGTCGGTGGAGCGCTCCCAGCCGTCGTCGCGGACGGTCGCCGGAGACTTCTCGCTGAGCGCCCAGGCCGTCGTCGTCACGTCCGGCGGCATCGGCGGCAACCACGACCTGGTGCGCCGCAACTGGCCCGAGCGGATGGGCACGCCGCCGGAGTTCATGCTCGCGGGTGTGCCGGACTTCGTGGACGGGCACATGCTGGAGATCACCCAGAAGGCCGGCGGCGCGATCATCAACGCCGACCGCATGTGGCACTACCCCGAGGGCATCGCGAACTACGCCCCGGTGTGGTCGAACCACGGCATCCGCATCCTGCCCGGCCCGTCGCCGCTGTGGCTCGACGCGGACGGCAACCGGTTGCCGATCCCGCTGTTCCCCGGTTTCGACGCGCTGGGTGCGTTGCAGCACATCACCTCGAACGGCCACGGGCACTCGTGGTTCGTGCTGAACAAGAGGATCATCGGCAAGGAGTTCGCGCTCTCGGGCTCCGAGCAGAACCCCGACCTCACCGGCAAGGACACCCGCGCCGTGCTCAAGCGCGCGCTGCCGGGTGCGGTGGCGCCGGTCGAGGAGTTCGCCAAGCGCTCCAAGGAGTTCATCCAGGCCCGCACGGTCGCGGACCTCGCCCGCGGCATGAACGCGCTCACCGGCGACACGCGCATCGACGCGGCGGCGCTGGAGAAGATCATCGTCGAGCGCGACCGGCAGGTCACCTCGGGCCTGGGCAAGGACATGCAGGTCAACGCGATCCGCGAGTCCCGGCACTTCCTGACCGACAAGCTGATCCGCGTCGTCGAACCGCACCGGCTGCTGGACCCGAAGGCGGGCCCGCTGATCGCCGTGCGGCTGTCGGTGATCACCCGCAAGACGCTGGGCGGCCTGCACACCGACCTGTCCTCGCGGGTGCTCGACAACGACGGCCGGCCGTTGCCCGGCCTGTACGCGGCGGGCGAGGCGGCCGGGTTCGGCGGTGGTGGCGTGCACGGGTACCGGGCGCTGGAGGGCACGTTCCTCGGCGGCTGCCTGTTCTCCGGGCGGGTCGCCGGACGCGCCGCCGCTGACGCGGTTTCCTAGGAAGGGCAAGGGGCTCCCGCGTGGTGGACGCGGGTTGACGGTCCCCCGGCTTGCGGCTGTGCTGGAGGCATGACGCAGATCGGTGTTCTGGTCGGCAACCCGCGGCCCGCCTCGCGCACCCTGCAGGCGGCGCTCGCCCTGCGCGAGGCCATCGCGGCGGCACTGGGCGTGCCCGGCGACGGGCCGGTGGTGGACGCGGCGACGATCGCCGCCGACGTGTTCACCCGGCCGGAGACCGTCAAGGCGGCGCTGGCGGCGCTGGGTGCGGCCGAGGTGCTCGTGGTGGCGACCCCGACCTACAAGGCCGCCTACACCGGCCTGCTGAAAGCGGTGCTGGACCAGGCACCACCGGGGTGGTTGAGCGGCAAGGTCGTGGTGCCGCTGCAGATCGCGGCCGCGGACAAGCACGCGCTGGCCGTGGAGGTGCACCTGCGGCCGGTGCTGACCGAGCTCGGGGCCGTGGTGCCGCAGGCGTTGTTCCTGAACGAGAGCGCGCTCCCCGCACACGCCACCGACTTCGCGCTGCACGCCGGTGTCCTGAAGGCGCTGGTCCGGTGAAGGACCAGCTGCGCACCGCCCTGCGCCACCACGCCCAGGCCGTCACCATCGTCACCGCCACCGGCCAGGACGGCCCGGTGGGCACGACCGTCAGCTCGTTCACCTCGGTGTCCTTCGAACCACCGCTCGTGGTGGTGTGGATCGGCGAGGGCGCGTCGGTGTGGCCGGTGCTGCGGACGGCACCGCTGTTCGCCGTGCACCTGCTGGGCACGGCGCAGACGGGCCTCGCGGACCTGTTCGCCACCAAGGGGGTCGACCGGTTCGGCGCCGGCACCCGCTGGGAGTCCGACGCCGACGGGGTGCCGCACCTGCTGGACGCGCCGGTGCGGCTGCGGTGCCGGACGGTGCGGCGGATCGCGGTCGGCGACCACGTCGCGCTGGTCGGGGAACCGCTGGACATCACGCACTCCGACCTCGCGGCGCCCCTGGTGAGGCACCAGGGGCGCTACACCTCAGTGGCCTGACCCCTCGCCCAGCTGCCGCAGGACCGCCCTGGCCATCGCGTCGTTCTGGCGGAAGGCCGGGGCGTTCGTCTGCGGCCGGGAGAACGCGGCGAACGCCTTCCCGGTCGTGTACGGGCCGACGGCGAAGCGGACCGGGTCCTCCTCGCCGCGCTCGTTGACCAACCGGCCCTCCGCTGACACGCGCACCTGCCCGGCCGTGTCCTCGGAGACGTCGCCGACCGCCCGCAACGACTTCAGCACCGGGTCCGCCGTGCGCGACAGGACGTGCGCGGGCAGGCGGGCCTCGACCAACCCGTTGGCGCGCACGACCTCCGGGGTGGTGGCGCTGCCCGCGAGGAACGCGCCGTCGACCGCCTCGACCCACATGTCCGCGCCGAGGAAGCGCACGACCCCCGCCCGCGACAGGGCGAGCAGCTCCTCCAGGCGGTCCGGTGGCGGACCGGACGCGAGGTAGCTGAAGTAGCCGTGCCACCAGCCGTCGGTCTCGCGCAGCCGCACCTCCGGCAGCTGGCCGTAGACCGACAGCAGTGCGAGGAACGCGCCCAGGTCGGCGCTGTGCCGCGGGTCCGACCGGCGGGCGACGTCGGCGGCTATGTACGCGCGCAGGTGCTCCTGGAACTCCTCGCCGGTCTCGAACGTGCGGCCGTCCAGCGGGCGGTCCAGGCGTTCGAAGTCGATGCGGTCGGCCGGGTCGGGAACGGCGCGGGCTTCCAGCGCGCGCATCTCCCCGCTGTACCAGGGCACCGCGGCGAACGCGGCGGTGAACTCGGCGAACGGCACCCGCACCCGGTCGGGGTGGCCGGTGAACAGCTCGTGGTAGTGGCCCCAGGCGACCTCCTTGACGATCAACGGCCACACGTCGGCGCGGAAGTCCCAGCGGTGGCCCCGCAGGGCCTCCGCGGTGAAGAAGCGCGGCAGCACCGGGCGTTCGCCCTGCAACCGGTAGCCGGTCTTCGAGTGGTACGGCACCCCGCGCCGCGAACCGACGAACAGCCGCGGCTCGGAACCCGATGGCACGTAACGCATGTCGGCACCGGAGCCTTCGAACCGGCCGCCGCGGCCCTGGGTCAGCAGCACCATCAGGTCGATGAACGCCAGCCCGAAGCCGCGCAGCACCACGTCGCCGGTCACCTGCGAGAGGTCCGCGTCCGCCGAGTAGAGCGGCGGCACGTAGACCAGGCCGTGCGCGGCGGCGTGGTCGGCGAGCTTGCGGTGTTCCGGCTCCGGTTCGGCGTCGAGGTGGCCGAGGGCCAGCACCAGCACGTCGGCGACCAGCGAGGTGCCGTCGTCGAGGTGCACCCGGTTGCCGACGGCCTTCACCGCGCGCGCCCGGTGCACCCGCACGGTGACGTTCGGCGGCATCGAGGAGACGACGTGCTCGAAGAACCACTCCAGGTACCCGCTCTGCACCTGCCGCGACGGGAACGACGTCGGGTCGACGTCACCCCACTGCGCCAGCGACGGGCCTTCGCGCACCGGGCCGAGACCGGTGAAGCTGGAGTCGGTGAACACCGTGACGTCCTCGGCCATGGAGTTCATGCGCAGCAACGGTGACTGCGCGTGCCGCCACACCCGGCCGGCGCCGGCGGGGAACGGGTCGACGACGTGCACGACCAGGTCCAGCGCCGGTGCCAGCGCGGCGATGCGTTCCAGCAGCCCGGCCGCGCGCGGGCCGCCGCCGATGACGACGAGGTCAGAGGACACGGGCCAGGAACTCCCTCGTGCGCGGGTGCGACGGTGCCACCAGCACGGTCGACGGCGGGCCCGACTCGACGACCTGCCCCGCGTCCAGGAACACCACGGTGTCGGCGACCTCGCGGGCGAAGCCGATCTCGTGCGTCACCACGACCATCGTCTGACCGGCCGCGGCGAGGTCGCGCAGCACGTCCAGCACCTCGCCGACCAGCTCCGGGTCGAGCGCGGAGGTCGGTTCGTCGAAGAGCAGGACCTTGGGCTCCATCGCGAGGGCGCGGGCGATGGCGATCCGCTGCTGCTGCCCGCCGGACAGCTCCGACGGGTACGCGCCCTCGCGCCCGGCCAGGCCGACGCGGGCGATCAGCGCGCGACCCCGTTGCAGCGCAACGTCCTTCGGCACGCCGAGCACCCCGATCGGCGCCTCGGCCACGTTCTCCAGCGCCGTCAGGTGGCCGAACAGGTTGAAGTTCTGGAACACGAACCCGATCGCGGCGCGCTGCCGCTGCACCACCCGGTCCGGCAGCTCGTGCAGCTTGCCGCGGTGGCGCCGGTAGCCGATCAGCTCGCCGTCGATCTCCACCTCGCCCGCGTCGAGCCGCTCCAGGTGGTTCAGCACCCGCAGCAACGTGGACTTGCCCGACCCGGACGGCCCGATCACGCACGTCACGGACCCGGCGGGCACCGACAGGTCGACCCCGCGCAGCACCTCGGTGGTGCCGAACGACTTGCGCACGTCCCTGATCTCGATCACGACCGCACTCCTCGCGCGAAGTACCGCTCGACGTGGTGCTGCGCGAGGCTGAGCAGGCTGGTGACGATCACGTACCAGACCGTGGCGACGACGAGCAGCGGGATGACCTCGTAGGTGCGGGCGTAGATCAGCTGCACCGAGTGCAGCAGGTCCTGCACGGCCAGCACGGACACGATCGACGTGCCCTTCAGCGTGCCGATCAGCAGGTTGCCCGCGGCCGGCACGATGGCGCGCATCGCCTGCGGCAGCACGATCCTGCGCAGGACGCGGACCCGGCCGAAGCCCAGCGCCCGCGCGGCCTCGACCTGACCGGCGTCGACCGACAGGATGCCGCCGCGCACGATCTCCGCCGCGTAGGCCGCCTCGTGCAGCGTGAGGCCGATCACCGCGGCGAGCAGCGGGCTGATCCCGGCGCCGAAGTTGAACCAGAACAGCAGCTGCACGATCAGCGGCACGGACCGGAAGAGCCAGACGTACCCCCACCCCAGCGCGGACAGCACCGGGTTGCCGGACAGCCGGAACGTCGCCAGCACGACACCGAGCAGGAAGCCGAGCACCAGCGTGACCGCGGTCAGCCACAGCGTGGTGACCAGACCGTCGACCACGGCGGTCGCGGTGAAGTAGCGCGCGACGACACCCCAGTCGAGGCCGGTGGCGGCGGCGTGCACGAGCCAGCCGACCGCGGCCAGCGCGAGCACCGCGGTGACCACCCGGCCCGGCTTGCGCGCGGGGACGATCTCAGCAACGGGACGCGTGCGCACGTCCCCCAGGACGCTCATGGGCGGAGTCTTTCCGTTGAAGGGCAACAGGAAGCAAGCCGCGCCCCTCAACGCGAACACCACCACGGTACCCCGCGTGTGCAAGCAGATCCCGCTCTGTGGACGTCGTTGACCGCTCCTGCCGCCGGTGTTGCACTCGAAAGGCGTTCCCCTCAACGCGCTTCCGCCACCCACCCACCACGATCTGGGGATCCGCCATGCCAGTCGAGTTTCTCGGGATCGCCGCGACCAACAACGGCTCGGAGACGACGCCGCGGTCCGGCGGTGCGTTCGACAAGGACTACACGATCAGGCTCGCTCGCGCGCACGAGGACCACGGCTGGGACCGGGTGCTGTTCGCCTACGGCTCCGGTGCCCCGGAACCCGCGTCCGCCGCCGCGTACCTGGCGAGCAAGCTCGACCGGCTGGAGATCCTGCTGGCGCACCGGCCGAACGTGTCGTACCCGACGTTCGCCGCCAAGACGTTCGCGACGCTCGACCAGATCAGCGACGGCCGGCTGACCGTGCACTTCATCACCGGCGGCACCGACCACGAGCAGCAGCGCGAGGGCGACTACCTGACCAAGGACGAGCGCTACGGCCGCACCCGGGAGTACATCCAGATCGTGAAGAAGGCCTGGACGTCCCGCGAGGCGTTCGACCACGAGGGGGAGCACTACCGGTTCGCGGACTTCGTGAGCGACGTCTTCCCGGTGCAGCAACCACGTCCGAACGTCTCGTTCGGCGGCTCCTCCCCCGCCGCGTACGCCGCCGGTGGCGCGGAGGCGGACATCTTCTGCCTGTGGGGCGAGCCGCTCGCCGACACCGCGCAGCAGATCGAGGCGGTCAAGCAGGCGGCGAAGGAGGCGGGCCGCACCGACGTGCCGCGCATCCAGGTCGCGTTCCGGCCGATCATCGCCCCGACCGAGGAGCTGGCCTGGGAGAAGGCGCACCGCACGGTCGACCGGATCGAGGCGCGCAAGGCCACCGGCCCGCTCAGCCGCAGGCACTCGCTGACCAGCCCGGAGAACACCGGCTCGCAACGGCTCCTGGCGGTGGCGGACCGCGGTGAGCGCTTCGACCGTGCACTGTGGACACCCACGGCGCGGGCGACCGGCGGAGCGGGCAACTCCAACGCGCTGGTCGGCACGCCGGAGACGGTGGCGCAGGCGCTGCTGGACTACTACGACCTGGGCGTGGACATCCTGTCCGCCCGCGGCTACGACCTGCTCGACGACGCCATCGACTTCGGCCGGTACGTGATCCCGCTGGTGCGGGAGGAGGTCGCCAAGCGGGACCGGGCCCGCGCCGCATGACCACCCTCGAAGTGCGCCGCGTCCGGCAGTGGGACGCGGACGCGGCGCCGTTGGTGGCCGGCCTCACCGAGGAGTACACGACCCGCTACGGCGACTCCGGTGCGCGTGAGATGAAACGGGCCGCGCACGTCTTCGAGCCGCCGCACGGGCAGTTCCTGCTGCTCGTCGAGGCAGGTGAGGCGGTGGCGGGTGGTGCGTTCATGCGGTTCGACGACGAGACCGCCGAGCTCAAGCGCATCTGGACGCACGCGCTGCACCGCAGGCGCGGGCTCGCGCGGCGGGTGCTGGTGGAGCTGGAGGGCGAGGCGGTGGCGTTCGGCTACCGGCGCATCTTCCTGACCACCGGGCCGCGGCAGCCCGAGGCCAAGCACCTCTACCTGGCGACGGGGTACACGCCGCTCTTCGACGTGACCGCCGACCCGCTGACCCTCGACCACCTGGCTTTCGAGAAACACCTGGGGTGACCGTGCACCGCTCAAGACTCGTCCTGCTCACCGGTCTGCTCGCGCTGACCGCCGCGTGCGGGCAACCGCAGGCGGCACCGGAGCCCGGCATCGCGAGCGGGGTGGCGAAGGACGCCGAGCTCGCGAAGCTCGTGCCGCAACGCCTCAACGGCAAGCTGCGGATCGCCTCCAGCATCGGCGGCACGCCGCCCAGCGCGTTCTACGCCGATGACGGCAAGACCGCGCAGGGCGTGGACATCGACGTCGCCGACGCCGCCGCGAAGCTGCTCGGCCTGGAGGTCGAGCGCCAGGCCGCGTCGTTCGAGGCGATCCTGCCCGCGCTGACCAGCGGCAAGTACGACGCGGGCACCGGCAACTTCGGCGTGACCGAGGAGCGCAAGAAGACGATCGACTTCGTCACCTACGTCAACGACGGGCAGGGCTTCGCGGCGCGCAAGGACAGTGCGCTGCAGGACGTAAAGAAGCTCGACCAGCTGTGCGGGCTGAAGATCGGCACCGGCACCGGCACGACGTTCCAGACCACCCTGGAGCGCAACAGGAAGGTCTGCGCGGACGCCGGCAAGCCCGCCTACGAGGTGCAGGTGTTCTCCGACACCGGCGCCACGCAGCTCGCGCTCAAGCAGGGCCACGTGGACGTGATCATGAGCACCATCAACGGGCTGCGCCACCTCACCGCGAACCAGCCGGACTTCCGGTTCCTCGGCGAGTTCCGCAGGCTCGACGTCGGTTTCGCGCTGCCCAAGGGCTCCGACCTGGCGCCCGCGTTGCGGCAGGCGGTCGACCGGCTGATCTCCGACGGCACCTACCAGCGCATCCTGCGGCGGTGGGGCGTCGAGCCGTCGGCGATCCCGCGGTCAGAGCTCAATCCCGCCGAACACACCTGATCGGGCGATGGCGGATCGGCGGTGGACACGGACAGCGGCGGCGCGGCGGTAGGACCCGGACGCGCTTGAAGTGCACGCGGGGAGCTTTCGTGCGCCAGGAGCGCACGAAAGGGCCCCGCGTGCGGTCCGAAATGCACAGCAGCCGATTTTCAACAGCCCGGAAGAGTGAAATTGTGGCGCTCGGACCGAATCTCCCGGTTCGGTTGGACAGGTTCCAAGTGATCAGTAAGCTTGAGCGTTGGACCCACGCCCGGTGGTGGTGCGGAACGGAGCTGTCACCCGTTCGACCGAATCTGGCGGAAGTGGGTTGCGGGGCGTATCGATTGGCGCCCGACGATCGATCACCAGATCACACCGGTCCCCACGAATGGCCACCTGAGCCGAATGAACACGGTCGACAGCAGAGAGCCCGCCGTCCGCTGGGCGGCGGCGATCTCCACCACCCTCCTCGCCAACCTCACCCGCGAGAAGCTCGAACAGCTGCTCGGCGGCTACGTCGAGCGGTTGCTCACCGGTGACGTCGACGAGGCCCGCCGGGTCGGCCGGTCCATGGTCGCGCACGACCTCATCTCCTCGGCCACGCTGGAGCTGACCCTCACCCACCTCGGCGAGCACGCGCCGGTCAGCGCGGCCCAGCTCGGCGCGCTCGCGGCCGGCTTCGCGGAGGGCCTGCGCGACCGCACCCTCGACCAGCAGGAGCTCAGCCGCACGGCCGCGATCAACGCGATGCGCCGCGCGGAGAACGCGGTGCGGGCGAGCGAGGCGAAGTTCCGCGCGATCTTCCAGGGCTCCGCGTTCCCGATCGTGGTGGTGGGTCTCGACGGCCTCGTCGCGGACGTGAACGAGGCCGCGCAGACGATGCTCGGCTACCGGCGCGACGAGCTGGTCGGGATGGCCGGCCGCGACCTCGCACACCCCGACGACCGCGCCGCGCTGCGCGAGATCGGCGAGCGGCTGATCCACTCCGACCTCGACCACGTGGTGGTCGAGAAGCGGATGGTCCGCAGCGACGGCGAGACCATTCAGACGCACATGGCCATCTCGCTGGTGCGCGAGGACGACGAGTCGCCGCCGTACTTCGTCACCATGATCGAGAACATGAACGAGATGCGCGCGTTGCAGACGCAGCTCGTGCGGCAGAGCCTCAACGACATGCAGACCGGACTGCCCAACCGGGCGCAGTTCCTCGGCTGGCTGGAGGGTGCGGTCGGCACGAAGGGCCCGGAGGCGCTCGCGCTCGTGCAGGTCGACGTCGACGGGTTCCGCGGTGTGAACGACGCGTTCGGCCACGAGGTGGGCAACCGGGTGCTGATGGGCGTCGCCGGCCACCTGCGGGCGGTGTTCGACGGGGTCGGCAAGGTCGCCAGGATCGGCGAGGACGAGTTCGGCGTGCTGATCAAGGACCCGCGGGACGTGGCGGGCGTGGTCGCGCTGGTCGAGGAGTTCTCCCGGCGGCTGGAGGAACCGACCTGGATCGGCGGCAACGGCGTCGGCGTCACGTGCAGCGCCGGCGTGGTGGCACGGGCGGCCCGCGGCGGTGACGCGGGCGACCTGCTGCGCGCGGCGGACGTGACCGTCGGGTGGGCCAAGCGCGACGGCAAGGCGCAGTGGGCGCTGTACGACCGGGAGCGCGACCTGCGCGACCGGGAGAGCTACGCGCTGGCCGCGTCCATCCCCGGCGCGCTGGAGGAGGGGCAGTTCCGGGTCGGCTACCTGCCGGTCCACTCGCTCACCGACTCCTCCGTGCCCGCGCTGGAGGCGAAGATCGTCTGGGACCACCCGGTGCACGGCGTGCTGTGCCCGGACGCGTTCCTCGACCAGAGCTCCGCGAACGGCATGGTCGTGCGGCTCGTGCGCTGGGCGCTGGAGGAGGCCTGCGGTCAGGCCGGCCGGTGGTACGCCGAGCTCGGCGACGCGGCCCCGGTGCTGTCGATCGACCTGCCGCTGCGGCTGTGCCAGGAACCGGAGCTCGTGGCCGAGGTCGCGCGGGTGCTGGAGCGCACCGGCCTGCCCGCGACGCGGCTGCGGTTCGAGCTGAACGAGCGCATGTACGCGTCGCTGACCGATGTGCAGCTGGAGGAGCTGACCATCCTCGCCGAACGCGGCATCGGGCTGGTGCTCGACCAGGTGAACGGCGGCAACGTCGGCGTCGACCGGCTGCGGCTGCTCCCGTTGAGCGGCGTGAAGTTCACCGGCTCGGTGGTGCAGGGCCTGGCAGAGGGCGCGAACCGGGTCGAGGAGAGCGCTGCCGTGACGCTGCTGCGCTGGGCGTCGATCCTGCGGGTGCCGCTGCACGCCGACGGGGTGCGCACGGCGGTGCAGGCGGAGCGGCTGGCGGCGCTGGGCGTGACCGGCGGGCAGGGGCCGCACTTCGGTGCCGTGCTGACCGCGGACGAGGTGGACCGGCTCCTTCTCACGTGATTCTTATCAGGGATTGCACGGCTTCCCGCACAGGTTGCTCACATGAACGCGGCCCATCCTTGGTCCATGAGCGAGCAGAGCTTCCCCGCGATGAGCGGGACACTGGTTCCACCGCAGCCAGCCGTTGCGCCCGCGCCGAAGTTCTGGCGCCGCACGGCTCCGGTGCTGACCGCGGCGGCACTCGTCGCCGGGTTGTTCGGAGGTGTCACCGGAGCGGTGATCGCCTCCCCGGACGGCGCGCGGTCGACATCCTCCGTCGTGGCGCAGACGGTCTCCAACCAGTCCACGACGGACTGGAGCTCCGTGGCCGCGAAGGTCCTGCCGTCCGTCGTGCAGGTCAACGTCGGCAACGGCCTCGGCTCCGGCGTGGTCCTCTCCGCCGACGGCCGGATCCTCACCAACAACCACGTCGTCGCCTCCGCCGGCGGCTCGGTCACGGTGACGCTGAACGACGGCCGCGAGGTGCCCGCCACCGTGGTCTCGACCGACCCGTCCTCCGACCTCGCCGTGCTGCAGGCCTCCGGGGTGTCCGGCCTGACGCCGATCACGTGGGCGAACTCGGACGACGTGAAGATCGGTGACGGTGTGATGGCCATCGGCTCGCCCTCGGGTCTGCAGGGCACCGTGACCACCGGCATCGTGTCCGCGCTGGACCGCAAGGTGACCGTCCCCGGCGAGACCCGGCGTTCGGCTTCCGTGTCGTACCAGGCGATCCAGACCGACGCGTCGATCAACCCCGGCAACTCCGGTGGTGCGCTGGTGAACGCCGCCGGTGAGCTGGTCGGCATCAACTCGGCGATCTACTCACCGGCGTCGAGCAGCGGTGAGGCGGGCAGCGTCGGCATCGGGTTCGCGATCCCGTCGAACACGGCCAAGACGATCGTGGACAAGCTGAGCTGACGAACAAAACCCCCAGGGCCGCGGGAACAGTGCTCCCGCGGCCTCCTGACGGTCAGGACAGCCAGTCGGGGCGCAACGGCATGTGCGAGGTCGTCCCGTCCAGCTTCACCCCGAGCACCTGGTGCAGCTGGATGTTGTTCCGGTCGAACCCCAGCCGTGACGCCGCCAGGTACAGCCGCCACACCCGTGCGCGGGCCTCGCCCACCTCGTCCACGGCCTCGGCCCAGTGCTCGTCGAGGTTGCGGCTCCAAGCGGCGAGCGTCAGCGCGTAGTGCTCGCGCAGGTTCTCCTCGTGGCGCACCTCGAAGCCGGTGTCGTGCATGAGCGACACGAGGTGACCCGGCCCGACCAGCTCGCCGTCGGGGAACACGTACCGGTTGATGAACGGCCCGGACAGGGCGCGCTGCTTGTTGTCCGGCCGGGTGATGCAGTGGTTCAGCAGCCGGCCGCCCGGCCGGAGCTTGCGGTACAGCGACTCGAAGTAGGCGGGCAGCTTGGCCTTGCCGATGTGCTCGGTCAGGCCGATCGACGACACCGCGTCGAAACCGGACTCGCGCACGTCGCGGTAGTCGAGGTGGCGCACCTCGGCCAGGTCGGACAGACCGGCCTCGACGATGGCCTTCTGCGCCCACTCGGCCTGGTTGCGCGACAGCGTCACACCGATGGCGCGCACGCCGTACTCGCGGGCGGCGTGCATGACCATGCCGCCCCAGCCGCAGCCGACGTCGAGCAGCCGCATGCCCGGCTTCAGGCCCAGCTTGCGGGCCACCAGGTCGTGCTTGGCGAACTGCGCTTCCTCCACAGTGGACTCGGCCGTCGGGTAGACGGCGCAGGTGTAGGCCATCGACGGGCCGAGGATCCACTCGTAGAACTGGTTCGAGACGTCGTAGTGGTGGGCGATGGCCTGCTGGTCGCGGGCCTTGGAGTGGCGCAGCCCGTGCAGCCGGGTCTCCTGCGGCGGCGGAACCACCCGGTGGTTCAGCCGGACGCGGCCGAGCAGCCTCAGCAGCTCGACGCGCTGCAACCAGGGGACCTCCCGCAGCGAGAGCTCCGAGAGCTGCGACAGACCCGCGTGCACGTCGCCGAGTATCTCCAGGTGACCGGTCACGTAGGCGCGGGCCAGACCGAGCTCACCCGGCGCGGAAGCCAGGTAGGACAGGGCTTCCGGGGTTTTCACGTCGATGGACACCGGGGCGGACGCCGGGCCGGCGGTGCTGCCGTCGTAGGCCTGGAAGCGGACGTCGTTGCCACCGGTGATGCGCTGAAAGAGAGAGGCCAACCGCATTCATCGTCCCCTGACACACTTGGCGTACAGATCAGGCAGGCGGTTCGTCTGGTCGTACCGTGCCTTAACGGACCGGTAGTGCGAACCGTTGTAGTGCCGCCAGAACTCGTCCTCCTCGTAGTAGGAGTCGGAGTACAGCGACTTGTGGCCGCCCAGCCGCGCCACCTCGCGCTCGATGAGCCGGTTGCGGTCACCCATCCGTTCTCCCGGCCGGACCGGGACCTCCGACCAGAACCCGACGTTGACGTACAGCACGTCCGGGTCCATCGGGTACAGCGGCCAGCCCGTGGTGTCGCGCAGGCGCACCGGGCACAGCCAGACCGGCGAGATGCCGATCTCCCGGTCGAAGAAGTCGAGGAACTGCGGCAGCGTGGACACCGGGATCTCCACGTCCTGGATCACCGGTTCCACGTCCGTGCGCGGCCGCAGCTGCCGGTGCTTGGCCACCAGCCTGCGGTACACGTCCGACCGCAGGTACCGCTTCGGCCACAGCCGCCGCACCACCGGGTTCTGCGCGCCGAACGCCCGCGAGCACCAGAACCAGTCGGTGTCCCAGCGCCACAGGTAGTCGTGGATAGTCAGGTGGTCGGTGCGCCGCTGCTGGATGGAGCGGTAGTAGATCCGGTTGCCGGTGTAGTCCGAGGTGTAGGGCGCGATGTCGGCGAAGTGCCCCAGCGTCAGGTACATCTCGCCGCGCGAGAACACGGTGCCGTCGACGAAGTCCGCCGAGCCGTCCGCGCAGACCTCCTCGATGACCGCCGCGCACTCCTCGAACGACCCGAACGGCACGTGCCGCAGCCGCACGTACTGCCGCACCGGTTCGAGCTCGACCTCCAGCCGCAACGCGTACCCGAGCGTGCCGTAGGAGTTCGGGAACGCCCGGAACAGGTCGTCGTCCGGTTTCGCGACCACGACCTCGCCGTCACCGGTGAGGATCTCCAGCTCCCGCACGGACTCGTGCGGCAGCCCGTTGCGGAAGGACGTGGACTCGATGCCGAGGCCCGCCACGGCCCCGCCGATCGTGATGGTCTTGAGCTGCGGCACGACCAGCGGCATCAGGCCGTGCCGCAGGGTCGCGGCGACGAGGTTCTCGTAGGTGGTCATGCCCTGCACCTGTGCGGTGCGTCCGACCGGGTCCACCGACAGCACCCGGTCGAACCTGCCGACGTCCAGCCCACCGGACTGCTCCGCGCGGAACCGGAACAGGTTCGACGTCTTCTTCGCGAGCCGCACCGGCGCACCTTCGCGCATCGCGGCGTACTGCGCGGTCAGCGCAGCCACGGCCGAGCTGTGCCCATGGTCACTCACGAGAGCGACGTTATTCCTCGTCAGCGCCGTTGGCACGCCCAATTTCACCAATGGGCCGGATGTCCGCAACGAACCCTGCCGAAAGTTACTACCGAGTAGTAGCGTGCTGGGCATGGCTACGCACGAGGTGACCAACCAGGTTCCGCCACTTGCCGGTCACGACTTGGCCGCCGACCCGGCACTGCTCAGCTGGGCAGACACCGCGGAGCTGCACGAGCTCGGCCGCCTCGCCGGCAGCCACGAGTGGCAGGAGCGCGGTCGCCTGGCGAACGCCCACCCGCCCGTGCTGCACACCCACGACCGGTTCGGCCACCGGATCGACGAGGTCGAGTTCCACCCGGCGTGGCACGAACTGATGAATGTGGCTGTTTCGCACGGATTGCACGCTTATGTCGACGGTGAGCACTTGGAGCGTGCGGCCAAGTTCTACGTCTGGTCGCAGGTCGAGGCCGGCCACGGCTGCCCGATCTCGATGACGTACTCCGCTGTGCCCGCTTTGCGTGTGTCACCCGAATTGGTGGCCGAGTACGAACCGCTGCTCACCGCCCGTGAGTACGACTTCGGGCTGCGGGCACCGCTCACCAAGCGCGGCCTGATCGCCGGCATGTCGATGACCGAGAAGCAGGGCGGCTCGGACGTCCGCGCCAACACCACGGTCGCGCGGCCGGTGGACGACGGGTACGTGCTCACCGGGCACAAGTGGTTCACGTCGGCGCCGATGTCGGACGTGTTCCTGACGCTCGCGCAGGCACCGGGCGGGCTGACGTGCTTCCTGGTGCCGCGGGTGCTGCCGGACGGCACGCGCAACCGGTTCTTCCTCCAGCGGCTCAAGGACAAGCTGGGCAACAGGTCCAACGCGTCGGCGGAGGTCGAGTACGACGAGGCGTTCGCGGTGCGCGTCGGCGACGAGGGCCGGGGCGTGCGGACGATCATCGAGATGGTCAACACGACCCGCCTGGACTGCGTGCTCGGGTCGGCGGCCGGGATGCGGGCCGGGTTGCGGCAGGCGGCGCACCACGCGGCGCACCGCAAGGCGTTCGGGCAGTACCTCGTCGACCAGCCGGCGATGCGCAACGTGCTGGCGGACCTCGCGGTCGAGTCGGAGGCGGCGACCACGGCGGCCATGTGGCTCGCGGAGCACCGGTCGCGGCTCGGGCTCGCGGTGACCAAGTACTGGGTGTGCAAGCGCGGGCCGGTGCACGCGGCGGAAGCACTGGAGTGCCTGGGCGGCAACGGTTACATCGAGGACAGCGGGATGCCGCGGCTGTTCAGGGAGTCGCCGCTGATGTCGATCTGGGAGGGTTCCGGCAACGTCGCCGCGCTCGACGTGCTGCGCGCGATGGCGAAGGAACCCGAGTCGGTGCAGGAGTTCCTGGGCGTCGTGAGCGGGGTGGACCCGCGCATCGACAAGGCGCTGAACGAGCTGGGCGGCACGTTGTCCGATGTGGACCAGTCGCAGGCCCGCCGGGTCGTCGAGCGGATGGCCCTGGTGCTGCAGGGCGCCCTGCTGGTCAAGCACGGACACCCCGCGGTCGCCGACGCGTTCGTGGCCTCCCGGCTCGGCGGGGACTGGGGCGTCGCTTTCGGCACGCTCCCCAGGTCCACCGACTTCGCGACCATCATCGCCCGCGCCGTCCCCAAGCCCTGACTGTCGGCGCATCTGCAAGTACTGCCAACCGGCCGGTTGGCAGTACTTGCAGATGCCGGAAGAGCAGGGGTCAGAGGCCCAGTTCGCGGGCGATCAGCATCTTCTGCACCTCGGAGGTGCCCTCGCCGATCTCCAGGATCTTGGCGTCGCGGTAGAACCGGCCCACCGGGTACTCGTTCATGAACCCGTAGCCGCCGAAGATCTGCGTGGCGTCACGGGCGTTGTCCATCGCCGCCTCCGACGACACGAGCTTCGCGATGGCCGCCTGCTTCTTGAACGGCTCACCGCGCAACATCCGCGACGCCGCCTCGTAGTAGGCCAGCCGCGCCGTGTGCACGCGCGCCTCCATCTCGGCGATCTTGAACTGGATCGCCTGGTAGGTGCCGATCTTCGCACCGAACGTCTCACGCTCGTGGGCGTAGCGCACCGACTCGTCGACACAGCCCTGCGCCAAGCCCACCGACAGCGCGGCGATGGCCACACGGCCCTCGTCGAGCGTCCGCAGGAACTGGGCGAAGCCGCGGCCACGCTCCCCCAGCAGGTTCGCGGCGGGCACCCGGCAGTCGGCGAACGACAGCTCGCGGGTGTCCGAGGCGCACCAGCCGACCTTCGAGTACTTCTTCGACACCGTGAAGCCCGGCGTGCCGGACGGGACGATGATCGACGAGATCTCCTTGCGGCCGTCGGGCAGCGTGCCCGTCACGGCGGCGACCGTCACCAGGCCGGTGATGTCCGTGCCGGAGTTCGTGATGAACGCCTTGGTGCCGTTGATGACCCACTCGTCACCGTCGAGGCGCGCGGTGGTCGCCAGCGCCCCCGCGTCGGACCCGGAACCGGGTTCGGTGAGACCGAACGCGCCCAGCTTCCGGCCGGAGGTCAGTGACGGCAGCCACTCCGCCTTCTGCTCGTCGGTGCCGAACCGGTAGATCGGCATGGCGCCCAGCGACGTGGCCGCCTCGACCGTGATCGCGACGGACGAGTCGACGCGGGCGAGCTCCTCCAGCGTCAGGCACAGGGCGAAGTAGTCGCCGCCCATGCCGCCGTGCTCCTCGGGGAACGGCAGGCCGAGCAGGCCCATCTGCCCCATCTTCGCGACGACCGGGTACGGGAACTCGCCGCGCTCGTAGTAGTCGCCGATGACCGGGGCGACCTCGTCGCGCGCGAACTCCTCGACGGTCTTGCGCAGGTCCTCGTACTCGTTCGGGAGCCTGAAGTCCAACATTGCTGTCACTCCTCGTGAGAGACGACGGTGGCCAGCACCTGGTCGAGTGCGACCTGCTGACCTGCTTGCACGTTCACCTCGGCGAGCACGCCGTCGACCGGTGCGGTGACGGTGTGCTCCATCTTCATGGCCTCGACCACGAACAACGCTTGACCGGCGGTCACGTCCTCGCCCTGCTGCGCGCGGACCACCAGCACGGTGCCGGGCATCGGCGACTTCACCGGACCCCCGGAGGCCGCCGCGCCACCGGACGCGCCGACCAGGAACTCGGCCTCGGTCAACGCCCAGGACGCGCCGTCGTGGCCCAGCCACAGCACGTCGCCGTCACGGGCGACCGCGTACCGGCGCGACCCGACGAGCAGGTCGCCGCCCTCCCGGCGAGCACGGGCCCTGACCGGTTCTCCGGCGCCCACGACGACCTCGTCACCGCGCACCCGCACCTCGACGTCGTTGATCCGCCACGTCGTCCACGCGTGCTCACCGACGCGCCAGCCGGACAGCTGGTCCCACGGGTCGTCGCCACGCGGGTCGAGCGAGCGCTCCAGGCCGGCCGCCACGTACACGTCGTCCGGGACGTCCTGCGACGTCAACGCGTCCAGCTTGCGTTCGACCAGGCCGGTGTCCAGCGCGCCGGAACGGACGTCGGGATCACGCAGCAGTGCCCGCAGGAACGGGATGTTCGTCGTGACGCCGAGCAGCACCACCTGCCCCAGCGCGTGGTCCAGGCGCCGCAACGCCTCTTCGCGCGTGCGGCCGTGCGCGATCACCTTGGCGAGCATCGGGTCGTAGTCCGAGCCGACGACAAGTCCCTCGTACAGCCCGGAGTCCACGCGCACGGACGTGGGTTCGCGCAACGCCAGCACCCGGCCACCGGTCGGCAGGAAGCCGCGCGCCGGGTCCTCCGCGTAGACGCGCGCTTCGACCGAGTGGCCGCGCATCGTGACGTCGAGGTCCAGCACCTCACCGGAGGCGACCCGGAGCTGCCACTCGACCAGGTCGACGCCCGTGACCTCCTCGGTCACCGGGTGCTCGACCTGCAGCCGGGTGTTCATCTCCATGAAGAAGTAGTCGCCGGTCGCACCGTCCACGATGAACTCGACGGTGCCCGCGCCGACGTAACCGCAGGACTTCGCCGCGTCGACCGCCGCGGCCCCCATCGCCTCGCGCACCTCGGGTGTGAGGAACGGTGACGGCGCCTCCTCGATGATCTTCTGGTGCCGCCGCTGGAGGCTGCACTCGCGCTCACCGAGGTGGATCACGTTGCCGTGCGTGTCGGCGAGGACCTGGATCTCGATGTGCCGCGGGTTCGTGACGAACCGCTCGATCAGCAGCGTGTCGTCGCCGAACGACCCGCGCGCCTCCCGCCGGGCCGACTCGATCGCCTCGCGCAGCGCGGACTCCTCGTGCACGAGCCGCATGCCCTTGCCGCCACCGCCCGCGGAGGGCTTGAGCAGCACCGGGAAACCGATCTCCACCGCCGCGTCGACGATCTCGTCGTCCGACATGCCCTCACGGGTGTGGCCCGGCACGACGGGAACCCCCGCCGCCGACACCGTGAGCTTCGCGCGGATCTTGTCGCCCATCGCGTCGATGGCCGCCGCGGGCGGACCGACGAACACGATTCCGGCGTCGTCGCAGGCTTTCGCGAACGCCGTGTTCTCGGCGAGGAAGCCGTAGCCGGGGTGGATCGCCTGCGCGCCGGTGGACCCGGCGGCCTGGACGATCTTCTCGATGGACAGGTAGCTCTCGCGGGCCGCCGCGGGCCCGATCCGCACGGCCTCGTCGGCCAGGCGGACGTGCAACGCGTCGGCGTCCGCGTCGGAGTAGACGGCGACGGAACGGATTCCGAGCGCCTTGAGCGCACGGATCACCCTGACCGCGATCTCCCCGCGGTTCGCCACCAGAACGCTGTCGAACATGATCACATCCGGAAGACGCCGTAGGAAACATCGTCGATGGGGGCGTTGGCCGCGCTGGACAACGCGAGGCCGAGCACCGTGCGGGTGTCCCGCGGGTCGATCACGCCGTCGTCCCACAGCCGCGCGGTCGAGTAGTACGGGTTGCCCTGGTCCTCGTACTGCTGGCGGATCGGCGCCTTGAACGCCTCCTCGTCCTCGGCGGACCACTCGTCACCGAGCTGGTCGCGCCGGACGGTCGCGAGCACCGAGGCCGCCTGTTCACCGCCCATCACGGAGATCCGCGCGTTCGGCCACATCCACAGGAACCGCGGCGAGTACGCCCGGCCGCACATCGAGTAGTTGCCGGCGCCGAACGAGCCACCGATGATCACGGTGAACTTCGGGACCCGCGCGCACGCCACCGCGGTCACCATCTTGGCGCCGTGCTTGGCGATGCCGCCGGCCTCGTACTCGCGGCCGACCATGAACCCGGTGATGTTCTGCAGGAACACCAGCGGGATGGACCGCTTGTCGCACAGCTGGATGAAGTGCGCGCCCTTGACGGCGGACTCGCCGAACAGGATGCCGTTGTTCGCGACGATGCCGACCGGGTGGCCGTGGATGCGCGCGAACCCGGTGACGAGCGTGGCGCCGTACTCCTTCTTGAACTCCTGGAACTTCGACCCGTCGACGATCCGCGCGATCACCTCGCGAACGTCGTAGGGCGTCCGGGAGTCGGTCGGCACGACGCCGTACAGGTCGTCCGGGTTGACCTTCGGCGCTTCGACCTGGGCGACGTCCCAGGGCCGTCGGGCGCGCGGGCCGAGCGTGGAGATGATCGAGCGGACCATCCGCAGCGCGTGCGCGTCGTTCTCGGCCAGGTGGTCGGTGACGCCGGACGTGCGCGAGTGCAGGTCGCCGCCGCCGAGGTCCTCGGCGCTCACGACCTCACCGGTCGCGGCCTTCACCAGCGGCGGGCCACCGAGGAAGATCGTGCCCTGGTTGCGGACGATGACCGCCTCGTCGGACATCGCCGGCACGTACGCGCCACCGGCGGTGCACGAGCCCAGGACCGCGGCGACCTGCGGGATGCCCTTCGCGGACATCGTGGCCTGGTTGTAGAAGATGCGGCCGAAGTGCTCGCGGTCGGGGAACACGTCGTCCTGCTTCGGCAGGAACGCGCCGCCGGAGTCGACCAGGTAGATGCACGGCAGGTTGTTCTGCAGCGCGACTTCCTGCGCGCGCAGGTGCTTCTTGACCGTGACCGGGTAGTAGGTGCCGCCCTTGACCGTGGCGTCGTTGGCGACGATCACGCACTCGCGCCCGGACACCCGCCCGACGCCGGTGATGATGCCCGCGGCCGGGGCCTCGTCGCCGTACATGCCGTTCGCGGCCAGCGGCGACAGCTCCAGGAACGGCGAGCCGGGGTCGACCAGCGTGTCCACGCGCTCGCGCGGCAACAGCTTGCCGCGGTCGACGTGGCGCTGCCGCGCCTTCTCGGGCCCGCCTCGCGCGGCGGTGGCCAGCTTGCTCCGCAGCTCCTCGACGAGCGCGGTGTGCTCCTTGGCGTAGCGGTCCGATGGCTCGGCTGCGCTGCGCAGGACCGGTGCGTCCATGCTCCCCAGACCTCAGGTTAGCGGGCGTTAACAAGGCCATGTTAACGCCCGCTCACCTGGCGGTCCACCAGTGCCGCTCGAGAGCACCCAGGTCGCAGGTCAAGGTGCTCTTACGACACTCCCACGCACCGGAACTCCGTCAGCCGATGACCGACCGCAGAGCGGGCAGGTATCCGCTCGCGTGACCGGCCCGGTTCGGGTGGTAGGACTCCTCGACCGGCCAGCTCAGGCTGTTGAGCCACCAGCTCGACGAGCAGATCTCGTGCCCGGTGAACGCCCCGCGCACGTCGACGTAGCTGAACCCGGCCGCGGCGGCCCGTGCGCTGATCGTCGCGTGCAGCGCGTCGGAACCGGAGTTGATGGCGGCGCGCTTGGTGTCGCTCAGGCCGACGTTGCAGGTGCCGGGCACCTTGTACATGCGCGGGTAGCCGAGGACGACGACGCGCGCGGACGGGGACTTCGAGCGGATGGTGCCGTAGACGTTGGTGAGCAGGCCGGGAAGCGTGTTCGCGGCGTAGGCCTTGGCCGTGTTCACCCGGTTGATGCAGTCGTTGTCGGAGCCGAACGTGCAGGTGGTGATGACATCGGTGAAGCCGGCGTCGTTGCCGCCGACCTGCACGGTGACCAGGTTGGTGGCCGAGGTGACGGCCGCCGCCTGGGTGATGACGTCGCCCGTCCGGGCGCCGGAGCAGGCCACCGAGCGGAACGACGCCGGTGCTGTCGCGGCGGCCCACAGTGCCGGATAGGCGAGCGGGCCGCGCTTGCAGCTGCCGCTCGTGCCGTCGTAGCTGCCGGTGCCGAGGCCGGAGGCGTAGGAGTCGCCGAGCGCCACGTAGTTGACGGCGGCGGCGCTCGCGGGGTTCGCGAGCGCGATGACTGCCGCGGCGGCGGTGACCACCGAGGCGATGAGGTGAGCAGGACGCATCGAAGACTCCCGAAGGGGCCGCAGGGTGTGATGCAGTGCACGGCCATGGTTACTTACGAGTAAGACCCGTGTGAAGCATTGGTCAATAGTCAACGACTGGGACTTGCGGCTGCGAAAATTTCACCCATCAGGCTGAAAGTGAACGACTGCTAACCTTCCGGCGTGGCCGAGAAACCCTCACGTCGGGACCAGATCCTCACCGCCGCCGCGGAACTGTTCGCGCGGCACGGCTTCCACGGCGTGGGCATCGACGACATCGGCGCGGCGGTCGGCATCTCCGGGCCCGCGCTGTACCGGCACTTCCGCAGCAAGGACGCGATGCTCGGCGAGATGCTGACGTCGATCTCGGAACGCCTGCTCGACGGCGGTCAATCGCGGGTCGACGCGGCGTCGGACGCCGACGAGGCGTTGCGCGAGCTGGTCGGCTGGCACGTCGACTTCGCGCTCGACGACCCGGCGCTCATCACCGTGCAGATGCGCAACCTCGCCAACCTCACCGACCCGGACCGCCGGCGGGTGCGCGCCCTGCAGCGCCGCTACGTCGAGGTGTGGGTGGAGACGATCCGCCGAACCGTGCCGGAGTTCGACGAACCGACCGCGCGAGCCGCGGCGCACGCGGTGTTCGGGCTGATCAACTCGACGCCGCACAGCGCTCACCTCGACCGCGACCAGATGGCGGCCCTGCTGACGCGCATGGCCCTCGCCTCGCTCACCCCAGCCGCGGTCTCCTCCTGACCCCTCACCGAGAGTCACCCCCACCCCCTTGCTTTCCGCACGCGGGGGCCTTTCGTCCTTTCCTGGAGTACGAAAGCTCCCCGCGTGCGCAAAAGTGAGGCTGGTGGGGCACGTGTGGGTGAAGACGGCTAGTTGTCGGTGGGTGGCGGACTGGCGATCAGCCGAGACCGTTCCGTAACCTGGCGCGACCATGGGTGCCCGTCAGCTCCTCCTCCGCCTCCCGGTCTGGTTCCGGTTCACGGTGATCACCCTCGCCGTGTTCGTCGTGGGGGTGGTCGCGTCACGCCCCGCGACCGGCGACAACGGCACACCCAGCGGTGACGTGCTGGCGGCGGCCAAGGCGGTGCAGGCGTTCACCACGCCGTCGGCGACCCACGACCCGCAGCTCGACCTGCCCGCCGACTTCGCGGCGGAGATCGTGCGCGACCCCAAGACCGTGCGGGCGCCGGACGGGACGTTGCGCGTGGTCGACGTCGTCGGCGGGTGCTCCGGGCCGGCCGGTGACACGGAGTGGGACTTCAGCGTCGCCTGCCGTGCGCACGACATGGGCTACGACCTGCTGCGGTACGCCGAACGCAAGGGCCACGCGCTGGGACCGCAGGCCCGCAGGGGGCTCGACGACCGGCTCGCGGCGGACCTGCACCTGCAGTGCGAGCTGAACCCGCGCGGGGCCCGGCACACCTGCCACGCGGTCGCCGAGACCTACGCGCTGGGGCTGCAGTTCAACTCGTGGCGGCAGCGCTGGGGACCACCGGGGCACGAACCGGTCGTGGCGTGGGCGTTCGGCAGCGCGGTCGTGGTGTTCCTGCTGCTGGCCCGGCTGCACCGGCCACGCCGCGAGGAGGTCGCGGTCACCACCCGCGTCGAGCAGGACCGGTACGCGACGTTCCTGCGGTTGTTCAGCCTCGCGTTGCTGGTGCTCGGCGAAACCGTTGCCACGGTGGCACATCTGCGCGGTTCCGGCACGTCGTGGCTGTGGGCGTTGCAGGCGGTGCCGTTGTTCTTCTTCGCGGGCGGGCACGCGAACCTGCGCAGCTGGCAGGCCCACCAGGGCGGGTTCGGGTGCTGGGTGTCGAGCCGGACGTCGTGGCTGCTGCGGCCGGTGCTCGGGTTCGTGCTGCTGTGGGTGGTGCTGTTCACCGCGCTGAACCTGCTGGACGTCCGGGTCGACGCGTACAGCCGGCTGATCACGCACCCGTTGTGGTTCCTCGGGGTCTACCTGCTCGCGGTGGCGGCGACACCGGCCGCGGCCTGGCTGCACCGCCACCACCGCCGCGCCACGCCGGTCGTCCTCGCGCTGCTCACGCTGGCGGTCGAGGTCGCGCGCACGTCCACGGACTGGCGGACCGGCGGGTACGCGAACCTGGTCGTCGGCGCGCTGCTGATGCAGCAGGCCGGGTTCTTCTACGCCGACGGCACGGTGCAGCGCATCCCGCGCAAGGTGCTCGCGGCGCTGGGCGCGGTCACCCTGCCGGCGCTGGTGTTCTTCAGCGACTACCCGCGGTCGACGCTGGTGCTCGGGGTCGCGCAGGTCTGCCTCGCGCTGCTGGCCCGCGGGCACGTGTCGGCGTGGCTCGAGGGCCGGGCCTGGCACGTCGTGAGCTTCGCGCGGCGGGCGCCGATGACCGTCTACCTGGCGTACCTGGCCGGGGTCGGCGCGGTCGTGGGACTGCTCGGCCTCACGGCGGCGCCGAGCTGGTTCGCGGGGCTGTTGCTGCCGCTGACGTTGCTGTTCCACCGGTTCGAGCGCAAGGGGGTCCGGTTCCCGCGGCTCGCGCACGAGTCGCACCGGACCCGGCTCGCCACGGCGCTGGGCGTGAGCTTCGGGACACTCGGGGTGCTCGGGTTCGTCGTGGCCGGGTTCCTCGGCGCCGGGGTGCTGGTGCTGCTGCCGGTCGACCCGCTGCAGAACGTCCTGCACCTGCTGCTCGGCTGGTACCTGATCTACACCGCCCGCACCGGCAGCTGCGACACCCGGTTGCCGTGGCTGCTCACGGCACTGGCGTGTGTGCCACCACTGCTGGCGTTGCAGCCGGCGCCGCAGGTCGTGGTGCTGCACGCCGTGGCGATCGGGTGCGCAGTGCTCGCAGCCATCCCCAGGTCACGGCCGCGCACACCGGCAGCCACAGCAGCCGCTGCCACACCCAGCCCGGACCTGGTTCCTGCTGCAGTCCCGGCAGCGGCCCCCACGCGCTGAACACCAGCGACACCGTGACGAGCGCGCTCTGGTGCACCAGCAGGACGCCGAGCGCGGTGCGGCTCAGCCAGTCATCACGCGGAACCTGCCTGCGCAGCAACGGTTTCACGACCAGGTAGGCACCGACGAACCACAGCGGCTCCACCACCAGGACGGCGACGTTGCAGGCGGTGCCCTGGTCGACCCCGCGCAGCACGAGTCCGAAGAGGACGGCCGCCCAGCAGCCGAGCAGCACCAGCACCTGCCCCACCAGCCGCCGCACCGGCACGGCCGCACCGGCCACGACCACCGGCAGCACCAAGGCGTTCAGCACCAGGCCGAACCAGAACGGCCGCTGCGGGCCCGGCACCATCCCGGCCGGCGTGTCGACCAGGGTGGTCGTGAGCCAATGGCCCGCCACGACCGCGCACAACGCGGTGCCCACGAGGACGTTCCTGGTCACGGCTGCTCCCCCACGGCGATGCGGGCCAGCGCGGCCAGCGTGTCGGTGCCCGGTTCGTAGTAGCTCGCGTGGGTGCCGCCGGGGAACCGCAGCACGGTGGCGCCGAAGCGGGCCGACACCGGGTCGGTGCCGTGCCCGAGGTCGAACAGCCGCAGGCCGGGGATGAACCGCGCCCAGTCACCGGCGTTGCGCAGCGCCCACACCTTGGCCTTCGTCCGCAGGTCGGCGACCGACGCCGCCCGCACGCCGGGGCTGCCGTTGAACACGATGTCGGCGACGTCGAGCTCGGGTGCCGCGAGTGCGACGACCACCGAGCCGTAGCTGTGGCCGAAGATGCGGATGCGCGCGTTGGTCTGCAACGCGCGCACGAAGTCGACGAGTGCCGCCGCACCCGCTCTGGCGAGCCGGCCGGTCGCCGCGTCCACGCCGAGGCCCTGCGGCGTCGCGTAGCCGAGCCAGGCGATCACCGCGAGGTCGTCGCGGCCCACGGCCTCGTACAGGTCGGTGGCGTTCTTGCCGACGGTTCGGTCGAACCGGTCGACGTCCACGTCGGACCCCGGAACGATGACCACGACGTCGCGGGCGGTGCTCAGGTCGCCGACGACGGCGACCCGGCGTGCGGCGTCGGAGCGCCACTCGCCCATCGACGGCGCGACGGACGGCAGCACGATCAGCACGAGGACCAGCAGGGTTCGGCGCATGACCGGAAAGCTAGGGAGGCGACCCGCCCGTGATCATCACGCTGACGTGCTGTTCTCCGGTGCTACCCCGGTACCACGAGCCCGCTCTCGTAGGCCGCGATGACCGCCTGCGCCCGGTCGCGCAGACCGAGTTTCGTGAGCACCCGGCTCACGTGCGTCTTGACCGTCTGCTCGGCCAGCACGAGGTTCGCGGCGATCTCGGCGTTGGACAGGCCCTGCGCGACCAGCACGAGGATCTCGGTCTCGCGCTCGGTGAGCGCCGCGAGCTGCGCAGGCCGGACGCGTTCGCTGCGGCGGGCCTTCACGAAGTCCTCGATCAGGCGTTTCGTGATCGAGGGCGCCAGCAGCGCCTCACCGGCGGCCACGACGCGCACGGCGTTCAGCAGCTCACGGGCGGGCGCGTGCTTGAGCAGGAACCCGCTCGCACCGGACTGCAACGCCTCGTACACGTAGTCGTCGAGGTCGAACGTGGTCAGCACGAGCACTTTGGACTCGCTGCCGCCGTCGATCAGGAGCCGGGTGGCGTGCAGACCGTCCATCTCGGGCATGCGGATGTCCATCAGCACGACGTCCGGTTCCGTGCGGCGGGCCAGCGCGACGCCCTCCACGCCGTTGCCCGCCGAGCCGATCACCTCGATGTCCTCCTGAGCGTCGAGCAGCGCGGAGAACCCCTCGCGCACCATCTCCTGGTCGTCCACCACGACCACCCTGATCACTTGTCCCCCAACGGAATCCGCGCCCGAACCAGGAAGCCGCCGTCCTCGGTCGACTTCACGGTCAACGTGCCGCCATGCACCGCCACACGCTCGTGCATGCCTATCAGGCCCTGACCGCTGCCACCGCCCCTGGACGGTCCACCCGCGGTGTTGCGCACCAGCACGTCCAGCTGGCCATCTCTCTTGTGGACGTGCACGGACGCCTTCGAACCGGGCGCGTGCCTGGTCGCGTTCGTGAGCGCCTCCTGCACGATCCGGTACGCGGTCAGCCCGACCGCCTCCGGCACGTCGTCCACGTCGACCTCGGCCTCGTCACCGGGCCGTGCCAGCTCGGGGATGCGGCTGATGCCCGGCTGCGGCTCCTTCGCCGGCGTCTCGCCGTTCGCCCTGAGCACGCCCAGCAGCCGTTGCATGTCGGTGATGGCCTCCCGCGCGGCCTGCCCGACCTCCTCGAACTCCTTCTGCGCGGCCTCGTTCAGCCCCGGCAGGCGGTAGGGCGCGGTCTCGCACCGGACGACCACCATCGACATGTGGTGCGCCACGACGTCGTGCATCTCCCTCGCGATGCGCGCGCGTTCCTCCAGCGCCGCCTTCTCGCCGCGTTGTTCCTCCAGCTCGCGCTCGACCCGGCCGCGCGCGCCGAACAGGTAGATCACGCCGGTGATGACCGGCACGGCCATGATCGCGTCGTGGTGCTGCGACTCGGAGAAGCCGACCACCGCCATGGTGAGCACGGTGGCGGTCAGGGTGACCCCGCCCGAGTAGAACGCGGCCACGCCCGCCACCAGCGGCAGCAGGGTCCAGTACTGGAAGTCCGCGACACCGGTCCAGCTGATCAGCGAGGCGACCGGGTACAGCGCGAGGGCGGCCACCCGCCAGGCGTAGAGCGGCGACCAGATCAGCAGCACGTACGGCAGGAACACCGACGCGAACAGGGCCGGCCACCAGCCGTCCGGATCTTGCAGCGAGACGAACCGGGCGGAGCCGACGATGGCGAACACCAGCGCGTAGACCAGCAGCGCGGCGTGGAACGGCTTGCGGAACCGCCCCAGTGCCCGTTCGAGCACGCGGGTGCGGTCGACGCCCAGCAGGGTCCAGTACAACGTGCGGAACACCACCCGAGACTAGGTGCACGCCCTCATCCGCACATTGACCTGCGGAGTGACATACCCCGGTAGCACTCTGATCAAGATGGGGCATTGCGATTGTGTTGAGCCGCCGGTAGGCAGTACCTGTGAGACCACCACAGGACCCGGATCGCTGGGCGCGGCTGACCGCCGTGGCCGGCGAGGCGCTGGCGGCTGCCAGGGCCGGTGAGGACGCTGTGGCGGTGGACCTCGTGACCGGCTATCTCAGCGGGTCGCCCGAGGGCAACGAGGAGATCCGCGAGCTCGTGCTGCTGCTGTTCGCCGAGTGCAGCTCGATGGTCGGTTCGCTCGGCTCCGGCGGCGCGACACCGGTGAAGATGCAGGTCTTCGACGAGGAGGGCCGTGAGGTCCAGATCGACGACGCCGACCCGCCGGTCCGCACGGCCATCCGCGCGTTGCTGGCCGAGGTGCACGGCGACCAGGACGCGGCCTCCGAGCAGATCGAGATCGCCCTGGCCAACGGCCAGCCGCAGGAGCTCGCGACCGTGGTGCTGCAAGCCCTGCGGTGGACGTTGAAGCTGGCGATCGAGTGCGAGACGCGCGACCTGCCCGTCGCGACCTGGATCACCGCGTCACTGGACGACCAGCCCTGACGTGCAGCACGGCGTCCACCCCGTCGAGCAGGTGCTGGTCGACGGGGAAGTAGCCCATCTCCAGCTTCGTGTCGGTGCGCACGGTCCCGGTCGGCTTCTCAGCGAGCCCCCAGGTGGTGAAACGGTCCTGCAGAGACCCTTCGAAGGTGCCTTCGTCCGGTTCACCGAGCCCGAAGCTGTCGTTGCGGCCGAGGGTGCCCGCGATGACCGTGTACTGGTCGCCGAGGATCGGGGCGACGAGCGCGCCGGCGGAGGACCACTCGATGCGCTCGCCGCCCATCTCCATCGAGCTGTTCGTGCGTTGCAGGTGGGCGTTGTGCATGAACACGAACGTCGGCCCGCGGCTCGCCTCGATCCGGCGGATCTCCAGCAGGTTGCGGGCCATCACGCCGTCGCGCAGCTGGCAGAGGCGGTTCAGGCGCACGCCGAGCGGGTTCGGCTCCGCGCACTCCCGGTGGTAGCGCAGGAGGCTCAGCGCGGCGCTCAGGTGGGTCTCCGCCCGCTCCCAGCTCTCGTCGCGCGGCCGGGCGTGCAACCGCGCAAGCATCTCCTGCCCGATCGCGCGGAACCGGACGGCCTCTTCGGACTGTCCGGGTGACTTCGTCACGTCCAGGACGGCCTCGTCGCGGCTCCACTTCTCGTCGTCGGTGCTCAGGTCGACGTCGAGGCCGAGGTAGTCGCGGGCGTGTTCGAGGTACGGGCGCGGGCTGGGCGCGCTGGTGGTCTCGGTCTGGAAGTCGGCGCCGTGGAACGCGAGCTGCTCGGCGGCCGGCCGGTCCCGGTTGTACTCGCGCATCCAGGCGACCAGCTCGCGGTTGGCGGGCCACTGGCCGAAGCGGTGGCTGAAGCCCTCCTCCAGCACCGTGTCGAGGTCACCGGGGCCGCCCTTGACGTAGTCGTCGACCAGCAGGCCCCTGACCCGGCAGGTCTCCAGCGCGATCGAGTGGAAGCCCGCGGCGGCCAGCTGCTCGAACAGCTCGTTGCGGATCCACGTGTGGGCGTGTTCGAGGTGGGTCGGTTCGCCGAAGGCGAGGAGCTCGGTGAAGGGGTGGAGGAACTCGCGGATGTCCTGGCTCATGTGGCTCAATCGTATCTTTGAAACCTCCGTTGAGACTTTTCCGCCATAGTCGCTGTAGGCAGGCGTTAAAGTCTCAACCGTGCGTCCAGCCGACCTAGCACGTGAACACGGCCTGTCGACGCAGGCAGTGCGCAACTACGAGCGGGACGGGTTCATCCCGGCCGCCGACCGCACCGAGTCCGGTTACCGCGTCTACACCGAGGTGCACGCGTCGGCGTTGAGGGCGTTCATCGCGCTGATACCCGCGTTCGGGCACGCGGTGGCGGGGCAGATCATGAACGCGGTGCACGCCGGGTCCGTCGAAGACATGCTGGTGACCATCGACCGCGGCCACCACCGGCTGCTGCGCGACCGCGAGACGCTCGACTCGGTGAGCCGCGCGGTCGCCGACCTGACCGAGGTGGAACCGGTCGTGGTGCCGCACTCGATTGGCGAGCTCGCGCGCCGGCTCGGCGTCACCCCGGCGACGCTGCGGGCGTGGGAGGAGGCGGGTGTCCTCGCACCCGAACGCGCGGCGACCGGCTACCGGGTGTTCTCCGCCGCCGACGTCCGCGACGCCGAGCTGGCGCACCTGCTGCGCCGCGGCGGCTACCCGCTGGCGCGGATCGCGGTGGTGGTGCAGCAGGTCCGCACGGCGGGCGGCACCGAGACGCTGACCGCCGCGCTGGCCGACTGGCGGCGCAGGCTGACCGCGCGGGGGCTGGCGGTGCTCGCCGCCTCCGCGCGGCTCAACGACTACCTGAGTGCGCGGGCAGCAGCTCGCTGACCAGCGCCCCGACCTGCTCGCTCTCGATCAGGAACGCGTCGTGCCCGTACGGCGAGGTGATCACCCGCAGGTCGTCGGCGCCGGGGATGCCCGCCGCCAGCTCCTGCTGCTGCCCCAACGGGTACAGCCGGTCGGAGTCCACTCCGGCCACCAGCGTCCGCGCCGTCACCCTGCGCAGCGCGGCCCGCACACCACCGCGGTCGCGGCCCACGTCGTGCGAGTTCATCGCCTCGGTGAGCGTGACGTAGCTGGCGGCGTCGAACCGCCGGGCGAGCTTGGCCGCGTGGTGGTCCAAATAGGACTCGACCTCGAACCGGCCGTCCTCCTGCACCTGCCGGCCGAACCGCGCCTGCAGCTCCTGCTCGCTGCGGTAGCTGATGTGCGCGATCCGCCGTGCCACACCGAGACCTTCCAGCGGGTCGGCCCTGATCGCGTGCAGCTGCGCCGACGCGAGCGCGATCTGCTCCGCGGACGCGGCCGCCGTCGTGGCCAGCAGGAGCAGCGACTCCACCCGCTCCGGCTCGCTCACGGCCCACTCGACCGCCCGCATGCCGCCCATCGACCCGCCGAGCACCGCGGCCCACCGCTCGATGCCCAGGTCGTCGGCCAGGAGCACCTCCGCCGCGACCTGGTCGCGGATGGTGAGCGAGGGGAACACCGGGTGCTGCCACGGCCCGGTGCTGCCCTGGCACCCGCCGAGCACGTTGGGCGCCACCACGAAGCACCCGTCCAGCGGCCCGGGACCGACGAGCGCGTCCCACCAGCCCGGCGTGGGGTGACCCGGCTCCACGCCCCCGGCGACGTGGCTGTCACCGGTGAGGGCGTGGAGCACGAGCACCGCGTTGGAGGCCTCCGCGTTCAAGGTCCCCCACGTCTCGTACGCGAGCTGGAAACCCGGCAACCCGGCGAACGGTTCGGTGTGGCTGAACCACTTCCGCCGCCCGTTCGGGTCGCCGAAGCGCCAGCCGCCCACTACAACTCGGACTTCGCCGCGGTGAAGCCCGCCTCCAGGTCGGCCTTGAGGTCCTCCAGGCCCTCCAGGCCGACGCTCAGCCGCACCAGCCCCGGCGTGACGCCCGCGACGAGCTGCTCCTCCGGCGTGAGCTGGCTGTGCGTCGTGGAGGCCGGGTGCACGATCAGCGACCGCACGTCACCGATGTTGACCAGCTGGCTGAACAACGACGTCCCGTCCACGAACGCCCGGCCCGCCTCGACGCCGCCGCGCAGCTCGAAGCTCACCACCGCACCGGCACCCCCGGGCAGGTACTTCTGCGCGTTGGCGTGGAACGGCGACGACGGCAGGCCCGCGTAGTGAACCTTCGCCACCTCGTCGCGCCCCTCCAGCCACTCGGCAAGCGCTTGCGCGTTCTGGACGTGCCGCTCGACCCGCAGCGACAGCGTCTCGATTCCCTGGATCACCAGGAAGCTCGTCAGCGGGGCGATGGCCGCTCCGGTGTCGCGCAGCCCCTGCACCCGCAGCTTCGCCGCGAACGCGCCGTGCCCGAGCGCCGGCCAGTACCGCAGACCGTGGTAGCTGGGGTCCGGCTCGTGGAAGTCGGGGAACTTCTCCGGCCCGTACTCGAACTTCCCGCCGTCGACCACGACGCCGGCGATGGCCGTGCCGTGCCCGCCCAGGTACTTGGTCGCGGAGTGGACGACGATGTCGGCGCCGTGCTCCAGCGGCTTGAGCAGGTACGGCGTGGGCACCGTGTTGTCGACGACGAGCGGGATGCCGTTCTCGTGCGCGACCGCGGCGACGCCCTCGATGTCGAGCACGTGGCTGCGCGGGTTGGCCAGCGACTCGCCGAACAGCAGCTTGGTGTTCGGCTGGACCTTCGCCCGCCACTCGTCGAGGTCGTCCGGGTCCTGCACGAACGACACCTCGATGCCCAGCTTGGGCAGCGTGTAGCGGAACAGGTTGTACGTGCCGCCGTAGAGCGACGCGCTGGACACGAGGTGGTCGCCGGCCTTGGCGAGGTTGAGGATGGCGGCGGTCTCCGCGGCCTGCCCCGAGGCGAACGCGACGGCCGCGACCCCGCCTTCGAGCGCGGCGACGCGCTGCTCCAGCACGTCCTGCGTGGGGTTGTTGATGCGCGTGTAGATGTTGCCGGGCTCAGCGAGTGCGAACAGGTCCGCCCCGTGCTGCGTGTCCCGGAAGACGTAGGAGGTGGTCTGGTAGATCGGCGTGGCGCGCGCACCGGTCGCCGGGTCGGGCGCTGCGCCCGCGTGGATCTGCGTCGTCTCAAAGGACCAGGACATGGCTGTGCTCCGAAAGAGTGTTGACGGGGGTCGGGATCAACGGGAGCTGCGACAGGCCATGCTGGTGACGCGCACGTAGTCCACGTGGCGTCGGCTCACGAGCAGCACGGTCATGGTTGCAAACCGTAGGGGGCCGAACAGCCGCAGGGACACCCCGTCCACCAGGTGGGACCGCTTACTCTGATCACATGCGCACAGCTCTGGTCGGCTACGGACTCGGTGGGGCCGCCTTCCACGCCCCGTTCATCTCGACGACCCCCGGTCTCGAGCTCTCGGCCGTGGTCACCGCCAACCCCCGCCGCCAGTCCGAGGTGCGCTCCCGCTACCCCTCCACCCGCGTGCTGTCCTCCCTCGACGAGGTGTGGTCCGGCGGCTTCGACCTGGTCGTCATCACCACCCCGAACCGCTTCCACGCGACCCACGCCCGCCAGGTCCTCGACCACGGCCTGAACGTGGTCGTCGACAAGCCCTTCGCCGCCTCGGCGGCAGAGGCCCGCGCCCTGGCCTCCATCGCGGCGGCCCGCGGCCTGCTGCTGGTCCCGTTCCACAACCGCCGCTGGGACGGCGACTTCCGCACCGTCCAGTCCCTGCTGGCCACCGACGCCCTCGGCAAGGTGCACCGCTTCGAGTCGCGCTTCGAGCGCTACCGCCCGGAGGTCAAGTCGTCCTGGAAGGAGTCTGGCGACCCCGCCGACCTCGGCTCCATCCTCTTCGACCTGGGCACCCACCTGATCGACCAGTCCGTGGCCCTGTTCGGCCGCCCGTCCTCGGTCCACGCGGAGATCGCGACCGTCCGCCCCGGCGCGCGCACCGACGACGACGTGTTCCTCGCACTGACCCACGAGGGCGGCGTCCACTCGCACCTCTGGATGAGCGCACTCGCCGCGGACCTCGGCCCGCGCTTCCGCGTCCTCGGCCACGACGCCGCGTACGTGAAGCACGGCATGGACCCCCAGGAGGACCGCCTGAAGGCGGGCGAGACCCCCGGCGGCCCCGGCTGGGGCGAGGAACCGGAGTCCGCGTGGGGCACGCTCGGCGGCACCCCGCACCGCACGGAGCCCGGCGCGTACCAGGACTTCTACGCGGCCGTCGCAGCCGGCACCGCTCCCGTGTCGCCGCTGGACGCCGTGACGGGCCTGGAGGTCATCGAGGCCGCAAAGCAGTCGGCGGCGACGGGCACCTCGGTCCGCCTCTGAGCCGGGGGCGGAGGCCGAGCCGTTCCCCCGGCCGAAGACGCGGCTCACCCCCGCACCAACGGCGGGTACAACACCTCCGCCACCCCACGCCGGAACAACGCCGCAGGCCGCCCCCCGTCCCGCCCGGTGCTCTCCCCCGTCGCCTCCAGCATCCCCTGGACCCCGGTCACCTTCCGGTGGAAGTTCCGCGGGTCCAACGTCACCCCCCACACGATCTCGTACACCCGCCGCAGCTCGGCGACCGTGAACTCGGCCGGGCAGAACGCGGTCCCCAGCGGCGTGTACTCCAGCTTGGCCCGCGCCCGTTCCACCCCGTCGCCCAAGATCCGCGCGTGGTCGAACGCCAGCGACGACACCTCCGCCACCGGCACCCAGGACGCGGCGGCGGCGTCCGTTCCCGCGACGGGCACCGGCAGGTCCGGTGCGAGTGCCAGGTAGGCGACGGACACCACCCGCATCCGCGGATCTCGCCGGGGTTCCCCGTAGGTCGCGAGCTGCTCCAGGTGCAGCCCGGACACCCCGGTCTCCTCCCGCAGCTCCCGCGCGGCCGCCGCGTCCACCGACTCCGCCACGCGCACGAACCCGCCCGGCAACGCCCACCGCCCCCGGAACGGCGCCTCTCCCCGCCGCACCAGCAGGGCGCACAGCGCGTCCGACCGCACGGTCAGCACCACCAGGTCGACCGTGACGGCGAAGGGAGGGAAATCACTTGGCGTGTACACGACAGCGAGCATAGGGTTATCGTCAGATTGACGACAAGGAGACGAACCCATGGCCGACATCAGCCGCTACCCCGGACTCCGCCACCTGCGCGGCACCCCGACGGTCCACATCAGACACGTCCGCAACGGCGAGCTGGTCCACGACGGCACCGGGCTGAGCTTCTGGTTCCGGCCCAGGACCGCCGTGCTGAGCGAGGTCCCGGTCGACGACCGCGAGCTGCCGATGCTCTTCCACGCCCGCACGCAGGACTACCAGGACGTGACCGTGCAGCTGACCGTCACGTACCGCTGCACCGACCCGGAGACGGCGACCGCGCGCATCGACTTCTCGATCGACCCGGACACCGGCACCTGGCGGCAGGACCCGTTGAGCCAGATCGCGAACACCCTCACCGAGAGCACCCAGCAGCACGCGCTGAAGATCCTCGGCACGCTCGACCTGCAGACCGCGATCCGCACCGGCGTGGAGCGCGTCAAGCAGGCCGTGGCCGCCAACCTGACCGCCGCCCACATCGGCCTGGAGGTCATCGACGTGCGCGTCGTGGCGATCCGGCCGGACGCGGACATGGAGAAGGCGCTGCAGACCACCGTCCGCGAGCAGGTGCAGCAGGAGGCGGACAAGGCGACCTACCAGCGCCGTGCGGTGGCCGTCGAGCGCGAGCGCGCGATCAGCGAGAACGAGCTGCAGAACCAGATCGAGCTCGCGAAGCGGGAGGAGCTGCTCGTCGTGCAGCGCGGTGCCAACGCGCTGAAGAAGGCGGAGGACAACGCGCGGGCCGCCCGGATCGCCGACGACGTCAAGGCCGAGGGCATCCGCAAGCTCGCCGAGGCGGAGGCCGCCGGTGAGAAGGCGCGGCTGGAGGCCTACCGCGACGTGCCGCAGGAGACGCTGTTCGCGTTGGCCGCCAAGGAGTTGGCCGGCAACCTGCCCGAGATCGGCAGCATCACCCTCACCCCCGACCTGGTCCAGCCGATCCTGCAGCGGCTCGCGCGATGAGCCTCGCTCCCCGAATTGTGGTGGTGCACCGGCGCACCGAGCTGACAGAGTTGCTGGCACGACACGGCACACGGGGCCAGGTCGAGTTCTTCCTGAAGTCCCGCAACCGAACCCTGGACGAGGTGGTGGATCGTGACCAGCAGACCCGGCGGGCGCTGGGAGAGGTCGGCGCCGCGATCCCGCTGGACTGGCGCCGCGGCGTGGTCGAGAGGGAAGACCTGTCGCGGTTCCTGTTCGCGCCCGAGGACGTAGTCGTCATCGTCGGGCAGGACGGGCTGGTCGCGAACGTCGCGAAGTACCTCGACGGCCAGCCCGTGATCGGCATCAACCCCGACAGGGGCGTGCTCGCCACGCACGCCCCGAAGGACGCCGCGGAGCTCCTGCGCGGCACCGGGAACACCGAGGACCGCACGATGGTCGAGGCGCGGTCGGACGACGGCCAGGTCCTGTTGGCGCTCAACGAGGTCTACGTCGGCCACCCGGGCCACCAGACCAGCCGCTACCGCGTGCACGGCGAACGTCAGGCCTCGTCGGGCATCCTCGTCGGCAGCGGCACCGGTGCCACGGGCTGGTGCTCCTCCGCCCACCGCGAACGCGGGAGCACCCTCACCCTCCCCACCCCCACCGAACGCAGGCTCGTGTGGTTCGTGCGCAAGGCGTGGCCGTCGCCGGGCACCGGTGTCGAGCACACCGAGGGCGAGATCACCGACGGGCCGCTGCACGTCGACGTCGAGTCCGACGGGCTGGTGGCGTTCGGCGACGGCATCGAGAGCGACGCGCTACGCCTCGGCTGGGGCCAGCGGCTTTCCGTCGGTCTCGCCGCCCGCCGGCTCCGCCTCGTGCGCTGAGCCGATCACCAGCAGGCACACCCCGGACAGCACCGCGCCCGCGACCAGGTAGAGCGAGATCGCCCAGGTCCCGGTGCGCAGCAACGACTGCGCGACCAGCGGCGCGAGACCACCGCCCAGCACGGCACCGAGCTGGAAGCTCAACGCCACACCGCTGTAGCGCACGCGGGTGTGGAACAGCTCGGCGAAGTAGGCGGCCGACGGGCCGAACAACGCCGCCGAGCCGATGAACCCGAGCACCATCGCGAAGGTGAACCAGCCCGCGTCCGTGAGCCAGAACAGCGGGAACGCGAACGCGGCCTGGAAGACCGCGCCGCCGAACATCACCGGCAGCCGGCCGATCCGGTCCGACAGCAGCGCGAACGCCGGCACCGCGACCACCTGCGCGAGCGACCCGATCACGGTCGCCACCAGCAGGTCGTCCGCCGTGATCTTCAGCGCCGTGCGGCCGTAGCCGATCATGAACACGCTCAGCAGGTAGATGAAGATCGTGAAGCCCAGGTTGACGCCCGCGCCCAGCAGCACGACCCGCCACCGCGTCCGCAGCACCTCGGCGATCGGCAGCCGCGACTTCTCCGCGCGCTCGAACCGCGGGCTCTCCGCCACCCGCAGCCGGATGTACAGGCCGATCCCGACCAGCACGACCGAGAACAGGAACGGCAACCGCCAGCCCCACTCCAGAAACGCCGTCCCGGACGCCTTCGACGACGCGTACATCGCGAGGTTCGCCAGCAGCACACCCGCAGGCGACCCGATGAACACCCAGCTGCCGTACCAGCCCCACCGGCCCGGCGGCGCGTGTTCGACCGCCATCAGCGACGCGCCGCCCTGTTCACCGCCCATGAAGAAGCCCTGCACGAGCCGCAGCAGCACGAGCAGCAACGGCGCGAGAATGCCCACCTGCGCGTAGGTCGGCAACAGCCCGATCAACGCCGTCGACAGTCCTGTCACCGAGAGGGTGACCACGAGCATCGAGCGTCGCCCGACGCGGTCACCGAGGTGCCCGATCACCGCGCCGCCCAGCGGCCGGGCGAGGAAGCCCGCGCCGAACGTGGCGAAGGCGAGCAGCACGCCGATGCGCGGGTCGAACTGCGGGAAGAAGATCTTGTCGAACACGAGCGCGGAAGCCGTGCCGTACAAGAGGAAGTCGTACAGCTCGATCTACCCGGATTACCTATGTGACGTGCCGCCCTGCGCATACCGCCGTGAGCAGCGGAAACGCGCGAACGGGGGCACCCCGGTTTCCCAGGATGCCCCGCTACGGTGACGCTTAGCGCTCGTCCCACTCGTTACGAGCTGCCGCGGCCACGAACGCGCCGAACGCGGAGGCCGAGAACCACAAGACGTCCCCCGAGGGGTTCTTGCTGTCCCGAACAGCGCCGGCGGCCCCAGAGTGGGCCGCTTCGACGCACTGCGCGTCCTGTCCGCCGTTGGAGCGGCTGCTCTTGCGCCACCGCAGCCTGGAAGGCCCGGTAGCAGTCTCGCTCATCGCTGTGCACTCCTAATCAGTCGTGAGGTCGGTGATCCTGCCCTCCAGTATCGCTAACGACTCGTCCTCGGTCTCCGCGAGCCGCCACGCCTGTTCGAACTCGGCCTCGTACGGCTCAATGGCCTTGATGTAGTCCGTGCGGGTCAGTGAGGCCACGTAGACCAGGCGGATTGTCTGGCCGCGGTACAGCAGGGTGAACGGACAGCTCAGCGCGGGTACGGCGCCGGCCGAGAACCGCACGATGCGCAGTGAGAGGTTAGGTACCTCCCGGACGCGGTCACGCAGGTACACCAACTGATCGCGGAGCACGTCCCTGCCGCCGACCTCGGTCATGATTGCGGCTTCGCCAAGTACAACGCGCACCTCCGGGCCGCCCTCGCGGATGACTGCGAGGTCGCGTTCGTGGCGCTCGCGTGCAAGAGCCGGGATGTCCGCCTTGGCGACGGTGAGCGGGCGGTCGAGGGCCGCCTCTGCGAACGCAACGGTCTGCAAGACGCCGGGGATCTCGTTGAACGCCATGTAGAGCTTGTCTGCGCGGCGCTCCAGCGCGACGTACTTCCGCGAGCTGCCGCCGACCGCGGTTGATGGGCTCCTGCGGCGAGCCACAAGGGCAAGCTCGTGCAGCTCGGCTGCCTGAGCGGCAGTAGGCCGATAGCGCTCGATCATCCACTCGACGACGGACGCAGCGGGGCCGATCTCGCCGTTCTCGATCTTGGAGAGCATCCCCGCGTACGCGTCGATCTCGCCGGCTGCTACGGACTGGCCGATCCCTGCCGCTATGCGGAGGTCGGCAGCCTGCCCGCCGAACAGCAAGCGCGCGGTTACCGGGTCGAGGTCGTCAGTCTGCATACGCGGAAGTCTGCCGTACCTCGCCGTCGGCGCAGCCCCGCCCACTCAGCGAGGCTTATTTGAGTTGCAAACATTCACCCGTTTGCGCACTCCGCTGTTTGCAACTCTGTTTTATTCTCAGAGAGCGACCCTGGCAGGTCGGTGATCCTAGTCAGGCCACCGGGGTACGCAGCCAGCGAGGCAGGGTCGGCGACGGCGCGGCAGCGGTAGGTTCCACTCCACTCCGCGCCGGCTCTCCTTCACGCCGCCCTCCTCGCTGGCCCATCCCCGGTGAGGAGGTCCCGAGTTGTGGCTCACGAATGGTGCGGCAGTGCCGAGCACGCAGACGCGGTGTCGACGTTGGTACGCCGGATGGCAGACGCGCGTGCTGCGCAGCCCGCTATGAGCGGCGAAACACCGCCCAAGCCTCGCGCGCAACTGACCCTCGACGACTGGCTGAGCGAGTTGCGATACCGCAGGTGGACGCGGTACTTCTTGCCGACCAAGGAGCAGCCGCGGGCTATCGCGGCGCTGATCAGGCGCGGCCCCGTGGTGGACGTGGTGCAGATTTACGGTCCCGGCGCGGACGAGTCGTTCGCGTACCGCACCGCAGCAGATACGGTCGAGGACCCGTTCATGCCGAGCGTGGTGTTCTGGACGTACTCCGGCGCGCTCGACCGGACGATCGAGGCGGTGCTCACGCTGCCGCACCCCGACCACGCCGACGCCCCGCGAGCGCCGTTCGCGCCACCTCCGATGTGCGAGGTGTGGCCGGGTCGCGTGGCGAAGTTCGGGCACCCCGTCGTGGTCTACCCGGACCAGCCGCCGGTGCAGTACACGGCGGAAGACGCAGCACACATCTACCACCACGGCTCACGGAAGCCACGATGAGCGCGCAGTACGCCGTGTCGGCGTCCCGGTTCGCGGTCGTGACGCTTCTGCTGTCGGAGCCGACGCGCTTATGGTCGCCTGCGGAGATACGGGAGCGGCTCCGGGTCAACCGCAAGGCCGTGTATCGCGCGATCAGCCTGCTGCACCTGAGCTACCACCTGGTCAAGATCCCGCAGCGCGTGTACCCGCGGAGCGTGCGCGTCCGGCTCACGCGGCCCGGCATCATCGAGTGCGCGCGGTGGGTGGTCGAGCACCGGTCACCCGAACTGATCGCCGGCGCACGGGAGCGTGGCCTCACCGACGCGGTACGCCGCCGAGCAGACGACGCGATAGCCGCCGCGTTCAAGCTGGACCAAGCCATCCGCTGACCGCAAACAGAAAGAGCCCCACCGGGAAGGATCTCCCGGTGGGGCTCTCGTGTGTCTACGTCACCGTCACGGGCACAGGTGCTGCTTCGCCGCGTCCACGATCCGGCCGGCCGTCTCAGGGCCGAACCCGTCCGGGTGGTCCGCGGACGTGAACCGCTTCTCGGCGAGCGCGACAAGCTTCGCCCGGTCGTTCGGGCTCTCCGCGATGCTCGAACACTGGTCGCGTCCGCGGCTCACGGCCCGGTCCTCCTTGCCGTCCACGATCGCGGGGTTGATCGCGTTCAGCGCGTCGACGAACGCGGCCCGAGCTTCCGGTGACGGCCCGGACGTCGAGCCGGTCGGGGCCGGTGCGGGCGCCGAGCTGCAACCGGCGAGCACGGCGGCGAGCAGTACGGCGGTAATGGTGGAGCGCAAGAGTCCAGTCCCCCTCTACGACAAGTTCCTTTCGTGGGATCGCTCCACGCGGGGGCGGCGTTACACGGCTCCAGAAACACGAAAAGCCCGCCACCACAAGGGTGACGGGCTCTCGTGTCGCAAGGGACCGGCTTTGCGTCCGTCCTCACGACTAGCTCAAGGGTAGCTCACTCGGCCGCCACCCGCTCCACCCACACGGTGTTCGTGTAGAGGTCCGCGCGGCGGATGCGCCCGTTCGGCTCGCCGTCCACGACCTCAAGCGCGGTGTACGTGATGCCGTACTTCTGGCGCGTGATCTGAAGTTGCTCTTCGCGGATCTCGAACACCGGTCGCGCTGCCGGGTTCATCACGATGACGTCGGTTTCGCGGAGGTCGCGGACGCTGATCCGAACGGGCTGCGCGCTGGCGGTGGTGGTCATTTCGAGTTCCTCTCTCGCGTTGTGACACCACCATAAGCGTTGAGTTCCTCACGCACATAGTCCAGCCTGCCGGTCGTTACCGAACTGAAATACGTTGAGTTCCTTTCGCACGTGCGACGTGGTCGCGCCATGCGTATTCGGCGCAGTCCGGGGACTGGTAGGTCCAGCGCCCGCGCGATCCGCAACCGCAAAGCCACCGCCACCGCGTCGTGCCGTGCTCGTCCTCACCCTCGCCCAGCCGGTACCGGCACGCCGGCTTCACGCGTGGCTCCCGACCAGTTCGGCCGCGCGGCTCCGCGAGGTCTCCGCGTCGAGGAACGTCCCCGCCTTGTCGAACGCGTGCCAGCGCTTGTGCACCGCGGCCCACCCGATGAACCCGAGGAGCTTCCCGGTTGCGGCGGTGCGAACGGCGAACGTGTCGAACCCTTCGGGCTCAAGGATGACGGTCACGGTCACGGCAGGCTCCTCACAGGTAGGCGGTCGCGGCGGTCGCGTCCGTCGTGGTCGGTGCGGTCACGGCCTTGAGCAGACGGCCGGCACGGTCGGGGCCAACGCCGCACGCCTTCTCGACGTCCCGGCGCGTGACCGGCTTGGGCGAGTTCTGGACGAGCGCCTTGACGATCGGGAGCAGCTCCTCGTCAGGGCGACGTGGGGCACGCTTGGCCTTGGCGGGCACGGGCTTGCGCTTCTCGGGCGCGTTCATGATCTCCGCAGCGCGCAGCGACTGAACCATGTAGTTCGTCCCCGCCACCGGCTCACGCGTGGCGCGCTCGGTCTCTCGGCGCCTGCGCTCCGCGTCGCGCTGCTCCTGCTCGGCGCGCTGCAACCGGAGCATCTCTGCCGCGATGAGGGAGTTGTACGCGTCCTCGAACGCGGCGAGCACCATCATCAGCACGGGCATGATCGCGTGAAACCCGGCGGCCACGTACTGGCCGTGCATGATCGGCTCACCGGTGTTGAGCGCGAGGCAGAACGCAAACGACGTCCACCGCAGGACTGCCGTCGCCCGCGTGCGGAGGCCGTGGTGCGCGAGCTTGCCGCCACCACGGAGGGACGCGATCAGGCCCACGTCCGTGGACAGTGGGAACAGCAGCGCCACGCCCGCGGTCGAGCCGAGGGCGACCATGAGGCTGGTACCGCTGATCAGGGAGGCCAGCATCACGGCGACGGTCGCGGTCCAGAGCCAAGGCAGAACCGCCTTCCGGTCCGCCTCAAGCTGCGTCAGGGTGTCGCTCTGGTTCACTGCGCACCCACGATCGGCGCGTACTGCGCGAGGACGGGCGCCACGAGCGGCAGCACGGCGGACAGGACGTACACGAGGACCACCGCCGGGACGACGACGTAGAAGAGCAAGCGGGCAACGGCCTTGAACACGGTGGAGCCTCCTTTCAAGTCGGTAGGGGTGTCAGAGCTTGATCTCGCGGCGGCCCGCGTTGAGGAGCACGTACCGACGCTCGGCGACGTCCACGGCCCACACGGAGCCGTTCAGCGGACCCGCGGCCCAGAACGACGCGCGACGCTCGGAGCCGTCCAACGCGGTGTAGGTGGTCGAGCCGTCCGCGGTGTGGCGGAACTCGGCGGGCGTCTCGATCGGCTTCACGCGGCGAGCGACGCGGGTCAGGATCTGGGACCGGGTACCGCCGTGCCCGCGGATCGACAGGCCGAGCGCGACGAACCGGGCGCGGGTGCCGTACGAGCCGACGCTGTGCGAGACCTCCATGACGGGTTCGCGGTTCGCCTGCGCGATCATGGAGCCGGTCACACGGATGCCCGCGCGGATCAGCGCGTCACGGAGCGCCTCGCGGCCGTCGACAACCTGCGTCGCCGGCTTACCGCCCTTGGGGGTGACGGTGATCTTGTACCGGGTGTTCGTGACCATGCTGCCCATCTCCCTTGCGCGTTCCGTTCGGTGCGTGGTCCACACTAAGCGTTGAGTTCCTCACGCACGTAGCGGTAGGAACCCATCGTTACTTGACCGTAATGCGTTGAGTTCCTCACGCAAGTAGGCCCGGTCACTCCGCGGTGAACTGGAGCGACCGGGCCGTACTGCGTGGTGAGCGTGCTAGCTCTCGGGCATCTCTTCCCAGACCCCGAGCGGCCTGCGCTGGATCTTGTACTCGAACTCGGTCGCGGCGCAGCGCTCGTAGTGCATCTGGTACTCCGCGCTCATCCCCTCCCGGTACCGGTGGAGGTAGGACCGGGCGTGGAGCGCGGTCCACTCGTCTTCGCGCCTCTGCCGCGTGCAGACTGCACGCGCCCCGCCGGGTGTGAGGTACGCGCGCCCACCGGCGCGGTTGGTGGTGATCACCTCCCACGCGTCGTCGCTCGCGCCCTTCGGCCGGCGCACCGGCCGGTACGCGTACTCGATCTCGGCCTCGATCGGCTCCGTCATGCCGCTACCCCTCCCAGTCCGAACGTGGTGTGAACCTCGTTGTGCTGCAACGCCTCCGCGAACGCCGCGGGCTGCGCGGTGAACGTCCCTTCCGACGCCCTGCGGCACCGGCGGCACGTCCAGTACCAACCGCTCTTGCCCTTTAGGACGCGGACCAGGCGGCTCACGCGGCACCCGCCCGGATGAACGCCCATGCGATCTCGGGGTCCTCGGGGCTGATCCCGACCAGGCGGACCGAGCGCGGGAGCTGGAGACCGCGGAACCGGCGGTCAACGGCGTCCCACGTGGCCGTGATGATCTGCCGCGCCGGGATGCCGCGAAGGCCGCGGACCGCGTCCCGGACGTGGCTGTAGTTCCGGCCCACGACAACGTGCGTGTACCGGCACCACGCCGGGTACTCGAACCACGAGGAGCACCGGCACCAATGCACCTCGGGGTGGTGGCCGTGCGTGAGCTGCGTGCACACGTGGGGTGTGGCGCTGCTGTCGTGCCAGACGATCCCGCACGTCTTCCGACCGTTCGTGTCCACTGTGGATCACCTCCTCGTCACGGTGTTCGGGTACTTCGCGAGCGTCACCTTGTGGTAGCGCGGGACGCCCTTCGCGGTGGTGCAGCGGAAGGTGCTGAACTCGGCACCCTCGTGGAGTTCCTTGATCTCGTGGTGCTTCCCGTGCTCACACGGGCTGGTGACGTGGAGCGTCACGAGGTCACGGCGGGAGGATGCGGAGGTCATCCGTCGATCACCTCCGTGAGTGGCCCCCATCGCCTGACGAGGTAGTCCCAGACGGCCGGTACGACCCTCGGTGTGACCCAGTCGCCGGAATCCGGCCGGTACGTCCACACGTCCCCCTGCGCGTCGCGCACGCAGGGGGTGTCGTCCGGCTGAGGGTCGTCCCGCACCCACTGCCGCGGAACGCGGGTCGCGCCGAGCAGCTCCTCCGGCAGGTCGAACGCACGGGCGATGAGCGCCCGGTCCATCTCGACCCGCTTCGCGTCGTACCGCTCCCACTTCGGCGCGGACAGCCCGCGGCCGTTCTCCCGCTTCTGCCGGAGCCGCCAGTGCGAGCCGCACCCTTCCTTGTCGCACGCCCACGTGGAGCCAACCTGCGCCTCTGCGGCCTCGACCTCGCGAGCGTTCGGCGTCTTGCAGTCGTGGATGATGTTGACCCAGGCCATTAGGAGGTACCTCCCCGCTTCGCCGTGTCGATCCGCTCCCACACCGGACGGGCACCCTCGACCCATCCGCGCATCGGTCCAGCGGCGTAGCGGAACGAGCCCGTCACGCGCGCTTGCGCCTTACCTGGTGTGTCGTACGGGCCGTAGTAGGCCGTGTGCCTCACGGTGCCGTCGTCGTTCAGCCACTCGACCACTCCGCGGTAGAGGACGTCTCCCTTGTACTGCCTCGCGTAGCCGCTCATCCCTCAACCTCCCATCGCACGACGGTTTCCGCGCCGTGCGCGAACACCTCGACACCAACGTCCACGACGCGGTGAACGGCCCCGCACTCGTGGCACTTCCAGCGGGAGCCGGGGCCGTGCCCGAGCCCCTCGACCACCTGCGCGGACGGGCGGTCACAGCGGTGCGTCGTGGTGAGCCACTGACCGCCGATGCGCCGACTCATCGCGACCACCAGACCCCGAGCCCGAGCACGTCCACGACGAACCCGCGAGGGACGCGGCGGACCAGCGGGAGCGCCCAGCACGGGCCGCCGCACATGCGCACGATCGTGATCACCTCCGCACCCCCATCGGGGTCCGCATCTCGGCGAACGGCCGCGTGACCGTCATGCCCTCCCCGACCACGATGTGCGCGCGCTCGGTCACCGCGTCGACCGCCTCGACGCGACCCGTGCGCCACTCGTGGATGGGCCACGTGATTTCGACCGGGTCACCCGGCGCCCACTTGGGACGGTCGCGCTCCTCGACCAGCGCCCGCACGGCGTCGACCACGCGGCGCATGTTCTCGCGGCTCCAGACGCTTCCGCCGGGAACCGGGCCGCCCGCCTTAGGCCACGCCCCGAGGAGCTGCCCAATCTGCCGCACGGCATCACGAGCTTCGCCACCTCGCGCGTTCTCCTCGTACACGGCGCGGTGCACTGCGTCCAGCGCCGCTTGTAGTTCCACGCTCACGCGGCACCGCCGTTGGAGTGGAGCCACTCGGCCGCGGCCACGACGTCAACCGGCTGCTCCCCGGTCGCCTTCCACGCGAGGGTGAGCGCGAGAGCCGCCGTGGTCATGCGTGCCGTGCGCTCCTCCTCCTCGGCCGGCTGACGGGCGTCGTGGCGGTCGCGCATGGCGTACATCTCCGCGTCCGACACACAGGCGTAGAGCGCGGAGGCGAACTCGCGTGCGGCATCCGGGGAGAGGACGATCGACCGGAAGTCGTCTCCGCCGGTGACGTCCGCGCTGAGGAGCACGGCCCCCTCACCCTCGAAGTCCGCGGAGGGCTTGACCCACACGGGGCCGGTGGAGACCTCCTCGTCACCACCGTTGGCGAGCGCGACGACGGACTCCGCGATGCGGCGTGCGTCTGCTCTCGTGAGCAGCAGCTCGGCGTGCTTGTCCTCCGCGGCCTCGCGGACGACCAGGAGGACGTTCTCCCCGTGCTGCGAGATACCGGCGTGGTCAGTGGGGTTCAGTGCGCAGGTGTAGACGTTCACGTTGAGTTCCTCTCGCTTGTTGATCAAGGGAAAACAGGCGCGGGCTAGTCCGCAACCAGCGGGCGCAGGTTGTCGAGTGCCCTACGCTTCACGCGGTTGACGGTCGGCTGGCTCACGCCGAGCACCGTCGCCGCCTGGTCCTCCGTGAGGATCGGACCGTCGAGTCCGAACAGGAGGGTGAGAACGTCCCGCTCCTGCGCCGTGAGGGCCGTCGAGCGCATCAAGGAGCGGACGGTCTCCCGCGCCTCGAACTGCGCGAGCCGGTCCTCCGTGGCGTCGTCCGCCACGACCTCCGAGACGGGGCGCTCCTCGTCGGCCCGCGAGTACAGGTCAGCCGTCCCCGCGAACATCAGGCCGTGGACCTCCCAGAACGTGGAGAGCGTCCAGCCGTAGTGCTTGCGGAGGTACGCCGCGGCTGCGATCAGGTTGTACTGCCCGTCCTCATCGGCCGTCTTGCGCAGCCCCTCGCGGAGCTTCTGCGTCACGCGGCCAGTGTCAGTCGGCTTGCCGGGGGTCTGCGTACTCGCCACGTTGAGCAGGTGCTCGCGGATCACGCGACCGAGGTAGGTCCCGGCGCTCCGGCCGGAGCCGTTGCCCACCCGGCCCGCACGGGCGTCGACAAGGAGCCGTTCGGCGGCGACCTGGTGAAGGTCTTCACGGTCCATTGCGGAGGACCCGACCGAGCGCGCGGCCACCGCGTCGAGGTCTGCGGCCACCCGGACGTAGAGCGGTTCCTCTGCGGCACGGTCGCCCGCGGCAACCGCGTCGAGCAGCTCGTCGACCGAGCGCGGGTCGTCGTACGCCGCGGCAGCGACGGTGTTGGTCGAGAGCGCCTTGAGCATCTTCGGGAGTGCGGCGGACGCCGGCACGCCCTTTCGGACTACGTCACTCAGAGTGTCGGTGTGCGCTTCCGGCGTAACGATGTTGGTCTTCATGGCTGAGCTTCACTCCCCCACGTTCAGCACGCTTGGCGTTCAAGGTAGCGGGACCGTACGACAGGAACTCAACGCAAACAATCCTTGACCGTTTGGAAAACACGGGCTCAGACATGCTGCGCTGTCAAACATGTAACAGATACGTGTCCAGTTCCTATCGCGGCGTTTGCGCTGGTCTGCCCCGCGTGGACTAACACGTTTGGTTACGTAGTTGAAGGGTCAAGTACGGCAAACGGGTGAACTACCGTTAGATACGGCAGTGTGATGCATGTCACGATTAAAACAGGGACTAACGTCCCGAGAACCGCCGCTCGGCGGTCTTCACGTTGTCGATCGCGGACCACGTGCGGATGATCGCGACTCGCGCCTGTGACCGCGCGGTGTTCAACGCGGACGTGATGCCCTGCTCCTCACGCGCAAGAACGACCGCCTCAACCGGACGCGAGACGCCCTTGACGACTTCCTGCTGCACGTTGCGCGGGGGCTGGTTGTCGACCTCGTCCGCGATGATCGCCCACTTGTCGAAGAACGCGGCAGCGGCACGGAGCTGCGCGGCGAGGTGGGTGAAGCTCTGGTTGCTCATGGTGGTGTGTCCTCACTGTTCGTCAGCGGCGACGGCGGCAAGCTCGTCAGCCATTTGCAGGTAGGCGATGGCGGCCCGGAGCGTCTCGGGGCAGTCGCCGAAGTGACCGATGCCCGTGTTGCACGCGGGGCACAGCAGCGCACGGACGAGGCCGCTCACGTGGTCGTGGTCAACGAAAAGCCCGCGCGGAAGCTGGTCCTCGTGCCTGCCGCAGATGGCACAGCGGTAGCCCTGTTGCTTCCGCATCGCATCCACGTCGGCCGCGGTGATGCCGTACCTCGTCTGGTACCGGCGGTCCCGGTCGGCGTCCCGGTTCGCGAGGTCGCGGAGTCGCATCCGGACGAGCGCCAGCTCCCGGTTCGCCGCGTGGATCGCTTGGCGACACGGCTTGCAGTACGGGTGCAGCCCGTCCGAACGCGACTTGTCCGCGTTGAACTCGGCGAGCGCCCGCTCCGTGCCGCACTTACGGCACGTCTTCAACGGGGCTCCACTTCAGCCACAACACCCACACCGCGTGGAGCTGCTCCTCCGAGAGCGACTCCAGGTGACCCGGCAGCCACTCGGCGAGCGACTTACCGCCCTTGCTCAGGTTGCAGCCCGCGCAGGCCGGCGCGAGGTTCCACGGGGCGTCATCCCCGCCGTCCTTGAGCGGCCACAGGTGGTCGATGTGCTCGGACTTCGCAGCGCAGTACACGCACCGGTCGCCGTAGAGGCGCCGGAGGTACGGCACGTCCACAGGCAGTGCGTGTGCTCCGCGTTCCTCTGCTCGGACCTTGTGCCCGCGGGCACGCTGCCGGTCGCGGTAGCTCGGGAACACCCGGTAGGCCTGGTCCTCGAACTCCGCGAAGTACCGCACGCTCCGCGCTTCCAGCGCGCCGATCAGCGCGTGCGCTGCGCCTGCCACATCACCTCGCAGGCTCGTGAAGCCGCCCACGAGAACGACGAATCGCAACACCATGTAGTGCGCTCGCGCACGCCGGATGCACCGGTCAACGTCCTCGTAGACCTTGAGCATCGCGGCGCACTCGGCCCGCCGCTTGCCCTTGTAGAACTCGACCTGGTGCACCCGGCACAGCGCCACCTTGTTCGGGTACGTGGTCAGGATGACCCGCACGCCGTCCGTGGTGCCGCACCGGGCGCAGGGCGGGGTGTACCGCCGTCGAGCCTTGGGGGTCACTCGACCACCTCCCCCCACACGACGTATCCGCGCTGTGCCGCGTACCTCGCGGTGGACGCGGGGCTGAACTCGGCCGTGCGCTGGTTGAGCCGGTCGGCGGTCGCATACGCGGTCGTGCGGTACTCCGTGATCTCGCGGGACGCGGCCCTACGCGTCGTCGTGTCGACCACGCGGTACACGCCCTGCCGGTCGATCCGCGCAAGCTCGCGCCACTGGAGTACCGTGTTCAGCGGGATAGCAAGCGCCTCCGCGATGTCCACCGGTTCGACTCCGGCGGCGAGTGCGACCATCGCTACTCGGTGCATCCGATCCTTGAGTCCCACGCCTCTACCTCCGTCCTTCCTCGTCACGCGGCAGCGCCGTAGAGCGAACCCCACGACCACTGACCGACTTCAAGATCCGTCGCGATCGGCACCCCCATGAAGTCCGGGAGCGCCATGTGTTCTGCGATCGAGCGGCCCACCTCGTGAGCGATGTCCCGCGGAGCGCAGAACACCACCTCGTCATGTACGGGGAGCCGCATGTACTCCGTGAGCCCCGCCTCGTCGAGCCGGAGCAGCGCCTCCGCCAAGATGTCCCGCGCGGTGCTCTGGACGATGTAGTTCACCGCGGCGTAGAGCCGTTTGCGGTCGAGCGGGATCACGCGACCGGCCGGGGTGACGACCTCCTTGCGCCCGTACTCGGCGCGCTCGACCAGCCGGCGCGAGTACCGCTTGATGCCGCGATAGACCCGGTCGTACTCGCGGATCGCGCCCTTGACCTGAGCGAGCGGTGCGCCCGTCTGGCGCGACAACGTGTCGGGGCCGCCGCCGAACAACTTTCCGAAACCCACCCCTTTCATCAGGTCGCGCTGCTTCTGCGTGAAGCCGTCGCCGTACACGAGCCTTGCCGTGAACGCGTGAAGGTCTTCACCGTCCAAAATGGCTTGGATCATGACGGGGTCACCCGAGAGCGCGGCAATGACGCGCATCTCCACGGCCTGGTAGTCGACCGAGCCCGTGACCCAGTCCGGGTAGTCGGCGACCATGCCGCGCCGGATGCGCCACTCCTTGGACGGGAGCTGTTGCAACGCAGGACGGCTGATCGACATGCGAGCGGTACGCGCCTTGAGGGACGCGATCGACGCGTGAATCCGGTCGTCCGGGTCGCGGAGGTCGAGCATCGCCCCGGCGTACGAGGTGGCCCACTTTCCCGAGCGCTTCGCGCGCAGCACGGCGTCCGCCAACGGGTTCGGGTCGCGGGCGCCGATGCGTTCCCAGTCGCGGTTGAGGTCCGCGAACACCATCAGGATCTCTTTGTCGACCTTGAGGTTTCCCGCGTCGGTCGTCTCGGTAAGTACCTCGCCCATACCGACCAGCGCGCCGGACACCTGAGCCGGCGCGTTGACCGACCGGACGCCGAACTGCTTGGCGACGTCGCTCCACTTCTCCGCGTCGCGGAGCAGATCCTCGCGGAGGTTCGTCAGGTACTCGGGGTCCACCTTCATGCCCCGGCGTTCCATCTTGGCGCATACCAGGGAAACGGCGTGCTCGAACTCGCAGAGCCTCGCGAACCCGCGGGACTCGACCAGTGCCCACATCACGCGGTACAGGCGGGCGCCGTAGATCACGTCAAGTCCGGCGTACAGCGTGTAAACCGGGTTGTCGATCGGGATCAACGCCCAACCGGTCTCCTTGGTGAACCCGAGCCGGCGGAACTCGACCGTCAGCCCGTCCGCCGTGTCGACCGCGTCCGGGCAGACGTGCCGACGTGAGTTCTCCTTGAGCCGGAGACCTGCCCCGCCGTCCTCGGGGCCGCGCGGGTCGTTGAGGTGCACGAGGATGGACGTGTCCGTGATCTTGGCCCAGAGCGCTTCGAGGTCAAGCTCCAAGTCAGCGAAGTGCAGAACGGACACGATCGCGTCGAACGTCGCATTGTGGATCGTGATTCGCGGCAGGAAGCCGAGAGCCCACGCGACCATCAGCCGGCCGAGCGCAGCGAGTTCGAGCGGTACGCCGATCGAGTCGACCGGGATCACCCATGCCTCGTACTCGTTGCCGAGCTGTGCGAGCCGCACGCGGAAGTTAGAGCCCGCGAAGTCGAGCCCCGTCGTCTCTGTGTCGTACGCGATGACGCTCGCCCGGTTCCGCTGGACCCACCTACGGAACGCTTCGAGATCCTCGCGGGTCTCAACGTAGTAGATCCGCACCTCTTCACCGGCGACGCGGTGAGTCTGTACGCGCACGTGCTCACCTCCCTTCGTTGGAGCAGCACGAAAGGCCCCCACCCGGTGTGGGTGGGGGCTCGTGTTGCGGTGTGGCTAGCTCAGCTCCTCAGCGGTGGCGCGGCGAACGCCCCGGAGTTCCTTACCCTTGTTCGTGCGCGCGGCCGTGACCTTGCGGGACTCCATGTTGCGTTGGAAGTCCCGCGGTCCCCACCTCATGACCTGCTGGACCTGTTCGAGGTCGCGCCAGTCCAGGAAGAGGTTGAACGCCTCCTTGAGCAGGATCGAGCCGGCCGGGTCGCGAACGAGCGCACCGGGCAGGAAACCGTCCAGCACGTCCGAGCTGCGCCGGTACTCGTTCACCGCGGCCTGCATGGAAGCCGGCTCGCTGAGCCCGTGCTCGTACCACTCGACCGCACCGCGCACCGCCCACGCGAGGATTCCGGGCGCCTCCGCGAGGAGCTTGCCGGGAAGCCGCGGGTCCTTCTCCTTGCCACTGAACTCGCGGGCGAACGGGATCAGCCTCGTCCGACGCCAGAAACCATCATCTTGGCCCCTGACGTCCGGCTTGTAATTCGTGGCCATGAGCATGAGAGCCGTTGGGGTGAAAGTGAATTGCCCCTTGTACAGCTCCCGCGCGGTCACCGGGTCGCCTGCGGTCAACTGCTTGAGCAGCGCCTCGTTCAGCCGGAGCCCGTCCGACAGCTCGGAGAGCATCGCGAGCCGCAGCCCGCGCAGTGCCGCAAGCGCCGGGTTGGCCGCGCCCGGATCGAAATTGCGTTGGTACGCAATCGCTGCTTGGCTGACGTGCCCCGTGATACCGCGGAACACCTCGGAGAGCGTGTTCAGCAACACGGACTTGCCGTTGCTCCCGTGCCCGTACATCAGGGCGAACACGTGCTCGCGCGTCTCACCCGTGATGCCGTAGCCGATGAGGCGCCGGATGAATGCGGGCATCTCGGGGTCATCCGGGAACACCTCGGAGAGGAACGCCTCCCACCGCGGAGCCTTGGCGGCCGGCTCGTAGTCGAGGTCCACGAACCGCGTCAGCATGTCGTCCCGCCGGTGCTCGCGGAGCCTGCCCGTGCGCAGGTCGATCGTCCCGTTTCGGACGGTCAACAGGTGGTGGCGCGCGTCGAACTCCCACACCTCCCGCGCGGTGATCGTGCGCAGGTGGTCGAGCGTGGCGCGGATGCCCGAGTCCATGTGAAGCCGACGCGTGTTCTTGAGCGCGGCCTCGTACGCCTTGGACTCAACGCCGTGTTCGTCCGCAACCACCTTGAGCTGCGCAACCATCGCGTCCGCAACGGTGTGCCCGATCGCGCGTTCCCGCGTCGCGCTCATCTGCGCCCACACACGGCCGTTCCACGTGAGGAAGCCGACGCCGTCCACGTGCGCGGTGTCCGAGCCGACGATCTCCAACGCCTTCCGGGCGTTCTCGATGTCAGTCCCCTGCATGGGCTTCACCTCCTTGCGCTCGAACCCTCCTTGGACGGCGACCTTCGCGGGCTGCCACGGTTCCGCGTCGGACACGGCCGCGTGGTAGACACGGGCGAACTCGGCCGGGTCCGCCTCGCGCCATGCCGTGATGTCGTTCGCGGCGACGCGCATCACGCGGGGGTGCAGCCCGAGCGCGGTCAGGTTCGCGCCGAGTGCGGCGTTGAACTCCCGGCCAGCTCGGTCGTCGTCCCCGGCGAGCACGATGTCCCCGCCGTCCGCTCCGGCCATCAGCTCCCGCGCTGCACGCTCGGCCCGCGCCGTGCCAGCTCCGCGGATGAACGCCGTCCGGTAGCCGGTCGCCACGGACGTCAGCCCGTCGCTCGGCCCCTCCGCGACAACCACCGTGCTGTAGCTGTCCGGCAACGCGAACACGCCCGTTGCGTCCCATTGAGCGCCGTTGGGGCTCTTGAGGTTGAGCCACCTACCCGGACACTCGCCGGAGAGGTCGCGACCCTGCAACCCGCGAGGGACGCCGTCCCAGTCGAGGAACGGGACAATCAGCCGTGGGTACGCCGCGAAGCTCTCCGACCGGAAGTCCTTCGCGGGCTTGACATCGATCGTCCCGTCATCGAACCCGAGCCGGAGAGCCGCGGCCATGTCCGCCGTGATGCCGAACCGACGCAGCGCGTACTCCGCCGCGGGCGAGCCGGCGAACCGCGCGGCAGCGAGCGCCACGTACCGCCCGAGCGCGCCGATTGCAGCCACGTCGAGCGGCTGAGGTGGTGCGGCGCTGAGCGTCGGCTCGCCGGTGACGCCGAAGAGGTCCGCCTCGCTCAGCTCGGCCGCGCCCAGCACGTCTCGCGTGGAGCACCCGGCGCGGCAGAACAGCAGCGCGCGGCCGTCCGCCTTGAGCGAGACGAACAGCGACGGGCGGCCGTCCCCGTGTGCGGGGCAAGAGACGAGCACGCCGCCGGACTCGTCAAGCACTACGCCGGTGCCGAGCTTGCCCAAGAGCTGATCAATGTGCACGGGTACCTCCTTTCCGCTCGGCGCTACGCCGCGCGTTCCCGGTTGGCGTCGACTGCGGCCATGAGTGCCGACCCGATGAACTCGGAGTAGGCGGGCGGGATCGCTTCGCGCAACCCGTCCCGCGAAGCCCACGGCATCCCCATGACCTCACGTGCCTGCGCAACGCCGCTGAAGTTCCCGACTACGTGCATGAACTCACCGGGCTTGGGACGGCGTCCCATCTTGGTTGTCGGCGTCGTGTGCTCGGGGTGCGGCGGTGCAGTGACCGTCACGTCTCCCAGCTCGAACAGCCGATGCCTGTAGGTGTGGAGACCGAACATTGCCCCACACAACAACACCGGATTGTTGAGCGGCGCACCCGGCACGTTCTCGATGACCCAGGGCTTACCGAGTTCGAGCAGCAGCTCCCGAATCGGCTCGACCAGGTCCGGGTGCTCGTTGCCCTGAATTCGCTGCGCGAGCGTGAAGGCTTGACACGGCGGTGATGCGTGGATCGCGTCGAACTCGTGCCCGTGGTCGCGGAGGAAGGCAACCGCGTCGCTCTGGTGGAACTCGAACGGGTATCGCGGTTGCGGGTCGATGTCGACACCGACCACCTCAAACCCGGCGGCACGGTAACCCATGCCGGCTCCACCTTGACAGCAGAAGAGGTCCAGCAAACGAGGTGCGCCCTGTCTCGTGGTCATCGCGAGAGCACCTCGCAGAGGACTCGGATCGCATACGCAGCCTGCTGCGGCACCACTCCGTTTCCCGTGAGCTTCAGCATGTCCGTACGCGTCAGACCGTTGATCCCGGTTACGTGGCCCTCGTCGAGGCCCATCATCCACTCGGGAAGCTCCGGGTTCAGAACGCGAGCCGCACGCTGTCCCGCCACGGTCGGGCGTGGTGCTGCCCTGCCGAGGATGCGCTCCCAATGACGCACGGCCGGCTCGAATTCGCGCCAGTCATCCGGCGAGGCCATCACTGCGACCTCATTCAGCGGGCGCGAGTTTGTACCTACGAGGTTGGACCTGCCGGACCGCCAGTCGCGCGCGGTGGGAGTGGGCAAGAGCGAGACTCCCCCAAGTACTTCGCCGCGGCGAACAGCGTCGACCCGCTCTGCCGTCCGTTCCCCCAACGTCCGCCTCTGATCCCGTGCCCATTCGGGGACACTCCCGTGTCGGGAGTCGGCAGCAACGATGAAGACTCGTTCGCGCTTGTGGGGGGCGCCAATGTCGGAAGCTCGTGGGCTTCCCCACGCGACGCGATACCCCATCGCGGCCAGGTCCGCGAGTACGGTGCCGAATCCCTTGCTCCGGTGCCCTGGAACGTTCTCCAGGATGACGAGTCCGGGTCGTACTGCGCGAATGGCCTTCGCGACGAAGGGCCAGAGGTGGCGCGGGTCATCGGTACCCTTCCGTTGTCCGGCGAGCGAGAACGGCTGACAGGGGTAGCCGGCCGTGAGCACGTCGACCGGCTGCACCGCAGCCCAGTCGACAGTCTTGATGTCCCCCAGGTTCGGGAGTCCCGGCCAGTGATGCGCGTGCACCTTGATAGCCGCGTCCTCGATGTCCGAGAACCACGCGGTGGTGCCGCCGAGCACTGCGTTCGCGGCCATGTCGAGCCCGCCGTATCCCGAGCAAAGCGAGCCAACAGTGACGGTGTCCTTCATGAGTGAGCCTCCTCCCCTAGACGGCGAGCAACATCGCGAACACGAGGAACACCGCCGCAGCGGCGAAGATCACGGCGACCGTGACGGCCACCTCAACCAGCGCTCGCCGCATCAGAACTCGGTCCCGGCGGGCGGGAACTGCTCGGTGACGTCGTGGATACTCGGGACGTGCGCGCACAAGAAGTCGTAGGACCAGTTCACGCACGAGCGGATCGGGTGCTCCGAACGCCCCTCGACCTCGGCCGCGTCTTCCCAGGACTCCGCGTACGTGAACAGACCCGGCGTCAGCTCGAACCAGTAGAAGCGGGAGCCGAGCGAGTCGGCGTCAGCGAGCACGCGCTCCAGCGTCGTCGTGTTGGTGGTCATAGAGAATCCATCCCCTCTCGGGACATGTGCCGTGATTGCGTGCGTCCGCCGGGACTCGAACCCAGGTCTCCCATTTCGTAGGGGCTCTCTCCTGTTGAGCTACGGACGCGAAGAGGCCCCGACCGTCCGAGGTGGACAGTCGGGGCGCTCAAGGGGTGTTGCTAGGCGGGGCCGAGGATCTTGATCACCGACCGGTAGTACGAGACGTCGCGCCCCGCCTTGGTCGTGTACTCGACCAGCTCGATTCCGAGCGAGGCCCGGACCGGACCGTCCGCCGCGGTGAGCTTGTCCTCGATCTCCGGCAGGTCGTTCACGAGCGACCAGGAACCGGTGGAGAACAGGAAGTAGCCCAGCTCCTCATCCTGCGCGAGGCGGAAGCGGAGGCGGATGTCCGGCTTGGGACCCTTGCCCGCCTTGGCGCGTTCCTTGCGCTCCTGCAACGAACGCGGGCAGCCGCACGGCTGACCCTTGTCCTCCTCGTCGAGCGAGTACATGCCGTCGCACAGGTGGATCGGGCCGGCGTTGCCGTAGAGCGCCATGCGGGTCTGGAGAGCGTCCGCGTTCTCGATGATGATCTCCACCTGCGCGGTGTCGGTCTTCACCTCGATGTTGTCGGACTTCTCCGTGCTCCACTCGGCGGGTTCACCGCCGAACAGGTCCGCGATCCGGTCGGCAACGTCCTGATCGTCGGTCGTGACGCGCCACTCCGACAGGGAGACGGGGCGCCGGCCGAGCAACTCACCCGCGCGGAAGCGGCCCACGAGGTCGTTGAGGAACGGGTTCTTCGGGCGAGGTTTGCTGTCGGGGTCGGTTTCGAAGATGCGCAGAGCCAAGGTGGGTGTCCTTTCAGACGTGGTGCGTTGAGTTCCTGTCGTACCTCGGGTACGGGAAGATCAGACGACGCGGTTGCCGCGGTAGTGGTTGATCACGGCGTGGTGCGCGACGCCGAGCGGGTGCGGCGCGGGGTTGCGGCCGTACAGCTCGTCCACGTAGCCGCCGAGCAGGCGCACATCGTCGAGGGGACCGCGCGAGAACAGCGCGTCGTTCGCCTTGCGCGCCTGTTCGAGCTTGGCCGCTGCCTCGCGCTCCGCCTTGGCCGCCTCGATGAGCGCGGTACCGAGCGCCTCCGCCTGGTCGACGTCGAGCCCGAACGTGCGCTTCTCGAACCCGCGGCCCGCGTCGATCGACAGCTCGGCGATCGTCGGCCGCCCGCCGTAGCGCTTCCGCTCGCGGAGCAGCAGCTCGGCGCCGTTGACCTCGACGCGGTGCGGCAGCGGCGAGACCTGTTTGACGGTCGCGCCTTCCGGGAGGTCGGTCGGCTTGTCGCCGGTGACCTTGTAGTTGACTTCGTAGGTGGCCAAAGGAATTCCCCTCTCCGGAATGTCCTACTTGGACGAACGACGCTGGGAGCCGGTGGACGCGGTGACGGTCGAGTCGAACAGCGGGTCACCGATCACGGTGTGCTCGACTTCCTTGACCCAGTCGAACACCCTGCGCAGGTACAGGAAGTACGAGAACACCTCCTTGTCCGCGCGGACCGGGACGAGCTTCCAGCCCTCCGGGCGGACGTGGAACACGCCGGCGCCACTGATCGCGGGGATGTCGACGTGCTCACCCGACTGCGTCTCGATGTAGTCAGCGAACCGGTACGCGGACAGTTGCAGCGCGACGGACGCGTGCACACCCGACCGTGTGCTCTTGGTGTCACCCATGATGACTTCGGTCTCGCCGTCGATCTCGATCTCGCCGATCCAGTCGAACGACCCCGCGTACTTGTGACTGGGGGACCACACGGTGTCTTCCAGGAACCGGAACCGCGGCTGGAAGCGGTCGAGGAACTCGCCGATGTGCCTGCGGAAGACCTCGATCTCCGGATGCAAGCGCCCGACCTTGTTGCCGCGCGCCATGGTTTCGAACAGGTCGTGCACCTCGGTGCCGATGTCCGCGGCAGCACCGGTGAAGCGCTGCGGCGCCTTCTTGATGCTCTCGACCGCGACGTCACGCTGACCGCTCAACATGAGCTGCACCACGGAGCCGATGTTGTCCGCTGCCCACTCGGCCGCGAGCTTCGCGGACCAGAACGTGAGGAACGGCTTGGGGAGCATGTCAATCACGCTCGTGACGCCGGGGTACTTCTCGCGGGACTCGGGGTGCACGTAGAAGCGTGAGCCCGCTCGCTTGATCGTCTTGGGTCCGCTCATTCGGTGCTCTTTCGTTGGGGTTCGTTGCTGTCACTGACCACTCCCCCCGCAGAACGCCCCGCCATTCATAGTGTGACCCAGGTCACGAAAGGAACTTAACGCACCTCGCTCACGCGAAAGCCCCGTCATCCTGTACGGGATGACGGGGCTCCGGGGTCACGCGGGCTAGCGCTGCGCGCGCTCGATGTAAGCGGTCAGCCTGTCCACTCCGGGCGCGAGGCGCGCAACGATCGCCTCTACGTGGTCGCGTATCTCGGCGGCGATCTCCGGAGTCATACCGGGCATGGTGCCGCCGTCCTGCCACTGAGCCGCGAGCGCTTCCACACGGAGTCGCGCGTCGCGGATGAACGACAGCGTCCTGTCCGCGTCGGTCAAGGGCTGCGCGGCAACACCCCGTTCGCGGCGCTCCGCGGCTAGCTCGTCCTTCCGCGCGTCGTCCCGCGACAGCGGTTTCAACCCGTACTCGCGGCAGAGGGCCATGTACTCCCCGACGTCGTCCCCGGAGATGACTCGGAAGCGCTCGCGCAGCACCTTGCCCAGGTGGTACCGGATGGACGGTTGCGCCGACTCAGGTAGCTGCGCCTCGTCGTATATGGCGCCGACAGCCTGCCGGTACTCGTACGTCTGCCCGTTGTAGTCCGGGCGGCCGGCGGTGTCCCGGTAAGCCTCGCGGAGGTCCACCAGCGCGGCAGCGAGGCTGCGCCTGTTCTCGGCAGTGCCTCGAATGGCAAGGAGCTTTGCGGCGGACAGGGCTGCGCTATGTCGTCGCGCTACCTCGTCGGTCGCCAGGGTGACGTCTGGCGTACTCATGACGCGCCTCTCTGGGTGCGATAGGTTCCGCACGGAAGGGTAGCATTACCAACGGGACGCCTTAGTGGGCAAACGAACGGCCCCGCCCACCCAAGCGGGCGAACGGGGCAACTCGGGCTAGAGCCCGCGCTCGAACTCGTCGACCGGCTTCACGCGGCGGTGCAACTCCACACCGGTGGCGCCGACGACCACGGCCGAGAGGACGTCGACCCACACCGCGTGCGGGACTCCCGGCACGTAGCGCACGGCGAACGTGGCTACCGCCGCGATGCCCGAGAGCACGAGCGCGGGGTACTTCGCCACGACGGTGCGCGCAACGGAAAGCGCCCAGTCAGCGGTCTTACGGAGGTACTTCACGTGAAAACCCTTCTGTTTTCGATGATGCCCCGAACCGCGGCGTGCAGGTCGGTGATCGTGTCGCCGTTTTCGACCTCGAAGTCCACGGGGATGGTGTCCGCGTGACGCTCGGAGTCGTGGGTGTCCGAGGTGTCGGAGCCAGGCCGCGAGACGCGGAAGAGGAATCCGCGCGTGGTTCGGAAGAGATCCGCCTCGTTGGGGAATCGGACATCCGGGACGACCACGGGAATTCCCACAGAGTTCAACTCCGCGATACGTGCGGCGGCGAGATTCACCCACACGTCCCGCCCGAACTGCTCGCGGACGACATCCGTTCCGAACGCCTGCAAGATGCGGCGCACCTCGGGGTATTCGTCCTTCGCGCGCTCCCAACCGAACTCGTTGATCAGCTCGGCGAGTCGAACGGGCTCCACGGCGTCCGCCACACAGCCGCACCCGCAAGCGTCGACCAACGCGAAGTCCACGACCGGGTTCAGGATCAGCGCCTGTTCCTTGACCGCGTCGGCGAGCCCCACGCGGACGTAGCCGTACGCGTCCACGAGGTACTGCGCGGCCGTATCCTTGCCGGTGCGCTTCCGGCCCACAATCCCGATGTTCGGCAGCACTGCGCCTCTCCCCTCAATCTGGATGACGTGCGGTAGGTTCCTCACGCACCTACACCGTAGGCACGCGAGGAACTCAACGCAACCTGGTCACGCGGAAGGAGCGGTGCCGTCCGTCTTGACCTCGACCGTGACCGTGCTCTTGACGTGCGCCTTCACGGCCTCGACCACGACCGCGCGCAGCGACTCGACCGTGATGCGCGGGTCCTTCGTGGATGCGGCAACCGCAGCGACCAGCGCGGCGAGCTGCGCCTCCATCCGCGGGAGCACCTCCTTGTAGGTCGCCGCCGCGTAGTAGTAGGCGTCTCCGATGAACTGCGCGGCCTCGGCCTCCTCGACGTACTTGCGGTTGCCGGGGGCGGCCACCTTGATGCGGTCGGTGAATGCCACGTCGTCATCCTTCCTTGAGGCCGCAGCAGCTCCACGACGGAACGCGGCCATATCGACTGTCTTGCCCGACGCGTAGCCGGGGTCCCACTTGCCGTCCCCGCCGGCGCCGTTGGTCTCCGCGTGCGCGCGAACGCACTCGATGTTGCCCCCGCCGAACAGGTCCGCTACGGCCTTGGCCCACACCTGCGCGGTTCGGTACTGCGCGTCGGTCATCGGCTTGTCGCCGGGGTACACGATTTCCAGACCAACCGTGTAGTAGTTCATGTTGTGGCGGTACGGGTGCAGCGGCCCGAGTGACGGTCCAGCGCCTCCGCCGGCGTGGTACGCGAGCCCGGACGCGATGACCGTCACGGAACCGTCAGCGTTGCCGCTGAAGTTGCAGAGTGCGCCGCCGCCGGCCCAGGCCTGCGAGCTGGACACCAACTCGGGGTACGCGGCACCGTAGTTCGAACCCGTGTGGTGGATGACGCCACCCTTGGGGTCGATCTGCGCGACACCGCCGTTGCCGCGACCGTCCCAGCCTGCCCACTCGTGGACGACTACGCCCCTGCGGCGCAGCTCCTCGACAAGCCGCCGAACAGCTCCCACGTGATCACTTCCCTTCGTTGGCCGCGCGGGACTCCACGATCCGGAGCCCCGGCACACGCGCCCATCGGTCGTCGTGCACCGCCACGCGGATGCGGATGTCCCCTACGTCCTCGCGGATGTCGGCAATGTCGCCGGCCACGTCGTCGAGCCGCTTCTCCACGGGGGCGAGCGCCTCCTTGATCGCGCTCGACACCGCGGCCTGGTTCGCCTCGCCCTGCGCTGCGACCGCTCGACGCGTCTTGCGCTGCCCGAGGTAAGCCGGCCCGGCCGTGATCGCGGTTCCGCCGAATGCGATCAGCGCGATGAGAACCGCGTCGCTGATCATGATGATTGCCTCTCAGTTCGGGAGCGGCCACACACCGGATTGGTTGGGCCACAGAGGGTTGGTCGCCGTGCCGGGGCTCACGGTCGGGTAGCTCTGCACGCTCGACCCGGTGAGCAGCACGCCTGAGTCCGTCGCGTTCGGGTAGGCGTCCGCAGGTGCGAGGAACACGAACTCGGGCTCGCGGAAGAACACCGGCGCGCGATTGTCCGTGCGCGCGTACCACGCGTTGAGGAACTCGCGCTGAGTCGCCGTGAAGCCCTTCGCCGCCGCGTCGGCGTCGTAGTCCTCGTTGCGCGCGTTGACGAAGTGTTGCGCAGTCACGTTGAGGTGGAACTCGACATTGCCGCGGCGGACGATCGTCTGCGTCGTCGTGTCGTCCCACTGTCCGAGCTGCATCCCGTGAAGCCACGCCATTTCGAACTGGTGAAGTCGCCACCCCGGCGCGGGGTCACCGGTGACGGTCCACTTCTGCGTACTCCGGGCGCTGCCCGTGATGTGCGTGCTGAGGTACACCTCGCAGGACGCTGCGCCCAGCAGAAGCACGGAGAACCGGGCGACCAATACGGGGTACTTCGGGTTGACCACGGCCGCGGCGTACACGAGGTGATCTTTCGGCACGTACACGCCGGGGCCGGTGCGCTCCATGTAGCACTCCCGCGCGTTCACGGAGTCGTGAGTCGGCAGCGCCTGCCGGTAGGAGAGGCTGCGCTCCCCCCGTTCGAGCGCAGCGAGCCGATTTTGCAGCTCGCGGAACTGTGCCGCCAAGGATGGCGGGAGCGTTGGGTTATGCATCGCTGTTCAGCACCTCCAACGGGGCGAGCGTGATCGCTGCGTCCTCGCCGCCTGCGTCATCCACAGTCACGGCGATTTCAGTCACCACGTACTGGCCCTGGATCGGCACCAGGCCGTAGCCGCCGGACACCTCGACCACGTCCCCGACGTCGAGCGCGTCGAGGCCGGGCGCGGTGCCGATGTACGGCACGACGGTCGGCAGCACGACGGGCGCGGAGCTGAGCGCGAGGAGCTGATCCGCTTTCGCTTGCAGCGTGGTGGTTTCCTTGACGTCGGTGTAGGACTCGACCACCTCAAGCCGCGGGTACTGCGTCGGCACGACGGACGCCACGGACCAGAGTTGTTCCGGCCCATCGCCGGCTCCCGCAGCGAGCGCGAGCGTGCTCACCGTCTTGCCGCTCACCGACGCCGAGACGATGTCGCAGTTGTGCCCGTCCGTGAAGACGAACGGCTTCACGCGCGAGCCGACCGGATAGTCCACTCCGAACGTGACGGTAAGGTCATCCTCGTAGACACCGGTCCACGCCGCGGTGAACGTGAAGTCGAACCCGCCTTGCACGTCCGCGAGCTGTGACAGCGCCTCGCCGATCGACTTGCGCTCGTGCTGCTTGTACGTGCGGTCGCGGAGCTGCCCCGTCAGCTCGGTCCCGTAGACGATCATCCCCAGTCGCGAGCCCGGCCCGTACGTGCCTGCGTGCTGCACCAGGCTCCGCGCAATCTCCGCCTGGTCCACCTGGTCGTACTGCAACGTCGCGAGGATGTGCCTGCGCCGGAAGTACGAGAGCCAACCCTCGCACTCTAGCGTCATCGTCCCCGCGGCGTAGTCCACGCCGGACACGTCCCAGTACAGGCCCGACCACACGAACCGGCCGGCGCGCTCGATGTACACGGCGGTCGCTCCACCGGGCACGAGTGTGGACAAGGTGACGCGGGAGACGCCGGGGTCGAGCGCAACGACAAGCTGCGCGGACCCCGGCGCGTTCCGAACGCGTCGGTAGGACAGGGACTCCACGGGTAGTTCGCCGTGGATGTAGCCGGTCAAGACGCTTTGGAAGATCACGCGGTACACGCCCGCCACCTCCTCAGCGTCAGGGACCGACGTACAAAACGGTCATGGTCGACTGCGCGGACGCCACACCGACGAACGTGCTCAGCGCGCCCCCGGTGTCCTGCATCGCTTGCAGCGTCACGGCATCGCCGGCGGTGAGGCTCGCGAGGATCGGCCGAGCGGCCATGCGGGTCACGGTGTCCGCGAGCGCAGCCGTCTCGGTGACGTCCCCGCCGGGAATCGCCGTGCCGTTCTTCGTCCACGAGAGGAACCGCCTCCCGCCGGACGCGCTGTAGGCGAACCCGCCCGCGCCCATCAGCAAGTACGTACCGGTCTTGGGGATGACGTACCGCTCCGGGTTCGGAGTGGCCGCGTGCCCGTTGTGGGTGTCCTTGTCCTCGGTCGTGAACGTGAGGTCGTAGTACGTCCCCGACACCACGAGGTTCTGCGCGACGGTCTGTCGTCCCTGGAACATCGGGACGTCCGGGTCCGCAACCCACGCGCCCGAGCGGCGCAGCCACCGCGTGTAGGTGTCCGTGGTGATCGCCAGGTCACCGTTCACCGGTGCGGTGAACTTCGCGTCGCGCTCCGCGGTCGAGGCGTAGATGCCGACGCCGAGCGGTCGCCAACCGGTGCCGTTCCACAACTCGGCTCGGCCGGTCGTCGAGTCCGTCCAGATGGTCCCCGGACGGGCTGCGGTCGGACGCGCGAGGCCGTAGAGGTTCAGGCCCGTGATGAGCTGCTGTCCCGCGGCGAACCGGTAGTCGTACGACTCGACCGGGAGCCCGGAAGCCTCCGACTTGACGATCATCTCTCGGAGGAGCAGCGCACCCGAGTAGGTCGGGGCGACCGGACTAGCTGCCGGAGTGCCCTGCTTGACCTCCAAGTACCACCGGCCGAAGTCCATTGCGTCAGCGGCCGGCACGGCGTACGCGATCAGCCGGTCGATCCGAGTTTGTGTCGCGTGCGGAGGCGCGATCGTGAGCACCGTGGATGCCACGGACTCCGCGAGGAACACGCCCGACACGCCGGAGGTCGGGCTCGGAAGTGCTGCGCGTCCCGGCGCGACGGTGACGGTGTAGTCCGGGTTCACTGCGGACTGGAAAGCGTCGGACGTGAACCAACCGGCGGTGTCACCGACCAACGCGGACAGCGCCCGTCGCACAGGGTCCGCATCGAAGTCGACACCCGCGACGAACACGGGCGGCAAGGGCATTTGCTGAGCTGCCAAGGGATTACCTCCGATCTGTGGCTAGACCCACGTGGAGCGCCACTCGCATTCGAGGCGCGGCTCCTCCGGGGCACCGGGGATGCGCGAGCCGAACAGGCCGAACCGAGCGACCCCCGGACCGGTAAGCGATGCCGCGGGGACGGTCAGCCAGGTGTTCCGGGTGCCGGGTGTGAGGAAGCGCGGAGCCGAGCCGTTGAACAGGACGTCGCGCGTGTCCGTGTTGACCTCAAGCCACTGCCCCGCGAGAAGTACGTACTGCAACTCGATCTGCGCGCCAGTCGACAGGTTGACGATCCGAGGCGTGTCGATCGGTCCGTACACGCGGAACACGAGCGGCGCCTCAAAGCTCCCCGCGTTCGTCGCCAGTGCGGTTGTCGGCCCCTTGGGCGGCTCGAATCGGAACGGGAACCGAAGGGGGAACCGCTTCCCGCCTCCCACCGCGACGACCGGAGGCAGTGCCGCGGTCGCCAACTGCGTGACGGGGTCGAGGATGAGGGGGCTCGGGCAGTACAGCTCAACCGCCACCGTGGCGAGGTTGTGCGCGTACGCGTCATCGATCGGCGCAGCGCGCTTCCGCACCTTCGCCATCACGTAGCGCGTACCCCCGCCGGCGATGCCGGGGAACCGGAACACGAGCGGGGCGAGTTCCTGCCCCACCGCGAACGCGGACTGAACCGCTGTCAGCGCGTCGGCGAACTCGGCCTCAGTCGCCCCGTTTACCTCGATCACGAGCGTGATCACGCGTGCGCCGATCATGTCCGGCTGGCTTTGTTCGCCGTGCCTGCTGATCGACTTTCGGTCCGCGGTACGAACCGCCGGAGCGTCGATCAGTCCGGCAATTTCCGTGAACGAAAGCGGGGAGTCCGGGGACCCGATCGCGAGTCCCCGGTATTCCGCCGTCCAGCTCTCCGAGAGAGTCGAGATACCAAACGCAGTCGTCACCGACTCACCTCCCGGAGTTGCGAGTTGCCCACGCGACCTCGTTTCCGATGCGGTACGGGTCCGCGTTGGTGGTCACGTTCACGATCACGTCACCGCCGCGCCCGGTCGGGTTCTGTGGCGTACGCGGCTGCTCGGCCGGAGCCGTGCCGAAGAACGCTCCAGTACCAGAGCCGGTACCAAACGACGGGCGCTCGACCTGCCGGAACGGGTCCCCGAACGCCACGTCAGTACCGCCGATCACTCCCGAGACGGACTCGGCAAGCTCACGCGCGGACCGCACCGCTACCGCTGCTCGCTCGGCGATACCGGCAGCGAACGCAGCCGCGATGCTCTGACCCGAGTAGAGAACCCAACCGCGACCGGCAAAAGGGCCTTCCTTCGCGGGTGAGAACGGGAACAGATTACGAATGTCGGTCAACGCGCCCGACACCTTCGCTTTGACGCTGGAAACCATGCTCATGAAGCCGTCGATCAATCCGCGGAGCATCGAGGCGCCCGAGTTATAGAGCAACGAGCCCAGATCCCCGAGCGCGGACAGCACCATTCCGGGAATGCCACGGACCCACGACACCAACTCGTTGAGCTTGCCGACCGCGGACGAGAGCAGACCGCCGAACCACTCAGCCGCTCGACCAGGAAGCGCGTTCAGCCACGCCACCGCGTCGAGCACCCAGCGAACGCCGGCGCGCACCGCCGCAACGATCTGGTCCCAGTACGTGACCACCAACGCGATGATCACGCCGAGCGGCCCGAGGACGATCGAGATCAAGAGCTGCCAGTTGTCGCGGACAAACGCAACGACCCAGTCGACCGCACCCGAGACGACGTCGGACAGCCACCGCCACGCCGCCGAGGTGGCTGCAACGATCTCGTCCCAGTACGCGATGATCAACGCGACCAGCCCCACGACAGCCGCGATCACCCAGCCGACCGGCCCCATGGCGAGCACCCAAGCCGCGGCCATCTGCGCACCGCGGATGAGCGCCTGCGCACCCATCAAGGCCCAGCCGGCAACCACGGAGGCTGCGGAGGCGAGCGTTGACGCGACCATCGCGGCGAACGTGATCGCGCTCTGGACGCGCGCAGCAACCCATGCGGCCACAGTGCGAGCCGCCGATGCGACCGCAGACGCACCGATGAACGCGTACGCCGCAGCGAGGTACGCCGCGTTGACGGTCGCGGAAGCGGCCATCATGACCCAGCCGGCGACCGTGCGAACCGCCGCGGCGGACTGTGCGAGTGCGCTCGTGATCGCGGCCCACTTCGCCTGCGTCCACGCGATGACGGATGTCACGCCTGCCTGGATCATGGCCGGAAGGAACAGGGCCGTGATGACCCCGGCGACCACGGTCAGCCACGTGTGGTTGTCCGCGATCCACGAGGACAGCGAGGACAGCGCGGGAATTACGTGTCCGGAAAGGACGGACCCGATCATCTCGAACGCGGGTCCCAGCAGCGGCCCGAGGAACGCCACCAGCCGCTCTACGGCGGGGATGACGTAGCCACCGACAACCGTCACGGCGCCCTCAGTGAGCGAGCGCCAGAACGCGGTGAGCCGGGTCGAGGCGTTGTCGTGCAACGTCTTTCCGAGCTGATCCGACGCGCCAGCGACCTGCCCGAGCGCGTCCACCGCGGACGACGGGTCGAGCGCGTAGAGCGCCTGCCCCATGTCCTCCGCCTTGGTGCCGAACAGCTCCACCGCGATGGCGTTGCGCTTAACGGGGTCCTCGACCGCGCGCAGCTTGTCCAGGGTCTGATCCAGCGCGGTAGCCGCGTCCGGGCCGCCCTTGCTGATCGCCTTGAACATCTTGTCCGCGTTGAGCCCGAGGTGGTCATACCCCTTGCGCACGCGGTCAGCACCGGCAACCGCCTCGATGCTGAATTCCTTGATCGTGTCCGCGACCACGTCCGCGTCACGGGCACCAGCCTTGAGCCCCTGGGAGATCAGGCCGAGCGAGGTCTGACCGTCCAGCCCCATGTTGCGGAACTGCGTGCTGTACTCCGACAGGGTGTCGAGGAGGTCCCCCGCCTCGTTCAAGTTCTGTTGGTAGCCGCGGGTCATCAGGTCGAACGCCTCGTCAGCGTCCTTCGCGAGCCCTGTTTTGATCATCTTTGCGGCTGCTCGGGCGGACTCGGTGACGTCCTCGCCCATCGCGGTCGCGAAGCCGAGCGCCTTCTTGGTGATGCGCTCAATGTCCGCGTCCGCTGCGTCCTCGGGGACAAGGCCGTTCTTCCACACCGCGGCGAGTGCGGCTTGCACCTCTTCGAGGCTTTCTCCGTACGCGTCCGCGTAGACGTGCCCCGCGATGGCGCCAAAGCTCGCGGCCATCTCGGCGCCGGCCCCGAGCTGCGCGGCGAGCTTCGCGTCTAGCCGGCTCTTGTCGAGTGCGGCAGACATGGCCTCACCGATGCCACCTGCGGCGGCGAACGGGGCCGCGAACTTCATTGCGGTGGCCGCGATGTTCGAGGCCATGCCCTGGACCTTCACGCCGAACCCGGCGAGCGCGTTTTCGCCGTCCCCGAGGGACTTGGTCAAATCGTTGACGTCGCCGAGGATCGTCACCTTGACGGGCTTAGCCATACGGCGGCACCCCCTTACATCACCTCATGACCGGCTCGCGGCGAACACCGTCCGAGCTGCGCGCAGCACCCCCGCCGTTCTGGCGTTGCTGCGCCTTGTTGTCCGCCTGAACGGCGTCGATCAGCGCCCGGAACTCGTCGAGCCGCAGCCCGCAGACGTCGGACCAGGTCAGCCCGAAGTAGCGGACGATGCGGGCTTTCGCGACTGCGCGCGACGCGCGGCCCGATTGGGGGCGACCGGCGCGACGGCCGGCACCGTAGGGTTTCCCTTGGCGTCCTTCGGCATCGAGACGCGCAGGTTCCGCGCCTGCTCGACGGTGAACGTGGGGTCCTCGCGCTTCATCAGGACGTACGCGACCGCCACGAGGAACTTGCCCCGGCGGGCGCCGGGCTGCGCAACGGAGTCGATCGGGGCGTCGAGGATGTCCTCAATCTCGTCGACCTCACCAACGGTGAGTTCGTCGAGGCTGTCCAAGTTCAGGGTCTTGTGCTCGCTCATGGGTCGTTCCTCTCTCGGCTACGAGCCGATGACGCGGTTGATCAGCGCAGTCATGCGCTCTTGGAAGATCGCGGTGTACTCGTCGCGCTTCTGCCCCGCCGCCCGGAAGACAGACGGCTGAGGCTTGATGCCTCGCTTGGGCCACCCGAAGTGGACGACCGCGGCGTACAGCGCGGAGCGCCCGCGGCCCATGCGGACCACGGCGCCCTTCTGCGTGGCGCTCGGGGCGACGCTCGCGGAGAGCGCACCGGAGCGACGCGGGGTGAGGCGGGAGGCGGTTGGGACCACGACAGCGGCCGTCGCCTTGTGCGCCTCTTTCAGCTCCTTGATTACGCCGGTGTCCTCAAGACCCTTGAGCGCTTGGCGAAGCTCCTTGTGGCCGCTCACGCGGACGGGGAACCGGAGCATCCTGGCCACCTCCCGAGGTGGAGCGGGACGCCCCGCTTGTGGCAGGGGTCCCGCTCGATCAGCGACCGGGTCAGGCGGTCGGGTCGGTGCCGGCCGGTTCGACGTAGGTCACGGTCACCACGTCCTGCGCGCCGTTGTGCAGCCCGACGAACGGGAGCGTCATCGTGGTCAGCTCGTCCAGCGAGGCCGCGGGGCTCTCGCCGGTGAACTGGATCGCGGGGACCTCGACCTCAAGTGAGGCCGCGTCACCGCTCGTGGACTCGGTCACGCCGGTGTACTCGACCCGCAGGCCGAGCACCTCGCCCGCGAGGAACGCTTCGTAGAGCGGGAGCGTGGCCGAGTCGAACTCGACCTCGATCTCACCCTCGTAGCTGGGCAGCTCCTTGCGCGCGGGCTGCCGCTTGAGCGAGTTCGCGCGGATCGAGCGCCGGTCGGTCTTGAGGCCGCGCGAGCCCTTGAGCGACCACTTGTTCACCGGGACCAGGGTCTCCACGCCGCCACGGGTGAGGTAGACCGCGCCAACGGTCCAGTCGTACGCGAAGCTCTCGGCCGGGTACTCGATCGGCAGCGCCGGACCGGTGTGCGAGACGTCCTGGAAGTCGAACGACGCCTTGAGGGTGAGCGCGCCTTCCAGCTCCTGCGAGAACTCCCACTCGGTCACCGTGCATCCCTTGTGGACGTACGGGACCGTGCCGCCATCCGCCTTCGGCCGGATCATCTGCGCCGTGAAGCTCGGGTTCGCCGGGTCCTTCGCCGTCTTGAACACGAGGATGGACGGATCACCAGCCTCCGGCGGGGCCGTGACGGTGATGGCGTCGAAGCACGCGCGGAGCAGCGGACCGGCGCCGGAGTCGAGGAGGTCGACCTCGATCTCACCCTCGCCACCCATGTTCACGATGCGCCGGCGGTCGGAGCGCTCGGCCTGCTGACCGGTGCGGAAGCCCTTGCTCACGATGAACTCGCGGGTGACCTTCCACGAGTCCGACTTGCCCTCGTAGCCCTTCGTCGCCGTAGCCGCGGTTCCGTAAGCCGCCTCCGCGCCGATCGAGATAGCGCCATCGGACGCCATGTGCATACCTCCTAAGAGTTGATCCGTGCGCGGATGCGGACCGTGTAGTCCAGTTGCGCGGCGGTTTGCCCGCTTCCGTTCTCGCCGTTCGTGATGACCGTCCGCAGTGGACGGACGTCGGACAGGCCCGGAACGGAACGCGGGTTGAAGTTGTCGAGCACGGCCGCGTCAAGCTCCGTGCGAATCTGCGAGACGGCTAGCTCCGCGTTGCGCGGGTCGCCGGGTGCCGACACAACGGCGCGGATCGTCAACTCCGCGGTGAGGTTGCTCGGCTTGCGTCGACCGCCGACCATCCCGGCCGGCTCGATCTCGGGCTCGACCGTCTCCGTGAACCAGACGCCCCGCGTCTGCGCGAGCTTGCCGGGGTCCGCCCACGCGACCTGAGTTCGCGGTTGCAGCGCGGCGAAGTGCGCGCGGAGCGCCTCGAACAGCGCGTCCTTCGTCGCGAACAGGACGTCAGCCACCGTGCATCACCTCCGGGGTCAGAACGGGGGCCGCTCGCGAAACTGGTTCAAGATCGCGTTCACCTCGGGCAGTGACGTCGGCCGCCAGGGGCCGCCCGCGACCGCGAGGTTTGCTTGCCCGAACTCGGTGTTGATCGACAGCGCCCGGTCCGGGATGCGCGAGTCGCGATCCACCAGCAACTGACGCGCGATCGTCCTTACCGCCCAGCGGATCGACACCGGAGGCGGGTTGGCCGCGTCCCACAGAACGCCCGTGTAGTCCTGGACCCGCGACGCGGCGAACTCGCGCGCTTCCGCAAGGTCGGTGTCCGGGAACTGGTTCTCGTCGCCGAGCCCGTCGAGCCGGCGCAGCTCGGGAATCGTGGCGAACCACTCCACGACGAACCCCCTTCCAGCCCAAGCATGAGCGGGCTACGTTGAGTTCCTCACGCAGCCCGCTCACACCTAAAGGCGCTTAGATCAGGCGCCACCCGAGGTGGCCGGCAGGGTCAGCAGGACCGAACCCGTCTTGTCCAGCAGCGCACCACCAGCACGCCTGGTGAACTTGAAGCCGACCAGGTCTTCCGAGAACCGGGCGTCGACCGAGCGCGCCACGCGGAAGCTGGACACGTACCGGACGGTGAAGCCGCTCAGGTCGGTGAACGCGATCTTGTTCGCGTTCGCGCCGTTCATCGCGGTGTCCGTCTTGACCGGCCGGTCGTACATGGTCAGCGCGCCACCGTCCGCGATGGACTTCAGCAGGTAGCGGCCGTCCGCGTCCTTGATCTTGCGGAGGCGCTTGATCGTGCTGCGACCGGCGAACCAGGTCGCGCGGGCAGCGAGCACGTCCGGCAGCTCGTAGTACACGTCCGTGATCGCGTCGAGGATCGCGGCCTCGTCCTCCAGGGACGCGGGGGCGAACCGGAGGGACGGGTGGATGCCAAGCACCGGGTCCAGCAGCGCCGTGGTGAAGTCGCGGTTCATCTGGTCCGCGATGTTCGGGCCGGCGTCACGCGCGAGGAAGTCGATCAGGCCCACGCTGTCCTCGTCCACCAAGTCCTGGGAGACCCAGGACAGGTGACCGTAGCGCCCGGTGCCCAGCTCGACCGTGCTCGTGGTCGGGTAGTTCTCCGGGATCTGACCACCCTCGACCGGTCGGCCGGTGGACGGCGCCGGCTTGACGATCGGGAAGTCGATCGTCTCACCGGTCTTGGTCGTGATCGAGTTCGCACCGGCCGTGATGAACGTGCTGCGCTCGCCGATCTGCTCCATGAGCGCGGTGTAGAGGGTCCGCATCGGGCGGACCTTGCCCTCCTGCTTGTTGGTCGCGTCGACCGTGACGCCCAACGTGGCGCGGAACTCCGCGGACTGACCGTCGTGGATCAGGGAGCGCAGGGTCGCCGCGTCGTCGCCCTTCGGCGCGAAGCCAGGGACGTTGTGCTGGCCCAGGATCTCCAGGAGAGCCGCGCGGGACTCCTCCGCGGTGCGCAGCGCGCGCTCCTCGGTCTCCTGCGCGTCGAGCCGATCGTCCAGCTTGGACAGCACGTCGAGGAGCCGGACCTCCAGGTCCGAGCGGCCTGCGTCGGCCGCACCCTGGAGTGCGTGCTCGACCTTGGCGCGCTCCTCGGCGGTCTGCTTGGCGGTGGTGGTCATAGGGGCGTTGCCCTCCTTCACTTCTGCGGAAGGGGCCGCCCCCGCGGGCTCCCCTGAGATGCGTTGAGTTCCTGTCGTAACTAGGTCACGTGGAATAGATCGCTTGGCGACCGTGGTGTCCGGGTAGGCCGGGTTCACAACCGGACCAAGTTCGTGCACGTCGAACCGCTTGAGCGAGCGGATCAGTTCACCGTCGTCGGTACGTGACCAGGCCTGGTCAGCTTCGCTGTCCGGGATGGTGAACATGAACGACGATCCGCGGAGGATCTTCCGTCCCACCAGCTCATCCACGTCACGGCCAGTCGCGGTGTCCGGGAGATCGATCTCGTACCAACCCCCGATCTCGTCCTCCCCCACGCTGAGTCCGGCACCGGACCGCGCGAGCGGGGCGCCGAAGTTGTGGTTGAAGGTCGCGATGATGTCGTTGTTGCGCAACGACTCCAGACCTGCGCCCGGTTCGACGCGCTCCCGGAAGCCCCCGAGATCGTGAGACAGCTTGTTGAAGACGTAGGCGTACCCGCGGATGAATTTCCCGCTACCGTCCGGCTTGGTCCGGACCTCGACCTCCGTCGCGTAGTCCCGGCGCTCATTCGTCATTACCGGGTACCTCCTTTGCGGTGGGCGCGCTGGAGCCACCCGCGGACAGCGGCACAGGGCCGTCCTTCGTGATGAGCGCGAGGTTGGACGGCAGCGTGAAGTACGCGCCGTAACCGGTGGGGTCCGGTCCGAGGTCTTCCCACGAGCGGACCTCGTCGCGGTTGTAGACGCCGTTGTTCAGGCCCTTGCCGTACGCGTCGAGGCGGTCGGCGAGTGAGCCGCGGGTCAGCGAGTCAAGGTTGAACTTGACGAACGCGGCAGCAGCCGCAGGGTCATCGGACACGAGCAGCTCCGTGAGAGCCTCCTCGATCCGCTCGGCCCACGCGCGAACGGCGTACTTGACGAACGCGGTGTCCTGTTCGGACAGACCCGAGCCCCACGAGGTGGAGTTCGAGGCGTCCGCGATCAGGTGCGGCGGAACGCCGAAGATTCGCGCGATGTCCGGCACCTGGAACTGCCGCGTCTGGAGGAACTGCGCCTCGTCCGGCGTCACGCTGAGCTGCGTGAGCTTCGCGTCCTCCATGAGGATGCCGAGCCCGAACCGGTTGCCCTTGCCCGCGTGGATGCCACGCCACGTAGCGCGAGCCGCCTTGAGCCCCTTGTCCGACATGGTGCCGGGGACGCTGATCACGTGGCGCGGCTGAGCGCCGTTCGCGAAGAACTCGGCGCCGAACTCCTGAGCCGCGAGGCTGAGCCCGATCGTCACCTGAGCGGCCTTGATCGGCGAGACACCGATCAGCGAGCCCGCGAGGATGATCCCCGGAATGTGCAGGATGTCCTTCGCCGGCAGCGCCCCCACGACGTCGACAGCGCCGTCCTCACCGCTCACGGCCAGCTCGTAGACGAGCTTCCGCCGAGCGCCCGAGCCGACGTACTTCGGCGTCACCATCGACGCGGGGATCACGTCGAGCCACCGCACGCGGCCACCCGCCCGGGTGATCAGGATGTACGCGTTGCCCTCAAGGAGCAGCGACGTCAACACCTGCGACATGAACGGGATGCGACGCATGTCCGGACTCGGCTTGACCAACCACGACGGTCGTGGGAAGCCCTTACGGCGCCCGCCCTGCCGCTGGTAGGAGTCGAGCGGCGTTGTACTGAGCGCGTCGGTCAGCAGCCGGACGCAGGCGTACACCGCGGACACAGCAAGCGCGCCCTCCGGCGTCACGCTCTGGCCCGGTGTGGAGTCGGTGACCCAGCCCATGAGGCCGGACGTGTCGGTCACCTCGGTTGCGTTCACGGTCTGCGAGCGCGACTCAGCGCCCACGAAGTCGAGGAACCCCACTACCTACGCACCCCCCGCGAGCGGGCGATGCAGTAGGCGAGCGCGAGGAACAGCAGGCCCATCACGATGTCGCCCGCAGGCGCGTTGATGTCGCCCACGCCACGGACGATCATGTAGCCGCCGGCAATGGCAAGCAGCTCAAGACAGTTCCGACGCACGAACCCGACCAGCGTGTCCCACGCGGTGCAGAACCACGTCCCCGCGGCGGAAGCGGGGCCACGGAGCCGCCGCAAGAACTCAGGCATGTAGCCCCCTTCCGGTTGATCACCACATGTCGTCGTCTTCGTCGTCCCAATCCGGGGTCGCGTCCACAAGGAACCCGTCCGAGGACTTCTCGCTGTCGCGGTAGAGCTGCGCGCGGTTGAGTGCCATGAGGAAGGCGACCGCGAGGTCAATGTGCCGCCGGGACGTCGGCGACTCCTTGGTGATCCGCTCGCCGCGCGCGTCCTGCTTGATCACCGCGTTGCCGATGTGCCGAGCTAGCGCGGGGTCGCCATCGTGCGTGACCAGACCGTCCACAATGGCCGCGTATCCCTGCTGAGTGGCCGGCACCATGCGTGCCACGCTGTTCGGAAACTCGACCATCGGAAGGCCGTCGTCCGCGAGCATCTGCGCTTGCACGCTGAACCACGCGGGGTCGTACGCGACCTCGCGGACGGTGTAGGTCTTGCAGACCTCGCGTACGCGCTGCATCACCTCGTAGATGGGCGTCCGCCAATGCGGGTCATCGCGAGGTGCCTCCCAGTGCCCGAGCTTCTGCACGTGGAGATCCGAGAGTCGGACACCGACAATCGCCGTGGAGTCGTTACGCCACGCGGCATCGGCCGCGACCACGATCACGTCACCAGCGGCGAAGCTGCGTTCCGCGTCCTTCCGGTCCGCCCACGCGTTGTGGGGCAACCAGGTCGCGCCGCCGCGGACGAACATGTTCAACCGGTACATCCGGAAGTTCGCTTCCGGCGTGCGCTTCACGGAGGCGGCGAAGTCCTCGTGATTCATGATCGACCACGAGGGGTTGCAGCGCTTCCACACCGCCGGGTCCGTGTGGTCCACGACCTCACCCGGCTGCACACCGAACCAATGCGACCAGAACGAGGGGTCGTCGACCTCGCCCGACCGGACGCGGTGACCGTGGTCCACCAGCTCCGCGAACGGACCGTCCGGGTGGGGGCCGGCCGTCGAGATCACGAGGAACAGCGGCTCGTTACGCTGCGCGGAGCCGAGCGTCAGCGCGTCGAACAAGTCAGACGTCTTGGCTTGCGCGTACTCGTCGACCACCACGAACGTGGGGTTGAGACCCTGCTGGAGCCCAGCGTCCGCGCTGACGGTCGTGAACATCCCGTTGTTGTGGTTGCACAGGATCTTGTCCCGCTGCACCGTGCACATCTCGCGCAGCACCGGCGACGCGAGCACCATCCGCCGCGCCTCGCGGAACAGGATGCGCGCCTGGTCGCGGGTGTTCGCGGCGCACACGACCTCGGGCGACGCGTCGCGGGTGTCGGCACACAGGTGGTACAGCGCCAAGGCCGCGGCCAACTGTGTCTTGCCGTTCTTCCGCGCGATACCCAACACGGCCGTGCGGTGCTTCCGCTTGCCGTCCGCCCGGACGGTGTAAATCTCGTCAAGAACCTTGACCTGCCACGGCAGCAACCGGAACGGACGACCGAGGTACGAGCCGCCGAGCGTCAGGTGCTGGATGAACCGCGCAACGCGGCGGCCCTCAGTGCGGCACTTCGGCTTGGGGAGAGTGCGCAGATTCACGCGACGTCACCCCCAGTCGTCGTCGTCACCGCCCAGAATGTCCTCAAGGGACTTGCCGGGGAGCGCGGCAGCAGCGAGGCCGAGCCGTAGTCGGGACTCCAAGTTCAGGCCGAGCGACGATTCGATCGAGCGGAGTTCCCGCTCCGTCGACTCGACGTAGCGCAGAAGAGGGTGAACGACCGTCTGCCCCATGCTCCCGAGCGTCGTGAGCCCGTCACGCCGCAGCTCGTCGAGCAGCTCCGCGCGGCGATCGTGCAGCTCGCAGTAGCGCTGAACGACGAACCGGTCCGTGCTCGGGTTGTACGCGCCGGCTCCCGCCTTCCACACCTCGCGCCAGACCTCGCGGCCGGTGTCGCCGAGCTTCGCGGGGACGCGGGGGGCTCGGCCGGTGTGAACGGTCGGGGCCGCGGCAACATCGGCAGAGCGAGGGTTACCGGACGGGTCGGCTTTCGCGCGAGACATGCGGCACCCCCTCCAACGCGGTTGCAGCACAAGGAAACCCGCTCGTCGAGCGAGTAAGCGGGGAGACGAGGAATCGAACCTCGGCCGCAGTTGGTCCAGCGCACCCGTACGGGCCGCTCTGCGTGCTGCCACTACACCATTTCCCCTTTGACGCGCACGCCCCTAAACAGCGGTCGGGCAGCGGCGCACGTAGCACCACCGGACCGCTCCGCAGGCGTCCCCACTCGGGACGTGCGCGATTGCTCCCCCGGCTGGACTCGAACCAGCAACCACCGCATTAACAGTGCGGTGCTCTGCCATTGAGCTACGGAGGATTGAGACGTACGTACCCCGGTCTGTCACCGGGTCGGATTTCGAGGTACGCACGCCGGTCAGTGCAGCCGCTAGTACCACTCGCACGCAGGCTTCACGTCCGCCGTGGGTGGTACTAGTGGTGCAGGTCTTGGTACCGCACGCGCTACGCCCCGCCGATCAGTGGAAGGACGGGGACGACTACGCGGTGAGTGCGCGCGGAAGTGCGGTCGCTACTTCATGCACATGAAGTAGGAGGCGTTGTTAAGCGTCATCGCGGCGACGTTGACCGACGCAGGGAACGAGCCCTGACCAGCGAGGTACGTCGACCGTGCGGCGCCTGCATTCATCAAGGCCGGTGACGTGGTCAGCGGAGCACCCGCGATCCGGCCCGCACCCGAACCGTTCCACAACAGCGCGACGCGGTAGAACGCACCACGAACCACCGAGACCGGAGCGGAGAGCGGTACCGACTTGATGCCGGGAGCCGTCCACTGTGCACCCGCGTTCGCGCTCTGCCCGAGCAGCGCGACCGAGCCGGCACCGTCCGCGTAGAGCGCCACACCGGAGAAAGCACCGGGGCCGCTCGCGGCCGACGTGACGTGGAACCCGATCTCGGAAACCACGCTCGCCGAGCCGCGGTAGCGGAACCGGATCATGAGCAGCGTCCCGGCGTTGTGCGGGAAGTCGGTCGAGCAGAGCTGAGGGTCCACCGTCCACTCCGCGAACCCGGCCGCGGAAGGCGGGTACAGGTCGAGGTCGCCGAGCCTGTCGACCGCCTCGTCCACGTAGGCCGTGGACGCGAGCCCTGCGACCGCAGCAGCGACCGACGCGGAGGACGCGAGAGGCGCAACCGCAGAAGCGAGTTCAGCCTCCGTCACGACGGGTGCGAGGGCCGCGGCTAGCTCGTCGTCAGTCGCGTAGCCCGCGAGCGCGGACGGCCGGACGTAACGTGCGTCCGCCTGGTCCTGCGTCAGCGCGCCGAGCGACTCGGCCGTCACGGTGCCGCCCTCGAACCCGAGGGCCTCCGCGGTGAGCGGGACGTCACCGTGCTCGTCCGGCTTCACACCGGCGACCGTGCGCACCGGAACGTAGGTACCCGGCACCGGCTCCTCGGTGATCGCGGTCGCCACGTTGACCGAGCCGGATGCGGGGACCGTGAGCGTCTTGGACGCGGTGTACTCGGGGAGCCGGACCAACACGCGGTAGGTGCCGGCGGGGAGCGTCTTGGAGAACGCGCCGGCGGTCACCTCGACCGTGACGGGGTCCGGGAGGACTGCGCCCTCCGGGAGCACGAGCAGCGCGACCGCGGCGAGCACGACCAGGCCGGCCGGGTCGGAGCCGTCGCGGTTCCACCACCGGCCGTGGAAGGTGCCCGTTGGGGTGCCGGTCGGGAGCGCCATGTGTCCCCCTTCCGTTGGAGCCCGGTCCGAGCGGGGAACGCACCTGCGACACGGAGAGAGGGACGCGTCATTGCAGGGCTCAACCCGCCCGAACCGGGGCTTTAGGGCCGCTTAAGCGGCGTTTACTGCCTGTTACGAGCCTCGTTTTCGGGGCCGCTACACCACGTCATCAGCACGTTTGCGCAGGTCAGACCGGGTGTGAAGATCATCAAAAATCGGAACCGCACTCAGGGGGAGTGCAGAAAGGAGCCGGGGTGTTCTAGAGGGCCTGTCCGGCCGAACTTTTTCCCCACCCTAGCCCCTGACCAGGGGTTTTGTCCGTCCACTTGCAACGCTAGTCTGTCTACAGTGGACGGTGCCGCCTCATCACTCTATGTGCATCCTCGTCAGCCCCCTTGCCCCCGTGACAGGTGACGCAGAGTAGCTGCAAGTTGGCTGCCTCATCGCAGCCACCATCGGCCAGAGCGATGACGTGGTCAACGCGGATGAGCGACGCGGGGAAGACCACGCGGCAGGCCGCGCACCGACCAGCGCCGGTCTTGTTGACCTGGCGCCGTAGTGCGATGCGTGCACGCTCGCGTCCCGGCTGTCGAGTGCCAGCACCACAACGGGCGCACTGACTCGATCGGGGCACGGCGGTACCGGGGCAGGTGCGGCAGGCCCGTTGGGTCATGACCCCCACCCCCTCTAACCAGTACTCCCCCTGCGCTATTCACCCCCTCCCCCTGCGCAGCGCCCTGACCTGCGGTTACGTACCCGTCCCAGCCGGTCCAAATATCCGTTACTCACCTGTTACCCGCACGCGGAGCGATCACGTCCCGCGCACCTGCACGTGGTTGTTACGATAGGTTCCTCGCGCACTAGGATCGCCGGAGGTACACACATGGCAGACGCGGACTACCCCTACAACGCCGTGGTCGGCGAACTCGAACGCCTCATCGGCAAAGGGCAGTGGCTCGCGCTGACCGTCGACCTGATTCACCAGATCCTAGGGGAAGACGCGTCGCCTGAGACGATCCAAGCCGAGATCATAAACCGACTGGACACCCTCCACCGGAACAACCTCGTCCCCCGCACGCTCCCCAAGCGCATCCCCCGCACCCCCACCCCCTGATGCGTTGAGTTCCTCACTCAACCGCCTGCGTCAAGAGGCACCGGCTAGCTACTCGGCCGGTGCCTTTCGCGTGCTCGGAGGGCGGTCACAAGATCAGCAGTAACGCCGGGGGCAGGGCGGGGGTCGAGCGGGCAGGGCAGGACCCTGCCCGTAGGTGGTTGGCCTGGGAGGCTTCCATCACCGCTACACCCCCTCTGACCTGCGAAAGTGTCGGAAGTGACGGAATCGGCTCGTTTCCAGAAACCCTATAGCTCTCTCTGCTCTATAAGAGATTCTGAAAACTAGGTGATTCCGTCACTTCCGTCACTGGGGCTCCGCACCCGCGTTAACCCCAGTGCTCCTCGGGGTCCGTCTCGTCGTGCCCCGCGGAGGGGTCGGCCGGCTCGCCCATGTCGAAGCTGAGCCGCGCGGCCCAGTTCGGGTCACCCCGGCGAGCCGCGGGGGCTACGGTGACCCGGACTCCGGCATCCAGCAGCAGCGCGGACTTGTGCATGTCGTCGGACACCTCCCACTCATGCCGGTAGGTGATACCGGTCTCCACAAGCCGCGTGGACGGCGGACGGAACGGCTGCGCTTCAAGGGCTTCTCGCCGCTCCTCCAGGGCTGCGTACATCTCGCGGAACTCGCGGTTGCCGCGGTCGCCTCGGTACAGGCCGGCTTTCCGGTCCTCGCGGAGGTCTGCGAGCGCTTCCTCAACCTCTGCAAGCTCCGCGCGGTTGTCCGAGCCGGGATCGACCTCGCGCACGACCGTGAAGCGGTCGCCTACACGCTTGAGGAACTGCTCCTCGGTCCAGCTCTCGACACCCGGCCCCGTGATGGACAGCCCCGGACAGTCCGTTCCGTGTGTGCGCTTGGAGATGCACCGGTAGACGAACACGACAGCGCTCGCCCGCGCCAAGAGGCTTCGGTACAGGCGGTACCCGCACCGCCCACAGAAGACGATCCCCAAGAGCAGCGCTGCGTCCTTCGCCCGCTGAGTCCGGCTCGGCGTCACCTCTTTCAGCCGCGCCTGTAGACGCTCCCACGTCCACGTGTCGATCAGAGGCTCGCCGTAGGTGATCGGAACACCGTCCGAGCCGCGAACGAGCTTCCCCGCGTGCACCGCCCTTCCGCGGAGGCTCTCGGAGCGGAGGATGTACGAGACCCCCCGTTGACTCCACCTAGGCGCGGCCCTCTCCGCTCGCTTGGTGTCCGTAAGCCGCTCGCCGAGCGGAGACGGGACTCCGCGCTTGTTCAGGTCGTCCGCGATCGACGTCCGGGACTCGCCGTTGAGAACGCGAGTCACCATTTCGTCCACGATCAGCGACTGCTCAGGATGCGGCTCAAGGGCGAACCCCTCGCCGCTTGGGTGCGTGGCGAGCTGATAGCCGTACGGCACGCGACCGGCCCCCCAACGGCCGACAGTGCGCATGTGCTTCCGTGCACGCAGAATCCGGCTCTGGATCAACTCGCCCTCCATCACCGCGACTTCCGCGAGCACGGAGCCGACGATGCGCCCAACCGGGGTCCCGAAGTCGATCACGTCCCCGCCGAGCTGGAGACAGACCAGCCGGACGCCGTTCTCTGTGGACCACTTCATGAGCGCGGGGAAGTCGTGCGGACGTCTGGCCATGCGGTCGATTGACCGGAAGATCAGCGCGTCGTACAGCTCGGGGTGCCGGAGCCAATGCCCGAGTTCCTTGCGTTCCCAGGGGCTAGTCTTGATTGCGGATACGTCCATATCGGACGGTTCTCCAACAACGGTCCAGCCCCGTTGGGTCGCGTACGCGTACCCGTCGATTCCCTGCGTGATGTCACCGGTGCTGCCTTCACGCTTCCTGGAGAGCCGAGCGGCCACTACAGCCCGCAAAGGCGCCTGACCTGCGGTTTCAGAGCCTGCCATGCGCCCATCATACATAGGTAATCCGGTACTTTCCACAGCTCGATCGTGTTGCCGACCGCCGATGCGAACGCTGCCCTGCGTACCCCCGTCATCGTTCCAGCCTGGTGGAGGGATTGACAGTGCGCAATGGCCCGGTCACCCTTCGTCCTACGTTCCTACTGTTCAGTAACGAGGTAGCAATGACGCGCCGAGTGACTGTTGTCTCCGTGCTCACCGCCCTGGTCGCCGCGTTCCTGGCGCCCGCGGCCTCCGCCGCGCCGCAGTACCGCGAGTACGTCTCGCTGGGCGACTCGTTCGTCTCCGGACCGTTCATCCCGCTGCAACGGCTCGACCCGCTCAGCTGCTTCAAGTCCACGCAGAACTATCCGTCGGTGCTGGCCCGGCGGCTGAACGTCGCGAGCTTCACCGACATCTCCTGCGGTGGCGCGCAGACCAAGGACATGCTGGGCGTGCAGTCCGGCGTCCCCGGCCAGTCCGTGCCGCAGTTCTCCGCGCTCAAGGCCACCACCGACCTCGTCACGGTGTCCATCGGCGGCAACGACATCGGCTTCTCCGACATCATCCTCACGTGCGCCGCGAAGAGCGTGCTCGACCCGAACGGCGCGCCCTGCAAGGCGACCTACGGCGACCAGCTCGCCCAGCGCGTCGCCGCGACCGCCCCCGAGGTGGCCGCCGTGCTCGCCGGGATCAAGCAGCGCTCGCCCGCCGCGAAGGTCGTCGTGGTCGGCTACCTGCGCATCCTGCCGTCCTCCGGCGGCTGCTGGCCGGTCGTGCCGATCTCGCGCGGCGACGTGCCGTACCTCGACGGCGTGCAGCAGCAGCTCAACGCCATGCTCGGCGCGCAGGCCCAGGCCGCCGGTGCCACGTTCGTGAACCCCTACGACATCAGCGCGGGCCGCGACACGTGCGCCGCTCCGTGGGACAAGTGGGTCGAGGGCATCATCCCGACGAGCATCGCGTTCCCCGTTCACCCGAACGCCAAGGGCATGGCGGCGGTCGGTGACCAGGTCGCCGGCGCGCTCGCCGGGACGGAGCTCGCGGGCGTCTAGTTGCACGCCGTGAGGGCGGTTTACACGATCCGGTGTTACCGCTGAGTTGAATGGAGTTCCGGGTCCTCGCCACGCCATGGTGGTGGCATGGCAAGGACCCGACTTCTGCTCGCCTGCCTCGCGCTCGCCGTTCCCCTGGTTCCCGCGACCGCACAGGCAGCGCCCTTCCTCCCCGCATCCGGCCTGGTGCTGACGGTGCAGCCGGAGATGGGCGCCCTCAGCACCACGCAGCTGCAGTGCGACCCCGCCGGCGGGCTGCACAAGCACGCCCAGCAGGCGTGCGACCAGCTCACGCCGGTCGACGGCGACTTCCGCAGGCTGGAGGACACCGGCGCGATGTGCACGATGGAGCTGAACCCGACGAAGGCGATGCTGCGCGGCAAGTGGCGCGGCAAGAGGATCGACTTCCAGCAGGTGTACTCGAACCCGTGCGCCGTGCGCGCCCACACCGGCAAGGTCTTCGACTTCTGACCCCCTGACCGCGCCACCGGTGTTCCAGCGCACCGCCGTCGTGCTGGAGCACCGGTGGCGTTCAGCTCGCTCCGCCTAGGCTGCGGCCATGGGGGACTTCCTGGTCTACGCGGTCGGCTTCCCGGCCACCTTCCTGCTGCTGGTGCTGGGAATGGCGCTGGCCGCGCGCCGCATCCTCGGCCTGCGCGTCGGCCTGGTCCGCACCGCGCTCATGTGCCTGCTGGCCATGTCGATCGCCTCCGGCCTCTTCGGCACCACCACCGCGGAGCCCTCGCCCGCGCTGGTGAGCGTCCAGCTCGGACTGTCGCTGCTCGTCGTGATCGGGCTGCTGGCGCTCGCCGAGGTGCTGGTGCCGACCGGCTCGATCCCGCCGGTCACCGAGTGGTGGGGCCTGCTCCGCCGCCGGATCGCCCGCACCCGCCGGTACTCGCGCATCACCGCCATCGCGTTCCGCCACGGCCTCGGCCCCTACCTGCGCGGCCGGGAACGCACCGACACCGGCCTCGCCCGGTCGCTGCGGCTCGCGCTGCAGGACGCCGGGGTGACGTTCGTGAAGCTCGGCCAGGTGCTGTCGACCCGCTCCGACCTGCTGCCCGCCGACTTCGTCGCCGAGCTCAGCCTGCTGCAGGACGAGGTGTCCGCCGCGTCCTGGGAGTCGGTGCGCGCGGTGCTCGACGCCGAGGTGGGCGTGGACGCGTTCACCTCGGTCGATCCCGAACCGCTGGCGGCGGCGTCCATCGCGCAGGTGCACCGGGCGGTGCTGAGGACCGGTGCCGAGGTCGTGGTGAAGGTGCAGCGCCCGGACGTGCGGGCGGTCGCCGAGGGCGACCTGGACATCGTGGGCCGGCTGGCCGAGACGTTGCAGCGCACGCGGTGGGGTGCGGCGCTGGGCGTGCGGGACCTCGCGAACGGGTTCGCGGCGGCGTTGCGCGAGGAGCTGGACTTCCGGGTGGAGGCGCGCAACATCGCGGCCGTCTCCGCCGTCGCGGACGCCTCCGTCGGCCTGCCGCACGTGCACCTGTCGACCGAGCGCGTGCTGGTGATGGACCGCCTCGACGGCGTGCCGGTCCGCCGTGCCGCGGCGGACGAGGGCCTCGCGCGCACGCTGCTGCGGTTCGTGCTGCGCCAAGTCGTGCTCGACGGCGTCTTCCACGCGGACCCGCACCCCGGCAACGTCCTGCTGCTCGCCGACGGCCGCCTGGGCCTGCTCGACTTCGGCTCGGTCGGCCGCATCGACTCGGCGCTGCGCTCGGCGCTGCAACGGCTGCTGCTCGCCATCGACCGCGGTGACCCGGCCGGCCTCACCGACGCGGTGCTGGAGCTGACCTCCCGCCCCGAGGACATCGACGAGCAGCGCCTGGAACGCTCGCTCGGCCAGTTCATGGCCCGCCACCTCGGCGCCGGCATGCGCCCGGACGTGGAGATGTTCGGCGACCTGTTCCTGATCGTGTCCCGCTTCGGCCTGAGCATCCCGCCGGAGGTCGCTGCCGTGTTCCGCGCCCTGGCGACCCTGGAGGGCACCCTCGGCGTGCTCTCCCCCGGTTTCGACATCGTCGTGGAGTCACGCGCGTTCGCCGCCGAGCAGATCTCCGAACGCCTCACCCCCGAGTCGGTCCAGCGCACCCTCACCGAGGAGCTGCAGGCCGTCCTGCCCGTGCTGCGCAGGCTGCCGCGGCGCGTCGACCGCATCACCGGCGCCGTGGAACAGGGCCGCCTGAGCATGTCGATGCGCCTGTTCGCCGACGAACGCGACCGCGCCTACGTGACCGGCCTGCTGCACCAGGTGATGCTGACCGTCCTCGGCGCGACCGCGGGCGTGATGGCCGTGCTGCTGCTCGGCGCCGACGGCGGCCCGCAGGTCGTGCCGGACCTGGGCCTGCACCAGGTGCTCGGCTACAACCTGCTGATCATCTCGGTGCTGCTGGGCCTGCGCGTCGTCGTGGCCGTGTTCCGCCCGCGCCGCGCCTAGGTCCTTTGTGCACGGGCCGCGGTGTGAGCGCTGAGCACCGGAGCGGGCACCGGTGCGTCGAGACGACACACGTTCGGGTTCCAGTCGCTGAACCCGCGCCACTGGCGGATTGTCCGGCGCACCGCGGTGGGCGACCATCACCCGATGAGTTGTGAGACGGGCGTGCGGTGGAAGTGGATACCGTTCGTCGTGCTCGGCTTCGTGCTGCTGAGCTGGATCGTGTTCGAGGCGCTGAACCTGATCGACTTCGAGGGGGTCGTCACCTGGGTGCGCGGCATCGACCCCGTGTGGGCCGCGGCCGTGATCTTCGCCCTGCTCGTCGTCGACGTCCTCCTGCCCGTGCCGTCCACTCCGCTCATCGTCCTCGCCGGAACCGCGTTGGGCCTGCCGTTCGGCCTGGTGCTCGCGGTCGTGGGCTCCCTGGGCTCCTCCGCGGCGGGCTACGCACTGGGCCGCTTCGCACGCCCGTGGCTGGTGCGGCGCGTCGTGACCATCGAGGAGCTGCGGGAGATGCGGCGGTGGGGACGGCAGTTCGGGCCCTGGTTCTTCGGGGTCGCACGCGGAATCCCGATGATGGCGGAGACGGTGTCCGTGTCGGCCGGGGTGTCGCGGGTGTCGTTCGGGACCTTCATGACGTCCACCCTGCTGGGAACCGTCCCGATCTGCGCGGCCTACGTCTTCGCCGGGTCGCGGGCGGACACCGTCGAGCAGATCGTCATGATCAGCGCATTCGGTTTCCTGGCCACCGCCGGGTTGTTCTACCTCCTGCGGCGTTTCGTGAAAACACCGTAAACCGCTTGCGCGGTGTGGTTTCCTGTAGTCAGGCCCGGTGCGCGGCAGAGGGTTACTTCGGTATCTCAGGTTCGACTCCTGAAGGCCGGCCAGTCCGGCTCTTCGCCCACCCCGGTGGGCAGTCACCTTCTGCGCCTTGACCTCGGGCCACCCTTCTGCCACGCCACCGAGTTCCTGAGAACAATTCGGTGGCGTGGCGTGGTTGTCTGCACGTGCACCCGGTGCGAAACCTTTCACCGCAAATGGGGCGGTCGCGGGTTCGAATCCCGTCAGCCGGATTCCTGTCCGCTGTGCGCTCCCCCGTCTCGCCTCCCGAGGGGGAAGAGCCATGTCGAAGTTCAACGTCCTGAAGGCGCGTCCGTTCGGGAAGAGCCCCATCGGGTCGAAGCGGTCCGGCCGCACCCACGAGGGCGGCGCCGGCTACGAACGCACCGCGCTGGGCGAGCTGTTCCTGCTGGCCGTGTCGAACATGGGCGGCGAGCAGACGTTCTACGAGAGCGGCGGCACCCGCGACGAGCGCTACGCGCAGTTGGTGCGCACGGCGGCGTTGCAGGATCCCGAGTGGACGGCGCGGATGCTGGCGTGGCTGCGCGGCGAGGCGAACATGCGGACCGCGGCACTGGTCGGCGCCGCCGAGTTCGTGAAGGCGCGGCTCGAGGCCGGTGCCGACGCGGGCGTGACGAACCGCGCGGTCGTGGCGTCGGTGCTGCAGCGCGCGGACGAGCCGGGCGAGCTGCTGGCCTACTGGACCGCGGTCCACGGCCGGACCGTGCCGAAGCCCGTCAAACGCGGCATCGCGGACGCGGTGCGGCGGCTCTACGACGAGCGGTCGGTGCTCAAGTGGGACAGCGAGGCGCGTGGTTTCCGCGTGGCCGACGTGCTGAACCTCGTGCACCCGTCGCCGAGCACGGCCTGGCAGGGCGACCTGTTCCAGTACGTGCTCGACCGCCGCCGCGACCCGGACGTCACCGTTCCCGAGTCGCTGCGGACCGTCGCGGCACGGCGGGAGCTGATGGCGTGGCCGGTCGAGCAGCGCCGGGCGTTGTTCGGGCGACCGGACGCGGCGGACGCGCTGCGGCGGGCCGGGATGACGTGGGAGTCGGTGGCCGGGTGGTTGCAGGGTCCGATGACGGCGCGGGTGTGGGAGGCACTGGCACCGTCGATGGGTTTCATGGCCGCGATCCGCAACCTCAGGAATTTTGACGAGGCGGGCGTGTCGGACGAGGTCGCGGCGCAGGTCGCGGCCCGGCTGGCCGACCCCGGCCAGGTGGCGCGGTCGCGGCAGTTCCCGTTCCGCTTCCTCTCGGCGTACGAGGCGGCGCCGAGCCTGCGCTGGGGCCACGCGCTCGACCGGGCGCTGCAGGCGTCGCTGGGCAACCTGCCGGCGCTGCCGGGCCGGTCGCTCGTGCTGATCGACACCTCGGGGTCGATGACCTGCACGGGCTACTCGGCGCGTTCGAAGGTCACGCCGGCCAAGGCCGCGGCCGTGTTCGGCGTGGCGCTCGGGGCCAAGGGCGAGCAGGTCGACGTCCACGGGTTCGCGACCGGCGTGTTCCGCCACGAGCTGCGGCGAGGGGCGTCGGTCATCAGCGAGGTCGACCGGTTCCTGGGCAGGGTCGGTGAGGTCGGGCACGGCACCGACGTCATCGGTGCGCTGAAGAGCTCGTACCGAGGGCACGACCGGGTGTTCATCATCTCGGACATGCAGACGGTCGCCGGGCCGGGCGGTGCCGGGGTCGACGACGTCGTGCCGCGGCACGTGCCGGTCTACGGGTTCAACCTGGGCGGGTACCGACAGGGGGCGTTCGCGTCGGGCACGGGGAACCGGCACGAGTTCGGCGGCCTGACGGACGCGACGTTCCGCGCGGTTCCGCTGATCGAGGCGGGGCGCGACGCCGACTGGCCGTTCTGAGCAGGCAGGCCCGCACACGCGCTGTGTGCGGGCCTGCCGTTCGAGCGAGCACTAACTTTTCGTAAGTGCGATGGGGTACCCTCGCGGACATGGAGTTCACCGTGTTCGCGAAGGCGTGCCCGTCACGTCCCACGCTGGAGCACGTCACCGGCCGGTGGGGCAGCCTGACGCTGAGCGCGCTGGTCGACGGGTCGCTGCGGTTCAACGAGCTGCGCCGCCGGGTCGACGGCGTCAGCGAGAAGATGCTGTCCCAGACGTTGCACGCGCTGGAGCGCGACGGGCTCGTGCACCGCGACGCGCAGCCGACGAACCCGCCGCGGGTCGACTACAGCCTCACGCCGCTCGGGCGCGAGACGGCGGAGAAGCTGATGGCGTTGATCGTGCTGCTGGAGTCGCGGATGCCGGACGTGATCGAGGCCCAGCGCCGGTACGACGCCAGGCCCTGACCGGCCTCAGCACTCGATGACGTTGACGGCGAGACCGCCGCGCGCCGTCTCCTTGTACTTCACCGACATGTCCTTGCCGGTGTCCCGCATGGTCTTGATGACCTTGTCCAGCGACACGAAGTGCGAGCCGTCGCCGCGCAACGCCATGCGCACCGCGGTGATCGCCTTGACGGACGCGACGGCGTTGCGTTCGATGCACGGGATCTGCACCAGGCCGCCGATCGGGTCGCAGGTGAGGCCGAGGTTGTGCTCCATGGCGATCTCGGCGGCGTTCTCGACCTGCTCCGGGGTGCCGCCGAGGACCTCGGCGAGACCACCGGCGGCCATCGAGCACGCGGAGCCGACCTCGCCCTGGCAGCCGACCTCGGCGCCGGAGATCGAGGCGTTCTCCTTGAACAGCACGCCGATGGCGCCCGCGGTGAGCAGGAACCTCACCACGCCGTCGTCGTTCGCACCGGGCACGAACCTGGTGTAGTAGTGCAGGACCGCGGGCACGATGCCGGCCGCGCCGTTCGTCGGTGCGGTGACGACCCGGCCGCCTGCCGCGTTCTCCTCGTTGACGGCGAGCGCGAAGAGCGTGACCCAGTCCATGACGCGCAGCGGGTCGGTGACGAAGTGCTCGCCCTCCAGCCGTTTGCGCATCTCGGCGGCGCGGCGGCGGACCTTGAGACCGCCGGGCAGGATGCCCTGCTCGGTGCAGCCGCGTTCGACGCACTCCTGCATCACGTGCCAGATGTGCAGGAGCCCGGCCCGCACCTCCTCCTCCGAGCGCCACGACAGCTCGTTGGCCATCATGATCTCGCTGATCGACAGGCCGGTCTCGCGGCAGCGCGCGAGCAGCTCGTCGCCGGTCAGGAACGGGTGCGGCAGCGGGGTCGAGTCGGGTTTGATGCGGTCGCTGCCGGACGCGTTCTCGTCGACGACGAAGCCGCCGCCGATCGAGTAGTAGACGGCGTGCTCGACCGGCTCGTCACCGCGGAACGCCTCGAAGCTCATGCCGTTGGGGTGCAACGGGAGCGACTTGCGGCGGTGCATGACGAGGTCGCGGTCGTGCGCGAAGCCGATCTCGTGCGTGCCGCCGAGCCGCAGCCGTCCACTCGCGACGATCTCCTCGACGCGGTGGGCGGCGGCCGCGGGGTCCACCTCCTCCGGGAGGTTGCCCTCCAGGCCGAGGAACACGGCCTTGGGGCTGCCGTGGCCGTGCCCGGTGGCGCCGAGCGAGCCGAACAGCTCGACGTGCACGCGGTCCACTTCGGACGCGCGGGCACCGAGCTTCTCGACGAACATGGCGGCGGCGCGCATCGGGCCGACGGTGTGCGAGCTGGACGGCCCGATGCCGACGGAGAACAGGTCGAAAACGCTGATCGCCACTGATCAGTCCTTCGTGGTGGGTGCGAGCGGGTCAGTCTGAGGTGAGCTCGGCGTACTTGGCCGCGGTGAGCAGGTCCTCCGCGGAGTCCACGCGCACCTTGAACAGCCAGCCGGCGCCGTACGGGTCGGTGTTGATGATCGCCGGGTCGTCGACGACGGCGGTGTTGACCTCGAGGACCTCGCCGGTGACCGGGGAGAACAGGTCGCTGACGGACTTGGTGGACTCCAGCTCGCCGCAGACCTGGTTGGAGACGACCTCGGCCCCGACCTCGGGGAGCTGGACGAAGACGATGTCACCCAGCGCGTCCGCGGCGTACTCGGTGATCCCGCAGGTCAACGGGTCCTGGGTGCCCGGCGTCCAGTCGACCCACTCGTGTTCGGCGGTGTAGAGCAGGTTCTCGGGGAACTCCACGGCGACTCCTCTGGCAGATGACGGGCAGGAAACGTGCGCCCCCTCCGCCGTGCAGAGTTGCCTACCCCGAGTGGTCTTGCTGCCTGAGAGTGTGCGGGAGCTTGCCCCTTCGGCGCCCCGACCAGCTCGTCGAGGTCTCTCCCACCCGGGTTCTGGTGCCCGTCAGGGGCACCGCGGCCGTTATTCAGTTCCGGTGGGAACGCTATGTGGGCCCGCCACCGGGTGTCAACGCGGGACCGGTACAGGCGTGGCGCAGGTCGCTTTGTCCCAGCAGCACAACCGGCCTGGTCCCGAACAGTGCAACCCGCACAGTGACATGACCTCCCGGCTGCCCCACATTGTGAGATAGCAGCCAGCCGAAACGGAGGAGTCATCGTGCGGATCGCCGTTCCTCGCGAGATCAAGAACCACGAGTACCGCGTCGCCCTCACGCCGGCCGGGGCCCACGAGCTGACCAGCCGGGGCCACGACGTGTACGTCGAGCAGGGCGCCGGTCTGGGCTCCGCGATCACCGACGAGGAGTACCTCGCCGCGGGTGCGAAGGTCCTCCCGACCGCCGACGACGTCTGGGCCGAGGGCGACCTGGTCCTCAAGGTCAAGGAGCCGATCGCGGAGGAGTACCCCCGCCTGCGCTCCGGCCAGACCCTCTTCACCTACCTGCACCTCGCCGCCGACAAGCCGCTGACCGAGGCCCTGCTGGCCTCCGGCACCACGGCCATCGCCTACGAGACGGTGCAGCTGCCGAACCGCTCGCTGCCGCTGCTCGCCCCGATGTCCGAGGTCGCGGGCCGCCTCGCCCCGCAGGTGGGCGCGTTCAGCCTGATGAAGCCCTCCGGTGGCCGCGGCGTGCTGCCCGGCGGCGTCCCCGGTGTCGCCCCGGCCCGCGTTGTCGTGATCGGCGGCGGTGTGGCCGGTGTCAACGCCGCCACCATCGCCGTCGGCATGGGCGCCGACGTGCAGATCCTCGACACCAACGTCGACCGCCTGCGCCAGATCGACGCCCAGTTCCAGGGCCGCCTGCGCACGCTCGCGTCCAACTCGTTCGCGATCGAGCAGGCCGTCCGCGAGGCCGACCTGGTCATCGGCGCCGTCCTGGTGCCGGGTGCCGCGGCCCCGAAGCTCGTCTCGAACGCGCTGGTCGCGGAGATGAAGCCGGGTTCGGTGCTCGTCGACATCGCCATCGACCAGGGCGGCTGCTTCGAGGACTCGCGCGCCACCACGCACGCCGAGCCGACCTACGAGGTCCACAACTCGGTGTTCTACTGCGTCGCCAACATGCCCGGCGCCGTCCCCCGCACCTCCACCTACGCGCTCACCAACGTGACGCTGCCCTACGCGGTCGCGCTGGCCGGCAAGGGCTGGGAGAAGGCGCTGAAGGACGACCGTTCGCTCGCCCTGGGCCTCAACGCGCACGCCGGTCAGCTGACCAACGGCCCGGTGGCCGAGGCGACCGGCCTGGTGCACACGCCGCTGGAGTCCGTGGTCTGAGAGCCAGTCGGATGGAGGAGCCCCCGCACGCGGAGCACGCTGCGGGGGTTTCGCCTTCACGGGCGCGCCTCCTCGCGGTCACCGCAGCGCGGCCACCCGCGCCTTGACCCCGTCGATCACGCAGTCCAGCCCGAACTCGAACTGCCCCTCCAGCGACCACAGCTCCTGCTGGTCCAGCATCTCGACGTAGCGGGGGTGCTTCTCCCGGTACAGGTCCGCGATCCGGCCGAGGTCCGGTGGCGGTTCGTCGTGGCCGCCGCGGCTGCGGAAGTTCGCCTCCGCCGTCGTGTACCCGACGACGAAGCTCGACACCGCCGACATCGCCTGCGACGCCTGGACCATCGTCAGGCCGGCCGCCCGCATGGGTTCGAGCATCGCGTCGGCCATGGCGACGGCGTTGGGACCGATGGTGGTGAACTCGCCGATGCCGCGCACCCACCACGGGTGTGCGAGCGCAAGACGGCGGAACGCGTGCATCATCTCGCGCAGCGCGGGTTCCCACGCGGCGCCGGGGGCCGGGCGCGGGAACTCGCCGTAGATCTCGTCGAGGCACAGCTCGATGAGCGCGTCCTTGGTGGGCACGTGCCAGTACAGCGACATCGGGGCCGCGCCCAGCTCGGCGGCGAGCTTGCGCATGGACAGCTTCGCCAGGCCGTGCTCGTCCAGCACCTCCATCGCCTTGCGGACGATGGCCTCCCGGCTCAGGCCGAGGTGCTGGCCGCTCGCCGGCCTGGGTTTGCCGAACCACACGCTGTCCACGGCTCGATACTAGGCACGCCGCAGCAGCACGCTCGCCACAACACCTCCCAGGAACACGGACACGGCGCCGGCCACCAGGCTGACGCTCATGCCCGACGAGAACGCCTCGCGCACCACGGTCAGGTCCGCGCCGCTGTGCAGCGCCTCCGACAGCGACCGTCCCGGCACTCCGTCGGGCAGCGCGGCGACGAACCGCGCGGACAGCAGCGCGCCGAGGATCGCGATGCCGAACGACGAGCCCAGCTCGGTCAGCGTGGACGACAGGCCGGAGGCGATGCCGGCGCGTTCCGGCGGGATCGCGCCCATCAGCGCGTTGACGGCAACCGGTTGTGCCACACCGACACCGACGCCGATCAGCACCAGCCCGGCCAGCGTCGGCGGGTAGGTGGTGCCGATCGAGAGCAGCACCACGCCGCCCGCGACGACCGTCATGCCGAGCAGCATCGCCTTGGCGGCACCCAGTTTCAGCACGAGCTGACCGAGGGTGTTGCTGGTGACGAGCAACGCGATCGCCATCGGCGCGACGCGCAGGCCCGCCTCCAGCGGGCTGTAGCCGAGCACGCCCTGGAGGTGTTGCGTCAGCAGGAAGAGCGAGCCGGCCATGCCGAACGCCGCCAGCACGCCCGACGCCACGGCACCGGTGAACCGGCGGTCGGCGAAGAACCCGAGGTCGAGCATCGGGTCGGTGGTGCGCCGCTCCCACCACGCGAACACGGCCATCGCGACCAGCCCCAGTGCGAGCGGCACGCCGAACCGCGGCGAGCCGAACCCGTTCTCCGGCACCGAGATCACCGCGTACACCAGCGAGACCATGCCGATGATCGACAGGACCGAGCCGAGCACGTCCGGCTTGCGCACGGCCGGGTCCTTGGACTCCGGCACGAGGAACGCCACCGCCGCGATCGCGAGCAGCGCCACCGGCACGTTGATCAGGAACACCGAGCCCCACCAGAAGTGCTTGATCAGCGCGCCGCCGATCACCGGACCGGCCGCGAAGCCGAGGCTGGTGACCGCTGCCCAGATGCCGATGGCCTTCGGGCGTTCCTCCTCGTCGAACAGCTGCATCAGCACGGCCAGCGTGCCGGGCATCAGCAACGCCGCCCCGACGCCCATGAACCCCCGCGCTGCGATCAGCGCCTCGGACGAGCCCGCGCAGGCCGCCACGGCACTGCCCGCGCCGAACAGCGCCAGCCCTCCCAGCAACGCCCGCTTGCGGCCGAACCGGTCGCTCAGCGAGCCGGTCGTGAGCAGCAGGCCCGCCAGCGCCAGCGAGTAGGCGTTGATCATCCACTGGATGTCGGCGGTGCTCGCGCCCAGACCGGTGGAGATGGACGGGATCGCCACGTTCAGCACGGTGTTGTCCAGCACCACGACCATCACGGACAGGCAGAGCACGCCGAGCACGGCCCAGCGCTGCGGATGTGGCTGCACGCCGACGGTTTCTGTCGTGGTCGCACTCATGAAAACCTCCCCCTTACGGTGTACGAGCAACTTACAGCGTACGAGACCGCAGGGCGCAAGGGGATTTTCTGAACAAGAGGGAAGAAGTGGGAAAAATAAAGGGCGGCCGCGCTCAACCAGCCTGGGGGTCACTGGGAGCGGGGCCGCCGGGACCAAATATAGCGGCTCTTCGGCGGTGGCGCCCAGCACCCCCGCCGAAACGCGACCCAAAAGTTGCCTCGCCCAGACCACCGCCGTGTCCCGCTCATCCGGCAAACGAGTGAAATCCCCCGCTGCCGGTGCGCCGAGCAGGGCCGACGGCCGATGAAGCAGGAGTCGGGTGTCCCTCGAAGGGAGATTCCATGGCTGAACCACAGGGCTGGATCCACTGCCACGACCCGTTCGGTCGAGACAGGTCGATGACCGTTCTGGTGGAGAACGACCGGGTTCTGCTGGTCGCACCACCGGGCGAGGCCGCTGTGATGTCCGCCACCCAGACGCGCCGGCTCGGCTCCCTGCTCGACCAGGCCTCGGCGAAGATGTGATGGACGAGGTCCTGCGCGACGCGGTGCTGCACCGGTTGGCGCTGCTGGAGGAGGTGGCCGAGCAGGGCGCGGCCGAGGCGCTGGTCCCGTTGGCCCGCACCGAGATCCACCGCCTGGCGGACGGCTGGCGGTTGCTGCTCACGCTGCACCAGCCCGACGAGGACGGCCGGTGCCGGACGTGCCCGAGCCGGCTGCGGTGGAGGCGGCGCTGGCCGTGCCAGGTCTGGAACACGGCACACCGGCACCTGATCGGAGAGGGGCTGCCGCACCGGGAACGCCGCGGGCCGCTGCGCAACCCGTTCACCCGATCCGGTGCGATCGCCGAAGTGCCCCCGCGGACCCCCGCCGAGCCCACGCCCGAGCTGCCGATCTTGACCGACGCACCGCAGGTGGTGCACCGCGCGCCGGTCGTGTCGCGGCCAAAGCACGCGTTGCCCGACTGACCATCAGGCAGGATGGGCCGCATGCATGACGGCAGCGGCCTCATCGCGGTGCAGAACCTGACCAAGCAGTTCGGTTCGGTCGCCGCGGTGCAGAACCTGAGCTTCACCGTGTCACCCGGCAGCGTGACGGGCTTCCTCGGCCCGAACGGCGCGGGGAAGACGACGACCCTGCGCATGTTGCTGGGACTGGTGAAGCCGACCAGTGGCATCGCGACGATCAACGGCAGGCCGTTCCACCAGCTCGGCCAGCCCGGCCGCGTGGTGGGCGCGGTGCTGGAGGCGCAGGGCTTCCACCCGGCGCGCACGGCCCGCAACCACCTGCGCGTGTACGCGGCGGCGATCGGCGTGCCGGACGCGCAGGCCGACCAGGTCCTCGGACTCGTCGGCCTCGCGTCCGCGGCGGACCGCAACGTCGGCGGGTTCTCGCTGGGCATGAAGCAGCGGCTGGCACTGGCCACCGCGCTGCTCGGCGACCCGCAGGTGCTCGTGCTCGACGAACCCGCGAACGGCCTGGACCCCGAGGGCATCGCGTGGCTGCGGACGTTCCTGCAGTCCTACGCGCGCATGGGGCGCACGGTGCTGATCTCCAGCCACCTGCTGGCGGAGGTCGAGCAGACCGTCGACCAGGTGGTGATCATCTCGCGCGGGCAGACGATGTTCTACGGCCCGCTGGACCAGCTGCGGCAGTCGCAGCGCAAGCGCGTCCTCGTGCAGCCGTCGGACGTCAACTCGCTGGCGACCGCCCTGCGCACGGCCGGCGTGCACGTCGAGCAGCTGCCGGACGGGCGGCTCGCGGTGTCCGGTGTGGACGCCAAGTACGTGGCGGACACGGCGTTGCAGGCGAACGTGTCGATCTACGGCATCCAGGAGGAGCAGGTCGACCTCGAACAGCTGTTCTTCCAGCTCACCAGTGGCCAGTACGCCGGGTACGCGCCGGCGCCGTACCAGCAGCAGCAGCAACAGCAACAGGGTGGTTGGGCCTGATGGGCAACCTCGTACAGGCGGAGCTCCGCAAGACGACCACGACCGGGCTGTGGTGGGGGCTGCTGATCCCGACCGCCGTGCTGGCGCTGGGCTGGGGGCTCGCGACCGGTCTGCTCGGGCAGTTCTTCGTCGACCTCGCGTCGTCGTCGGACGTGGACGAGGTGTCGGACTTCCTCGGCGTGACGCCGGACCAGTGGAAGATCTCGCTCTTCGGCATCGCGCGGGCGATCAACGTGTCGACGATCTTCCCGTTGATCTTCGGTGCGCTGGCCGTGTCCGGTGAGATCCAGCGGCGGACGATCACCACGACGTTCCTGACCGCGCCTTCGCGGATGCAGGCGATGCTGGCCAAGATGCTGGTCTACATCTTGTGGGGCGCGATCTACGGCCTCGCGATCATGGCCTTCATCGCGCTGGGCGTGGTGCTCACCTCGAACTCCGGACAGCTGCCGGACGCGGGTGGCTGGGCGATGCTCACGCTGGTCTGCGTGCTGTCGTCGATCCTGATGACGATGTTCGGCGTCGGCGTCGGGGCGTTGATCCCGAACGTCGCGGGCTCGGTCGTGATCCTGATCCTGTACTTCCTGGTGATCGAGAACGTGCTGCACTTCGTGCTCGCCTACCTCGAGGTGCCGTCGGTGATCGGGTTCCTGCCGAACGGGTCGATCAACGGGTTGACCGGGTCGGTCGCGGTCGACCTCTTCCTGTCCACGGCCGGTGTCGTGCCGCCGGAGATCGAGGACGTGCTGCGCGCCATCGCGGGTGCGTCCGGCGCGCTCGACTGGTGGTGGTCGGGACTGGTGTTCGTGGCGTGGGCCGGCGTGGTCTTCGCGGGCGGCTGGGCGGCGACCCAGTCCAAGGACATCACCTGACCTGCGGTTATCACGATTGTCAGACCCGGTCCGTAGCCTCATCCGTGTGAAACAGGGCTGGGTCCGCCGACTGGTGGCGGCGTGTTGGCAGCACCCGCGGCTGGTGGTGCTGTCAGTGGTCGCCGCCGTCCTCGGCGTGGGTCTGCAGGCGGCCGGGCCGTTGCTGCTCAAGGTCGCGGTCGACGACTCGACGGCGGGGCGCACGGACCGGTTGGTGATGCTGGTCGTCGCCCTGGTCGTGCTGGAGGTGCTGACGTTCGCGTCGGCCTTCGTGCGGCGCTACGTCGGCGGACGGCTGGCGCTCGACGTGCAGCACGACCTGCGGCGGTCGGTGTTCTCCTCGGTGCAGCGGCTGGACGGCGCGAAGCAGGACGAGCTGCGCACCGGGCAGATCGTGTCCCGGTCGATCACCGACCTGCAGCTGGTGCAGTCGCTGCTGATGATGGTGCCGCTGGCGGTGGGCACCGTCGTGTTCGCGCTGGCCGCGCTCGCCGCGATGCTCTACCTGTCGGTGCCGCTCACGATCGTCGCGCTGGTCGTGCTGCCGCTGGTGGCGTGGCTGGCCGGGCGGACCCGGCTCACGCTGTTCCCGGCCACCTGGTCGGCCCAGCAGCGCGCAGCCGACCTCGCGCAGCACGTCGAGGAGACCGTCACCGGCGTGCGCGTCGTGAAGGGCTTCGGCCAGGAGGCGCGCGAGGTCGCCCGGCTGGAGAAGCACGCGCGGTGGCTGTTCGCCGAGCGGATGCGGGCCGCGAAGCTGTCGTCGCGGCCACTGGCGACCGTCACGGCGCTGCCGCTGCTGGGGCAGGTCGGCGTGCTCGGGCTGGGCGGCTGGCTCGCGTTGCACGGGCAGGTCACGCTGGGCACGTTCCTGGCGTTCTCGGCGTACGTGGCGAACCTGGTCGGACCGACCAGGCTGCTGTCGAGCCTGGTGGTGTCCGCGCAGCTCGCGCGGGCCGGCGTGGAGCGGGTCTACGAGCTGATCGACTCGCAGCCGGACGTCACCGACGGGCCCGACGAGGTGCCGCCGGGTCCGCTCGGGGTGTCGTTCTCGGGCGTCACGTTCGGCTACACGCGCAGTGAGCCGGTGCTGACGGACTTCTCGATCTCGGTGGAGCCGGGCGAGACGCTGGCGCTGGTCGGCACCGCCGGATCGGGCAAGTCGACGGTGTCGCTGCTGCTGCCCCGGTTCTACGACGTGCACTCGGGTGCGGTCGCGGTGGGCGGCGCGGACGTGCGGACGTTGCGGCTGGAGTCGTTGCGCGGCGCGGTGGGCGTGGTGTTCGAGGAGGCCTTCCTGTTCTCCTCCAGCGTGTTCTCGAACATCGCCTACGGCAGTCCCGACGCCTCGCGCGAGGAGGTCGAGCGGGCGGCGAAGGCCGCGGAGGCGCACGACTTCATCCAGGCGCTGCCGGACGGGTACGACACGGTGGTCGGCGAGCGCGGGCTGACGTTGTCCGGTGGTCAGCGCCAGCGGGTGGCGCTGGCGCGGGCGCTGCTGTCGGACCCGCGGATCCTGGTGCTGGACGACGCGACGTCGGCGGTGGACAACGCGACCGAGGCCGCGATCCACGCGACGCTGGCGTCGGTCACGGCCTCCCGCACGACGTTGCTGGTGGCGCACCGCCGTTCCACGCTCTCGCTGGCCGACCGGATCGCCGTGCTGGACGCGGGCCGGGTGGTCGACGTGGGCACGCACGAGGAGCTGACCGAGCGGTGCGCGCTGTACCGCGACCTGCTGGCCGGTCCCGGCGAGGCGATCGAGTCGGCGGCCCCGGCACCCACCGGTGACCTGTGGCCGGAGGTGTCGCAGGAGGAGCTCGACCAGCGCCTCGTCGAGGACGCCCGGCCGGCCGGTGGCTCCGGTGCCGCCGCGCTGTCCGGTCGCCGCGGTGGTGGCGGGGGCGCCGCGTCCGCGCTGGCCGGTGGCCCGCCGACGCCGGAGCTGCTGGCACAGGTGCGCGCGTTGCCGCCCGCGACGGAGGAGCCGGTGCTGACCGAGGACCCGACCACACCCGACCCCGGCTTCCGGCTGGCCCGCCTGGTGCGGCCGGTGCGGTGGGCGTTGTTCGGCGTGGGCGCGCTGGTGGTCCTGGACGCGCTGGTCGGCATGGGTCTGCCCGCGCTGGTCCGGCTCGGCGTGGACGGCGGTGTGGTGGGCGGCGAGACGTCGTCGCTGTGGCTCGCGGTCGCACTGGGCGTGGGGCTCGTGGTGGCCGGCTGGCTGACGACGGCCGGCAGCACCGTGCTCGCCGCCCGGCTCGGCGAGCGGCTGCTGTACCTGCTGCGCGTCCGCAGCTACGCCCACCTGCAGCGGCTCGGGCTCGACTACTACGAGCGCGAGATGGCCGGCCGGATCATGACCAGGATGACGACGGACGTGGACGCCCTGTCGACGTTCCTGCAGACCGGCCTGGTCACCGCCGTGATCAGCCTGCTGACCGTCGTCGGCGTGACCGTCGCCCTGGTGGTGACCGACCCGTCGCTGGCCCTGATCGCGCTGGCCGTGCTGCCGCTGCTGGTGGTCGCGACGATCGTCTTCCAGCGCCTGTCCTCGGCGGCCTACGCGGAGGCCCGCGAACGCGTGAGCGCCGTCAACGCCGACCTGCAGGAGAACGTCTCCGGCCTGCGCGTCGCCCAGGCCTACACCCGCGAACGCCGTTCCGCGGAGGCCTTCGCCGAACGCAGCGACGCCTACCGCCGCACCCGCCTGCGCGCGCAGCGGTACATCGCGACGTACTTCCCGTTCGTCGCCATGCTGTCCGGCGTGGCCCAGGCCATCGCCCTCGCCGCCGGCGCCCACCGCGTCGCCACGGGCAGCCTCAGCCCCGGCGTGCTGCTGGCGTTCCTGCTGTACCTCGGCATGTTCTTCAGCCCGTTGCAGCAGCTGTCCGGTGTCTTCGACGGCTACCAGCAGGCCCGCGTGGGCCTGCGCCGCATCGGCGACCTGCTGCGCACCCCGACCACCGTCTCCCCACCGGCGTCCCCGGTGCCGGTCCCGGCGCACCTGCGCGGCGAGGTGGAGCTGCGCGGCGTCTCCTTCGCCTACCCCGGCACCGACCAGCCGGCCCTCGCCGACGTCTCCCTGCACGTCCGCCCCGGCGAGACCGTGGCACTGGTCGGCGAGACCGGCGCCGGCAAGTCGACCCTCGTCAAGCTGGTGGCCCGCTTCTACGACGCCACCGCGGGCACCGTCCTGGTCGACGGCGTCGACATCCGCGCCTACGACCTCCAGGCCTACCGCCAACGCCTCGGCGTCGTCCCGCAGGAAGCCCACCTGTTCGGCGGCGACGTGGCGGAGAACGTGGCCTACGGCCGCCCGACCGCCACCCACGACGAGATCGAGCAGGCCGTGACCTCGGTCGGCGCCTTGCCGATGGTCGCCACCCTCCCCTCGGGCTTCCACCAGCCCGTCGGCGAACGCGGCAACCGCCTGTCCGCCGGCCAACGCCAACTGGTCGCCCTCGCCCGCGCCGAGCTCGTGCACCCCGACCTCCTGCTCCTGGACGAGGCAACCGCAGCCCTCGACCCGGCCACCGAGTCCGCGGTCCTCGCGGCCAGCGACCACCTGGCCGGCTCCCGCACGACCTTCGTGGTCGCCCACCGCCTGGCCACCGCGGCCCGCGCGGACCGCATCGTGGTGCTGGAAGCAGGCCGCGTCGCCGAAGTCGGCACACACGACACCCTCCTGGCCGCCAACGGCGCCTACGCCCGCCTCTGGCGACACGGCACCTCAACCCCCTGACCCCTCGCCCCTGCTCCCGCCGCCCGCCGCAGGCGGCCAACGCGAACACGCTGCCGCCCGCCCGCGAGGTCGGCCGCGCAGGCACTCGCCCGCGCCTTCGCACCGCGGTAGGCGGGCGCGTGCCGTTTGCGGTCAGCACCGGGTTGAGCCGGACACGCTGCCGGTCACCTCGGGAGGGGTGGTCACGCAAAGCGTTCACCTGCGCCTCGCACCGCGGTGAGGTAGACGCGCGCCGGATGCGGGCGACACCGGGTTGAGGCGAGCACGCTGCCGGTCACCTCGGAAGGGGTGGTCGCGCAAGGCGCTCGCTTGCGCCTTCGCACCGCGAATGGGCACGTCGCCCACAGTCTTGGCGCCAGGGGCCAGGCACGTTCTCTGTCACGTCGGCACAGCGGTCGGCCACGTCGACCGCTGTGCCGGCACGCGGGCTGGGCACGTTGCCTGTCACGTCGGCACAGCGGTCGGCCACGTCACCCGCCACGTCGGCATGCGGGCCAGGCACATCGCCCACCACATCGGCACCCAAGTCGAACAGCCACGGACCATGCGTTCGGGGCCCATCGCCGCTCCGCGGCAACCTCCGCCCCGACCGCCACCCGCCCCACGACACCAACCCCGCCCGTGGCGCCCCCCACGAAACCCTCGTGATCAGCCCCGTCCTCACGTACAAAGCGAACACCCTCACCCCAGGAGCTCGCCGTGCCCGGTCGCCTCAAGGTCCTCTACGTCACCGACCTCTCCTACCCCGCCCGCGGCCGCCGGTACTGCGACGAGGACATCCACCTGACGTCCCGCCTGCGCGAGCACTTCGACATCGCGCTGTGCAACCCCCGGGACGCCGCCGCGTTCATCCGCGGCGGTGGCGGGTTCGACGTCGTGGTCGTGCGCAACAGCGGGCCGGTGATCGACTACCCGGAGGCGTATCGGGAGTTCAGGGAGGCGGCACTGGCGAGTGGCATCACCGTCTACAACCCGCTCACCGGCAAGGGCGACATGGCGGGCAAGCAGTACCTGGTCGACCTGACCGCGCTGGGGTTCCCGGTCATTCCCACGGTGGAGCGGGTCGCGGACGTCGGGCGGTTGCCGGAGGCGGAGCTGTACGTCGTGAAGCCGAAAGCGGGAGCGGATTCTCACGGGCTGGAAATCGTCCCGCGCGAGAAAATCCGGGACGAGAGCGACATGCTGGTCCAGCCGAAGGTCGACTTCGAATACGAGGTGTCGTTCTACTACGTCGACCGCGAGTTCCAGTACGCGTTGAACGCACCCGATCCCACTCAGCGCTGGGAGCTGGTCGAGTACCGGCCTACCGGTGCGGACCTCGCGTTCGCGGAGAGGTTCGTCGAGTGGAACGGGCTGGAGCACGGCATCCAGCGGGTCGACGCGTGCCGGACGCGGGACGGGGAGCTGTTGCTGGTCGAGCTGGAGGACCTCAACCCGTACCTGTCGCTGGACCGAGTGCCTGAGCGGACGAGGGACCGGTTCGTCGAGGCCGTGGTCAAGTCGATCACCGGTTCGGCCGGCTGACCGGAAGAGCGGGATCATTCCTCTGAGCGAAGTCGTCGTACCCGTCGTGATCTGATCACTGCGTTCGGTGTCCGTCCCGGTCCGGGAGCGCGGCGGAAAAGCACGATGGGATGCTTCACAGCGAGTTCCACCTCAAGGGATGCTCAACTGCGGGTGACGTGAAGGCCGTCCTGATCGATCCTGTGACAGAGCACTCCTTGCCAGGTGCCTCCAGCGTGTGAAGGGCCACGCTGAGGGGACTAACCTGACTACCGCATGAGTCACCACCAAGAGCGAGATGGATAGAGGCGAGCGCCAGCCGTGTCCAGCAGCAGTCCTGCGTCACAGTTCGGGCCGAACGAGTGGCTCGTCGAGGAGATGTACGAGCAGTTCCTCGCGGACCCGTCATCCGTAGACCCGGCATGGCATGACTTCTTTGCCGACTACAAGCGATCGGGCGGGAACGGGAACGCCGCCTCGGCGAGCGCGGGTGGCACGACGACCACCACGACCGTGACGCCACCTGCCGCTGACACCGGCAAAGCCCAGGCCGCCCCCAAGGCCGAGGTCAAGGCCGCGCCGCAGCCCGCGGCCGCGAAGCCGGCGGCCGCCAAGCCCGCCGCCGCGAAGCCCGCCGCCGCCGCCAAGCCCGCGGCTGCCAAGCCGGCGCCGCAGCAGGCCGCGAAGGCCGCCCCGGTCACGCCGAGCGCGCAGCCCGAGCAGAAGCAGCTGCGCGGTGCCGCCGCCGCCATCGCGAAGAACATGGAGCTGTCGCTCACCGTTCCGACCGCGACCAGCGTGCGTGCCGTGCCCGCCAAGCTGCTGGCCGACAACCGCATCGTCATCAACAACCACCTGAAGCGGACGCGTGGCGGGAAGGTCTCCTTCACCCACGTCATCGGCTACGCGGTCGTGCGGGCGCTGCAGGCGTTCCCGAACATGAACCGCCACTACGCCGAGGTGGACGGCAAGCCGTTCGTCGTCACGCCGGAGCACGTGAACTTCGGCCTGGCGATCGACCTGCCCGGCAAGGACGGGCAGCGCACGCTGGTCGTCGCCTCGGTCAAGGGCTGCGAGAACATGACGTTCACGCAGTTCTGGCAGGCCTACGAGGACCTGATCCGCAAGGCCCGCGGTGGGTCGCTCACGTCGGAGGACTTCTCCGGCACCACGATCTCGCTGACCAACCCCGGCACGATCGGCACGAACCACTCGGTGCCGCGGCTGACCGCGGGTCAGGGCACGATCGTCGGCGTCGGCGCGATGGAGTACCCCGCGCACTTCCAGGGCACCAGCGAGCAGGCGCTCACCGACATGGGCGTCAGCAAGATCATCACGCTGACCAGCACCTACGACCACCGCATCATCCAGGGTGCGGAGTCCGGTGAGTTCCTCAAGCGGATCCACCAGCTGCTGCTCGGCGAGGACGGCTTCTACGACGACATCTTCGCGTCGCTGCGGCTGCCGTACGAGCCCATCCGCTGGGTCGCCGACATCCCCGAGGGCGCCGTCGACAAGACCGCCCGCGTGATCGAGCTGATCGACGCGTTCCGCACCCGCGGCCACCTGATGGCCGACACGGACCCGTTGAACTACCGCCAGCGCAGCCACCAGGACCTCGACGTCCTGAGCCACGGCCTGACGCTGTGGGACCTCGACCGGGAGTTCCCGGTCGGCGGGTTCGCCGGTCAGGAGCGGATGAAGCTCCGCGACATCCTCGGTGTGCTGCGCAACTCGTACTGCCGCACGGTCGGCGTCGAGTACATGCACATCCTGGAGCCGGAGGAGCGGCAGTGGATCCAGGAGCGCGTCGAGGTCCCGCACGAGAAGCCCCCGGCCACCGTGCAGAAGTACATCCTCAGCAAGCTCAACGCGGCTGAGGCGTTCGAGACGTTCCTGCAGACCAAGTACGTCGGGCAGAAGCGCTTCTCGCTGGAGGGCGGCGAGACCGTCATCCCGCTGCTCGACGCGGTGCTGGACAAGGCAGCCGAGCACGAGCTCGACGAGGTCGTCATCGCGATGCCGCACCGCGGCCGCCTGAACGTCCTCGCGAACATCGTCGGCAAGCCGATCTCGCAGATCTTCCGCGAGTTCGAGGGCAACCTCGACCCCGGTCAGGCGCACGGCTCCGGCGACGTGAAGTACCACCTCGGTGCCGAGGGCAAGTACTTCCGGATGTTCGGCGACGGCGAGACCAAGGTGTCGCTGACGGCGAACCCGTCGCACCTGGAGGCGGTCGACCCGGTGCTCGAGGGCATCGTGCGCGCCAAGCAGGACCTCATCGGCATCGGCGGCGACACCTTCCCGGTGCTGCCGGTCGCCATGCACGGTGACGCGGCGTTCGCCGGTCAGGGCGTCGTGGCCGAGACGCTGAACCTGGCCCTGGTGCGCGGTTACCGCACCGGTGGCACGGTCCACATCGTCGTGAACAACCAGGTCGGCTTCACCACCGCGCCGGAGCACTCGCGGTCGTCGAAGTACTCGACCGACGTCGCGAAGATGATCGGCTCGCCGATCTTCCACGTGAACGGTGACGACCCCGAGGCCTGCTACTGGGTCGCGAAGCTCGCTGTCGACTACCGCCAGCGGTTCCGCAAGGACGTCGTGATCGACATGGTCTGCTACCGCCGCCGCGGTCACAACGAGGGCGACGACCCCTCGATGACCCAGCCGGCGATGTACGACGTGATCGACCAGAAGCGCTCGGTGCGCAAGACCTACACCGAGTCCCTGATCGGCCGCGGCGACATCACGGTCGAGGAGGCCGAGAAGGCGCTGCAGGACTTCTCCAGCCAGCTGGAGCACGTCTTCAACGAGGTCCGCGAGCTCGAGAAGCACCCGATCGTCGCGAGCCCGTCGGTCGAGTCCGAGCAGCAGGTCCCGGCGAAGCTGCCCACGGGCATCACCCGTGAGGTGCTGGAGCACATCGCCGACGCGCACGTGAACCTCCCGGAGGGCTTCACGCCGCACGCCCGCGTCAAGCCGGTGCTCGACCGCCGCGCCAAGATGGCGCGCGAGGGCGGCATCGACTGGGCGTTCGCGGAGCTGCTCGCGTTCGGCTCGCTCGCGCTGGAGGGCCGCAAGGTCCGCCTGGCGGGCCAGGACTCGCGCCGCGGCACGTTCGTGCAGCGCCACGCGACCCTGATCGACCGCAAGACCGGCGAGGAGTACACGCCGCTGCAGAACCTGTCGCCGGACCAGGGCAAGTTCATGGTCTACGACTCGGTGCTGTCGGAGTTCGCGGCGGTCGGCTTCGAGTACGGCTACTCGGTGGCGAACCCGCAGGCGCTGGTGCTGTGGGAGGCGCAGTTCGGCGACTTCGTCAACGGCGCGCAGCCGATCATCGACGAGTTCATCTCGTCCGGTGAGGCCAAGTGGGGTCAGCGTTCCGACGTCGTGATCCTGCTGCCGCACGGCCACGAGGGCCAGGGCCCCGACCACACGTCGGGCCGCATCGAGCGCTGGCTGCAGCTGTGCGCCGAGGGCTCCATGACCGTCGCGGTGCCCTCGACGCCGGCGAACTACTTCCACCTGCTGCGCCGCCACGCCCTCGACGGCGTCGACCGGCCGCTGATCGTCTTCACGCCGAAGTCGATGCTGCGCCTCAAGGCGGCCGTCAGCGGCACGGACGAGTTCATCAACGACCGCTTCCAGTCGGTGATGGACGACCCGACCGTCAAGGACCGCAACGCGGTCACGAAGGTCCTGCTGTGCAGCGGCAAGATCTCCTACGAGCTCCACTCGGAGCGGGAGAAGCGCGCGGCGAGCGACGTGGCGATCGTGCGCGTCGAGCAGCTCTACCCGGTTCCGGCCCGCAAGCTGACCGAGACCCTGGAGAGCTACCCGAACGCGAAGGACATCCGCTGGGTGCAGGAGGAGCCGGCGAACCAGGGTGCGTGGCCGTTCTACGGTCTCGCCCTGCCGGAGCTGCTGCCCGCGCACCTGTCCGGTGTGAAGCGGGTGTCGCGCCGCCCGATGGCCGCGCCGTCGGCCGGTTCGAGCAAGGTGCACGAGGTCGAGCAGCGCGAGATCATCAACCGCGCGTTCGAGTAAACCCGGGTACGCCCGAACGAGCCGCCGGATCCGACTGGGTCCGGCGGCTCGTTTTTCCAGCCCTCACAGGAGTTCAGGCCATGTACCACACCGATCGCGGCATCGAGGAGCTCGAGAAGCGGCGCGGCGAGGAGGAGGTCACGTTCGCGTGGCTCGCCGACAAGCTGCGGGAGTTCGTCGACGCCAACCCCGACTTCGAGACGCCGATCGAGCGCTTCGCCACGTTCCTGGCGCGCGACGACGACGACTTCGAGGACTAGTCCCCGCGCTTCCCGCGAACGCACGCGGGGACCTTTCGTACCCTCAGAGAGTACGAAAGGTCCCCGCGTGCGTTCAGCAAGCAGGGGGTGGCTACCAGGCGTAGGCCTCTGGGGCCGGCTTGGAGCCGTTGGGAGCGGGGGCCGGGAAGAGTTCGTCGAGCTTCGAGAGAACGTCCGCGTCGAGCTTCAGCTCCGCCGCTCGCAGTGAGCTGTCGAGCTGCTCGCCGGTGCGCGGGCCGATGATCGGCGCGGTCACGCCCTCCTGGTGCAGCAGCCACGCGAGACCGACGTTCGCCGGGTCCTCACCGATCTCCGCGCAGAGCTTCTCGTAGGCGTCGATGGCGTCGCGGTGCTTCTCCAGCGCGTCCGAGGAACGGCCGGAGGCGCTGCGGGAGGCGCCGCCCTCGCGCTGCTTGCGCAGCACGCCGCCGAGCAGGCCGCCGTGCAGCGGTGACCACGGGATGACGCCGAGGCCGTAGTGGCGCGCGGCCGGCAGCACCTCCAGCTCGATCCAGCGGGTCATCAGGTTGTAGATCGACTGCTCGGACACCAGGCCGAGGAACCCGCGGGTGCGCGCGGCTTCCTGCGCCTGGGCGAGGTGCCAGCCGGCGAAGTTCGACGAGCCGAAGTAGATGACCTTGCCCTGCTGGCGCAGGACCGAGAAGGCCTCCCAGATCTCGTCCCACGGCGTGTCCCGGTCGACGTGGTGCATCTGGTACAGGTCGATGTAGTCGGTCTGCAGGCGCTTCAACGAGGCGTCGGCGGCGCGGCGGATGTTCAACGCCGACAGCTTCGTCTCGTTCGGCCACTCGCCCATGCTGCCGTAGAGCTTGGTGGCGATGACGGTCTTCTCGCGCCGGCCACCGCCCTGCGCGAACCACCGGCCGATGATCTGCTCGGTGACGCCCTCGCCCATCTTCCAGCCGTAGACGTTGGCGGTGTCGAAGAAGTTCAAGCCGTGCTCGTGGGCGCGGTCCATGATCGCGTGGCTGTCGGCCTCGGTCGTCTCGGGGCCGAAGTTCATGGTGCCGAGGCACAGGCGGGAGACAGAGAGGCCGCTGCGGCCGAGGTTCGTGTAGTCCATGGCTCAACCCTGCCCCTCCCGGCAGTGCTTGGCCACGTGGAGCTGCTCCAGGTGCGCCCGCTGCGGCCTTTCACAGCCGCCACAGCTCGGCCACAGTTTTGACAGTATTGCCGGCTGAATTTTCGAACCTCCCATTTCACCCGTTGGTGCGGTTAAGTTCGTCACGTTCCCCAAGTTCATTCCCTGCCAGGAGGAACCAATGGCACGACAACGAGGTCGTGTGGCGGTTGCGGCGGCACTCGGCATCGCTTCCACGGCGATCTGGGCGCCCACCGCGGTCGCTGAGCAGGCCGTGCTGCCCGGTGCCGGCGAGAAGGCCGTCGAGGGCAGCTACATCGTGGTGCTGAAGGACGGCGCGCACACCCCTGCCGCGACGCTGGCCTCCCGCTACCGCGGCACGGTCCGGCACACCTTCACGACCGCGCTGAACGGCTTCTCCGTGGCCGGTCTGTCCGAGCAGCAGGCCCGCAGGCTGGCGGCCGACCCCGCCGTCGACTTCGTCGAGCGCAACACGTTCGCGACGATCCAGGGCACCCAGGCCAACCCGACCTGGGGACTCGACCGGATCGACCAGGCGAGCCTGCCGCTGAACCGCTCCTACACCTACCCGAACACCGCCGGGAACGTGACGGCGTACATTCTCGACACCGGCATCCGCAAAACGCACGTCGATTTCGAGAACCGCGCCTCGGACGGTTACGACTTCATCGACAACGATTCAGTGGCGCAGGACTGCAACGGCCACGGAACACATGTCGCGGGCACCGTCGGCGGTAAGTCCTACGGCGTTGCCAAGCAGGTGAAGCTCGTCGGCGTGCGGGTGCTCGACTGCGCGGGCAGCGGCCCGTGGGACGGCATCATCCGCGCGATCGACTGGGTCACGCAGAACGCGAAGAAGCCGGCCGTGGTGAACATGAGCCTCGGTGGCAGCGGCACGAACAGCTCGTTGGAGAACGCGGTGCGGCGCTCGATCAGCTCCGGCACCACCTACGTGCTCGCCGGCGGCAACAGCGGCCAGGACGCGTGCAGCTTCACCCCCGCCCGCACCCCCGAGGCGATCACCGTGGGTGCGTCGGACCGCAACGACCGGCGGTCGATCTGGTCGGCGGGCTCGTCGAACTACGGCCGGTGCCTGGACATCTGGGCGCCGGGCAGCGAGATCGTGTCCGCGTCGCACAGCAGCGACACCGGCACGCGCTCGATGGGCGGCACGTCGATGGCCTCCCCGCACGTGGCGGGTGCCGCGGCGCTGTACCTGAGCGCCAACCCGTCGGCGACGCCCGCCCAGGTGCGCAACGCACTGGTCGGCGCGGCGACGCCGAACAAGCTCACCGACACCAGGACCGGTTCGCCGAACCTGCTGCTGAAGGTGTGAGACATGCCGTCGTCGTCACTCCCTGCACCGGCGACGGCCATCCTGCGCCCTTGATGCTCCGGCCGAATGCGGCTCGGCCGTGAGCGTCGATCCACCGGGGGCGCCTCGCGGTGGGAGTGGGTACTAGTCCCACTCCCACCGCACTCCGTAGATGCCCGGCTTCGCGTTGCGCACGTGGATGTGGGTGGACGCGGTGGTCCCGATCCACAGGTCCGACACCGCGGTCTCCGGTTCGTGCAGCGAGGGCCGGGTGAACTCGAAGCACCGCGCGGGCACGGCGTCGGGGTGGAAGTCGATCTGCAGCACGTAGTCGCCCACCGGCCGCAGGAACCGCCGGTCGCAGACCTCGCTCTCCGCGCCGGGCCGCATCTTGGCCGTGTAGTCGACCAGGGCGGTCTCCCCCGCCCGCAGCATCCGGTCGAACAGGATCTCCGCGACGAGGAACCCGGTGGTGTCGTCGCTGCGCACGCGCCCGAGCCGGCACGGCGGACCCGCCTCGACCGTCGCGACACCGAGGTCGGTGGCGTCGGCCAGCTGGATCGCGAGGAACCGGTCGACCCCGTCCTCCAGTGCCTGCACGACACCGGTGCAGTGCATCTCGACCTCACGCCGGTCCGGCCCGATCACCTGCCGGTCGCGCACGGTCAGGTAGGTCGACGCGGTGGGTTGCAGGCGGTCGATCCGCGCCATGACCTCACCGAGGTCGGTGGCCCGCGAGTCCCACATGTCCTCCAGCGACATCGCCTGCCCGACCCAGCGGCCGCGGGGGCGCTTGTCGCCGAGGCGGTCGGTGAGGTGGCCCTCCGCAAGCCCGAGGAGCTCCTCCAGCGCCGTGACGACCTTCAGCGACTCGGGGCGTTCCGGGCGGCTGCGGCCGCGGCGCCAGTAGCTGAGCGTCGACACGCTCACCTGCATGCCGCGGGCGGCCAGGTGGTGCTGGATCCGTTCGAGGCTGAGCCCGCTGTCGTCGACGGCCCTGGTCAGCGCGTCCGCGAAATCCGCCACGGGTGGAACCATACGGCCGCCGGGCCCTGCGCCAGTAGGCCCACCCGGAGGGTTACAAGATCGCTACCTCGTTCGGTGTCAGATCACCTGTTCGCCGTTCTTCCAGACGGCGTGCGTGAGCGGCACGCCGGGCCGGTAGGCGAGGTGGGTGATCGACGGCGCGTCCAGCACGTGCAGGTCGGCGCGGGCACCGGCGCGGATCACGCCGACGTCGTCGCGGCGCAGGGCCAGCGCACCGCCGAGCGTGGCGGCGCGGACGGCCTCCTCGACGCTCAGGAACATCTGCAGCACCGCGGTCGTCACGCAGAACGCCATCGACGAGGTGTAGGACGAGCCGGGGTTGCAGTTGCTGGCCAACGCCACGGTCGCGCCCGCGTCGAGCAGGGCTCGTGCCGGGGGCAGCGGCTGGCGGGTGGACAGGTCGCAGGCCGGCAGCAGCGTGGCGACCGTGTCCGACGACGCCAGTGCGTCGACGTCGGCGGCCGAGAGGTAGGTGCAGTGGTCGACGGAGGCGGCGCCGAGCTCGACGGCCAGCCGGACGCCGGGGCCCTCGCCGAGCTGGTTGCCGTGCACGCGCAGGCCGAGGCCCTTCTCCCGTGCCGCGAGCAGCACCGCCCTGGACTGGTCGTGGTCGAACGCGCCCTTCTCGCAGAACACGTCGGCCCAGCGCACCAGCGGCGCCACGGCGTCGAGCATCTCGCCGCGCACCAGGTCGACGTAGGTGTCGGCGTCCTCGCCGGGCGGGACGAGGTGGGCGCCGAGGAACGTGACCTCCTCGACGTGCTCGGCGGCGATGCGGGCCGACCGCACCTCGTCGCGGACGTTCAGGCCGTAGCCGGTCTTGGTCTCCAGGAACGTGGTGCCCTGCCGCAACGCCTCGGCGACGTGCCGGCGCACCCCCTCGGACAGCTCCTGGTCCGACGCCCCGCGGGTCGCGCCGACGGTGACCGCGATGCCGCCCGCGGTGTAGGGCTGGCCGGCCATGCGCGCGCCGAACTCGGCGGTGCGGTCGCCCGCGAAGACCAGGTGGGTGTGCGAGTCGACCCAGCCGGGCAGCACCGCCCGGCCCTCGACGTCGACCTTCACGTCGGCGGCGGGGGCGTGCGCGGCGGACCCGACCCACGCGATCCGGTCGCCGTCGACGACCAGCGCGTCCCCGGTGTCGTCGGTGTTCGTGGTGAGCTCACCGATGCCGGTGATCAACACGCTCATGCCCACAGCTCCTCGATCGCGGACGCCAGCAGCCGGCCGACGTCTCCCAGGGTCTCGTGCACGCCACCGGAGGCCACCACCCGGCCGCCGACCACCACGGTGTCCACGTCGGACGCCGTCGCGGACAGGAACACCTGCTCCGGCAACGACCCGGCGGTGCGCGGGGTCGAGCAGCTGATCGCCACCAGGTCGCAGGGCGCGCCCGGTTCGATCCGCCCGCCGTCGCGGCCGAGCGCCGAGTGCCGGGTGGCGGCGGCGCGCAGCTCGACCGGCGAGAACCGGCCGCGCTGCCCGGTGCGGAGGCGTTCGCCGTGCTCCAGCGCCCGCGTTTCGAGCAGCGGGTCGACGACGGCGTGCTGGTCGCTGCCCAGCGACAGCGGGCTGCCCGCGTCGGCGAGCTCGCGGGCCGGTCCGATGCCGTCCGCCAGGTCGGCCTCGGTGGTCGGGCAGAAGCACGCGCCGGTGCCGGTGCCGCCCAGGGTGGCGATGTCCTCTGCCGTGAGATGGGTGGCGTGCACGGCGGTGGTGCGCGGGCCCAGCGCCCCCGCCTCGGCCAGCAACGCGGTCGGCGTCAGGCCGTAGGCGGCGAGGCAGGCCTCGTTCTCCGCGGGCTGCTCGGAGAGGTGCACGTGCAGCGGCGCGTCCGGGAACGCCTGTGCCACCACGGAGAGTTCCGCGCGCGGGACGGCCCGCACGGAGTGGATCGCGGCACCGACCAGCATCACGTCGTCGGCCTTCAGCTCCGCGACGCGGTTCGCCCACGCCTCGGCGGTGCCGTCGGAGAACCGCTGCTGCACCTCGTTGACCGGCTGGTCGATGCCGCCGGCGAGGTAGCAGGTGTCGAGCAGGGTGAGCCGGATGCCCGCGTCCGCCGCGGCCTCCCGCAGCGCGTACCCGAACTCGTTCGAGCGGTCGTGCACGTAGTGGAACTCGCCGACGGCCGAGACCCCGGCGAGCGCCATCTCCGCGTAGACCGCGCGGGCCAGGCGGTAGTAGGACTGCGGCGTCAGCTTGGACGCGAGGGCGTACATGCCCTCGCGCCACGTCCAGAACGTGCCGCCGCCGTCGTGCGTACGGCCGCGGAGCGCGCGGTGGAACGCGTGCGAGTGGGCGTTCGCGAAGCCCGGCACGACGACGCCGTACAACCGGCGCACGCCCAGCGGGATCGTGTCCACGGTGGACACACTCGCGATCTTCCCGTCCTCGACCCTGATCAGCACCCGGTCCGCGAGGCCGTCGGGCAACCAGGCCCGCTCGCACCAGAAGTTCATGACCCGAGGTGTTCGATCGTGGCGGCGAGGGCGCGCACGCCCTCGTCGACGTCGGCCTGCTCGGCGAACTCCTCCGGCGCGTGGCTCACGCCGGTCGGGTTGCGCACGAACAGCATCGCCGTCGGCACGTGGGCGGCGAGGATGCCGGCGTCGTGGCCCGCCCCCGTCGGCAACGCCGGAACGCCGCCGAGCGCACCCGCGATGTCGTCCCGCAGCGCGCTGTCGAAGTGCACCGTGTCGCCGTACGACTCCTCGGTGATCCGCAGCTCGCAGCCCTCCTCCTCGGCCGCCTGGCGGGCTGCCTCGGAGATCTCCGCGACCATCGCGCGGGTGCGTGCGTCGTCGCTGTCCCGCGCGTCGAGCCAGACGTCCACGGTGGACGCGATGACGTTGGTGCCACCGGGGTTGGGGACGAGCCTTCCCACGGTGGCACGGCCGCCACCCCTGGCCGCCTTCCTGGCGGCGAGGACGAGCCGGGACGCGGGGAGCATCGGGTCGCGGCGGTCCTCGATCAACGTCGCCCCGGCGTGGTTGCCCTCGCCGGAGAACGTGAAGCGCCACCGGCCGTGCGCGAGGATGCTGCTGGCCACGCCCACCGGCACGGTGAGGCCGCGACCCTGTTCGACGTGCAGCTCGACGAACCGGCCGATGCGCCGCAACGCCCGTTCGTCGCGCCCGACCAGGTCCGGGTCGTGGCCGGCCGCCTTCATGGCCTCGGCCAGCGTGACGCCGTCCGGGTCCTTGAGCGCCAGCGCCTTCCCGGGCGGGATGGCCCCGGTCAGGAGCCTGCTGCCGAGGCAGGCGACGCCGAACCGGCCGCCCTCCTCCTCGGCGAAGACCGCGATCGCGAACGGTCGTGCGGGCTGGAAGCCCTTGGCCTGCAACAGGTCAACGGCCTCCAGCGCCGACGTGACGCCGAGCGGGCCGTCGAACGCGCCGCCACCGGGCACGGAGTCGAGGTGGCTGCCGGTGACGAGCGCGTCGTCGCCGGGCTCGCCCCACCACGCCCACAGGTTGCCGTTCCGGTCGGTCTCCACGCCGAGACCGCGCCGGACCGCCTGCTCCACGAACCAGTGCCGCAGCTCCAGCTCGGGCTTGTCGTACCCGTGCCGCGAGTAGCCGCCGCGCTTCGAGTCCCTGCCGACGTCCGCGATCTGGTCGAGCATCAACCCTCCACCGGACTGTGCATCATCGGGATGCGGACGCCCTTGTCCGCGGCCACGGTCTTCGCCTCGTCGTACCCGGCGTCCACGTGCCGGATGACGCCCATGCCGGGGTCGTTGGTCAGCACGCGCTCGATCTTCTGCGCGGCCAGCTCGGTGCCGTCGGCGACGGTGACCTGGCCGGCGTGGATGGACCGCCCGATGCCCACGCCACCACCGTGGTGCAGCGACACCCACGTCGCACCCGAGGCCGTGTTGACCAGGGCGTTCAGCAGCGGCCAGTCGGCGATCGCGTCGGAGCCGTCGGCCATCGCCTCGGTCTCGCGGTACGGCGAGGCGACCGAGCCGCAGTCGAGGTGGTCGCGGCCGATGACGATCGGCGCGGACAGCTCACCGGAGGCGACCATCTCGTTGAACTTGAGGCCCGCCAGGTGCCGTTCGCCGTAGCCGAGCCAGCAGATGCGGGCGGGCAGGCCCTGGAACTCGACCCGCTCACCGGCCATCTTGATCCAGCGGTGCAGCTGCTCGTTCTCCGGGAACAGCTCCAGGATCGCCCTGTCGGTCTTCGCGATGTCGGCCGGGTCGCCGGACAGCGCGGCCCAGCGGAACGGGCCCTTGCCCTCGCAGAACAGCGGCCGGATGTAGGCGGGCACGAAGCCGGGGAACGCGAACGCCCGGTCGTAGCCGCCGAGCTGCGCCTCACCGCGGATCGAGTTGCCGTAGTCGAACACCTCGGCGCCGCGGTCGAGGAACCCGACCATGGCCTCGACGTGGTCGGCCATCGACTTGCGCGCGCGGTCGGTGAACTCGTCCGGCTTCGCCGCCGCGTAGTCCTGCCACTCGTCGAGCGGGACGCCGACCGGCAGGTACGCCAGCGGGTCGTGCGCCGAGGTCTGGTCCGTGACGATGTCGACGGGGACCTCGCGGCGCAGCAGCTCGGGCAGGACCTCCGCCGCGTTGCCCACGACGCCGACGGACACGGCCTCACCGGCGGCCTTCGCGGCCAGCACCCGTTCGATCGCCGAGTCCAGGTCGTCCGCGATCTCGTCGAGGTAGCGGGTCTCCAGGCGGCGCTGGGCGCGGTGCGGGTCGACCTCGACGCACAGCGCGACGCCCTCGTTCATCGTCACGGCGAGCGGCTGCGCGCCACCCATGCCGCCGAGGCCCGCGGTGACGGTCAGCGTGCCCTTGAGCGTGCCGTTGAAGCGCTTGGTGGCGACGGCGGCGAACGTCTCGAACGTGCCCTGCAGGATGCCCTGGGTGCCGATGTAGATCCACGACCCGGCGGTCATCTGCCCGTACATCGTGAGGCCCTCGGCCTCCAGGCGGCGGAACTCGGGCCAGTTCGCCCAGTCCGGCACGAGGTTCGAGTTCGCGATGAGCACCCGCGGCGCCCACTCGTGCGTGCGCATGACGCCGACCGGGCGGCCGGACTGCACGAGCAGCGTCTCGTCGGCCTCCAGGTTCCTCAGCTCACGCGAGATCGCCTCGAACGACGGCCAGTCGCGCGCCGCCTTGCCGGTGCCGCCGTAGACCACGAGGTCCTCGGGGCGCTCGGCGACGTCGGGGTCGAGGTTGTTGTGGAACATCCGCAGTGCGGCCTCGGTCGGCCAGCTCTTCGCGGTCAGTTCGGTGCCGCGGTCGGCGCGAACGGTGGTCATCACAGAGCTCCACTTCGAATCAGGGCCTCGGCGGCGGCGATCTCGGGCGCGAGGTGGCGGTCGGGGCCGGGGCCCTGGACGGTCTCGCGCAGCTTCGCCACGGCGGCGGCGGTCGCGGGGGCGGGCTTGAGGGGCGCGCGCAGGTCGAGGGCCCGCGCGGCGGTGAGCAGTTCGACGGCCAGCACGGTCGTGAGCCCGTCCACGGCCTTGCGCAGCTTGCGCGCGGCGGACCAGCCCATCGACACGTGGTCCTCCTGCATCGCCGACGACGGGATGGAGTCGACGGAGGCGGGCACGGCCAGGCGCTTGAGCTCGGACACGATCGCCGCCTGGGTGTACTGGGCGATCATGTGGCCCGAGTCGACACCGGGGTCGTCTGCGAGGAACGGCGGCAGGCCGTGCGAGCGGGAGACGTCGAGCATGCGGTCGGTGCGGCGCTCGGCGATCGAGGCCACGTCCGCGACCGGGATGGCGAGGAAGTCCAGCACGTACGCGACGGGCGCGCCGTGGAAGTTGCCGTTGGACTCGACCCGGCCGTCGGCCAGCACCACCGGGTTGTCGACGACCGACGACAGCTCGCGGTCGGCCACCGTCGCCGCGTACGCCACGGTGTCGCGGGCGGCGCCGTGCACCTGCGGGGAGCAGCGCAGCGAGTACGCGTCCTGCACGCGGGTGCAGTCGGGGCCGCGGTGCGAGGCGACGATCTCGGAGTCCCGCAGGAACGCGAGCATCCTGGCCGCCGAGAGGTTCTGACCGGGGTGCGGGCGCAGCGCGTGCAGCTCCGGCTCGAAGACGCGGTCGGTGCCGAGCAGGGCCTCGACGCTCATCGCGGCGGTGAGGTCGGCGACGTCGAGCAGCCTGGTCAGGTCGGCGATCGCGAGCGACAGCATGCCGAGCATGCCGTCGGTGCCGTTGATGAGCGCGAGGCCTTCCTTCTCGGCCAGCTGCACCGGCTCGATGCCCGCGGCCCTGAGCGCGTCGGCGGCCGGGACGAGCTCGCCGGCCGCGGTGCGGACCGTGCCCTCGCCCATCAGCGCGAGCGCGCTGGCCGACAGCGGCGCCAGGTCGCCGGAGCAGCCCAGCGAGCCGAACTCGTGCACCACCGGCGTGATGCCGGCGTTCAGCATCCCGGCCATCGCGTCGACGGTGGACAGCCGGACACCGGTGTGGCCGGTCGCGAGGGTGCGCAGCCGCAGCAGCATCAGCGCCCGCACGACCTCGCGCTCCACCTCGGGGCCGGAGCCGGCCGCGTGCGAGCGGATCAGCGAACGCTGCAGCTGGGCGCGGCGGTCCGGCGGGATGTGCCGGACGGCGAGCGCGCCGAACCCGGTCGAGACGCCGTAGGTGGGGCGTTCGGCCGTGGCGAGCTGCTCGATGTGGCCGCGGGCCGTGCTGACCGCCTCGCGGGCCGCCTCGGTGATCGCCACCGGCGCACCGTCGCGGGCGACGGCGTGGACGTCCTCCAGGGTCAGCGGCTTCGGACCCAGCTCCACCGGTTGTGTCATGCAGACATCACAGCGCTCCGGGACCGCCTCAGCGACCCCGGAGCGCTCGATCGTGTCTGGGACTCCAGACGCCTACAGGCCGCGGCCGATCCAGGCCGTGTCCGGCTGCTCGACGACCTCGACCTCGTTGACCAGCTCGACCAGCTCGTCGGACCAGGAGCCGGCCGTCGCCGAGATCCACAGGCCGCCGTCCTGGACCGCCACGGTGTTGCCGTTGCGCACGCCCTGCTTGCCGCGCACGGTCAGCGGTTCGTTCGGCGCGGGCAGCTCCGGCTTGTCCGTCGCCACCTGCACGGACACCGAGTTCCTGCCCAGCGACGAGTGCCACCTGTCCGGCGCGGTGCCGCGCACGACCTCGGCGTACCTGCCGTCGAGCTTGAACGGCGGCGCGTGCGTGATCTTGGCGTCGGCCCGCACCGACTCGGCCACGCGCAGGGCGATCTCCCGCGCGTCGCCCACCCCGGTCACGGACACGTCCAGGACGTCCTGCGCCTGCCAGACGACGGTGGCGGCGTCACCCCTGACCTGCACCCTGGCCTCCAGGCCGCGAACACGGGTCAGGTCCCACCCGCGGACGTCCGGCATCTCGCCGTGCACCCTGAGCACGAGGCCCGGGTTGCCGTAGGGCGCGGCGCCCGCGGGACCCCACACCCTGGTGGGCCCCGCGTTCGTGGCGCGGAGGCTCTCGACGAACCCGGCCGGCAGCCAGTGCGGTGCGTACTTGAACGGAACGCCCTTGCCGGCGTCCTGCGCGAGCGCCGCGGCGGCGTCGTTCGGGTTCGGCGGGGTGTACCGCTCGCTCGCGACGAGTCCCGTGAAGATCAGGACGGCGACGGCGGCGACTCCGGCGGTGGCGATGAGGAAGACGTTGCGCTGCCTTTTGCGCTTGCGGCGCAGCGCGTTCAACGTAGGTCCGGGGTGCGGGGTGCGTTCGGCGAGCTGGCCGAGCGCCTCCTTGATCAGCTGTTCGGTGTCGTTCACGACAGGCCCTCCCCGAGCCGCAACCCGACACCAGCGGGCTGCGGCGTGTGGTCCATCCGGAGTGTGGCCAGCGCACGTGAGATGTGGCTGCGCACGGTTCCCTCGGCACAACCGAGCATCTGTGCGATCTCCGAGTCCTCGTAGTTCTCGTAGTAGCGGAGCACCACGGCCGCCCGCTGTTTGCGGGGCAGCCTGGCGATCCGCTGCAACATGGCTTCCCGCTCGTCGTAGTGGTGCGTCGTGTCCCCGACCGGCGGTGTGACGGACTCCAGGGTGGTCGTGCAGAGGGCGACGTCCTTGGCGGCCCTGCGTCTGCGCCACGAGAGGTACTCGTTGGTCACCATGCGCTTGACGTAGGCGTGAGGGAGGTCGACTGAACCGATGCGGTCCCACTTCTGCTGCGCGCGCAGCAGGACTTCCTGGACCACGTCCTGGGCCAGGTGTGGGTCGCACGTGAGCACGGTGGCGTAGCGCAGCAACGGGGTCACCTGTTCTGCCACGAAGTCATCGAAACTCGGTGTCAATCCCGACCCCCTTCAAAACCGTCACACCACTCCAACGCACCCGCGGCCCGTTCTGTTGAGTGTGCACTGACGGCGGATCGGCGTGGGCTGGATCACGTGGGAAAATCACCGGTGTGGGCAGCAGCAGTGATGTTCCCGCGTTGCGGCGAGGGCTCGCGGTCCTGCGCCTGCTGGCCGGCCGTCCGGGCCCGGTCTCCGCGGCGTCGGTGGCGCGTGAGCTCAACCTGCCCAGGTCAACGACCTACCACCTGCTCTCGGAGCTGACCGAGGCCGGTTTCGCGACGCACTTCCCCGAGGAGAAGCGGTACGGCCTGGGCGTCGCGTCGTTCGAGCTCGGCTCCGCCTACCTGCGCCACGACCCGCTGGAACGGCTCGCGCGCCCGTTGCTGCGCAAGCTCGCCGACCGGATGGAGAAGGTCGCCCACCTGGGCGTCCTGCACGGCTCGGAGGCGCTGTACCTGGTCCGCGAACAGCCTCGGCAACCCCAGTCGATCGTCTCCGACGTCGGCGTCCGCCTGCCCGCCCACCTGACCGCCTCCGGCCGCGCGATGCTCGCCCACCTGCCCCCGGCGCAGGTCAGGGCGGTGTTCCCGTCGGTGGCGGCATTCGTCGACCGCACCGGCCGCGGCCCGCACAACCTCCCGGCGCTGCGGCGGCTGCTGACCGTAGAACGACGGCAGGGCTGGGCCGTCGAGGACGGGTTCGTGACAGCCGGCTTCGCCTCCGTGGCGGCCCCGGTGTTCGACCACGGCGAGCGCCCGATCGCGGCGATCACGCTGACGTTCCGCCACCTGTGCGACACGCCGTGCGGTCAGACGTGGCCGGACCTGGCGAAGGAGGTCCGCAAGGCCGCCGAGGAGCTGACGCTGCGGATCGGCGGTCACGCGGCGCACACGTGACAAGGGCGTCTGCAAGTACCACCAACAGCGTGTTGGTAGTACTTGCAGACGCCCGAGAGGCAGAGCGTCAGAGACCGACCGAGGCCAGCCAGTCCTTCGCGACCTTGTCCGGCTCCGGCTTGTCCGGCGCCGCCAGCTTGGCGTTCAGGTCGAGCAGCGTCTTCGTGTCGAGCTTCTTCGAGATGCCGTTGAGAATCCCGCGGACCTGCTCCGACGCCTTCTTCTCGTTGATCAGCGGCAGCACGTTCTGCGCCGCGAACACGCTCTTCGGGTCCTCCAGCGCCACGAACTCGTTGGCCGAGATGGCGGTGTCGGTGGTGAAGAGGTCGGCGGCCTGCACCGTGCCGTCCTTCAGGCCCGCGACGGTGACCGGGCCGCCGACGTCGAGCGCCTTGAAGGACTTGAACTCGCAGTTGTACTTCTCCTTCAGGCCGGGCAGGCCGTCGGGACGGGTCTGGAACTCCGGCGGGCCGCCGAAGACCATCTCCTTGCAGTACGGGACGAGGTCCTCGATCGACTTGAGGCTGTACTGGGCAGCGGTCTGCTTGGTGACGACGACCGCGTCCTTGTCCTCGGCCGCGGACTTGTCCAGCACGGTCAGGCCCTGCGGCAGCGACTTCTTCAGCGCCGTGTAGACCTCTTCCGCGGCCACCTCGGTCGCGTTCTTGTTGACGTGCTTGAGCAACACGCCGGTGTACTCGGGGATCAGGTCGATGGAACCGTCCTGGACGCCCTTGAAGTACAGCTCCCGGTTGCCGATGTTGAGCTTCTTGGAGACCTTGACGCCCTTGGCGGACAGGGCTTCCGCGTAGATCTCGGCGAGCAGGCGGGACTCCGGGAAGTTGCCGGAGCCCACGACGATCGTGTCCGTCGGGGCCGGGTTGTTGCCACCTCCGCCGGACAACGGGTCACCACCGCACGCCGACAGGAGCACGACCGCAGCAACAGCCGTGGCGATGCGCTTCATTTCTTTCCTCCGGTTCCCACTGGACGCAGCCCTGGCGAGACCGTCAGCCGTTGCAGGCCGGCGAACGCCAGGTCGACGAGGACGGCGAGCAGTGCGACGAGCACCGCGCCGGCGAGCATCTGACCGAATTCCTGGAGGGCGAGGCCGTCGAAGACGAACCTGCCCAGACCACCCGCGCCGGTGTAGGCGGCGATGGTGGCCGTGGCGACGACCTGGAGCGCGGCGCCCCGGAAACCGCCGTAGATCAGGGGAAGAGCGTTCGGAATCTCCACCTTCAGCAGCACGCCCGACTCGCGCATGCCGACACCGCGCGCGGCGTCGACGATCGCCGGGTCCACCGCGCGGATGCCCGCGTACGCGCCCGCCATGATCGGCGGGATCGCCAGCAGCACCAGCGCGACGTACACGGGGAAGTCGCCCAGCCCCGCCCACAGCACGACGAGGATCAGCACCGCCGTCGTCGGCAACGCCCGCAGCGCGTTCGACAGCCCGACGACGACGAACCCGCCACGGCCGGTGTGGCCGACGAACGCACCGAGCGGCACGGCGATCACGGCCGCGATCAGCAGCGTGAAGAACGTGAACCCGAGGTGTTCCAGCAGCCGCACCGGAATCCCGGTCTCACCGCTCCAGTGCGCGGGGTCGAAGAGCCAGCCCATCGCTCAGCTCACCTCCCCACCCGTGCCCACGGCGTGAGCAGCCGTCCGGCCAGCAGCAGCACCCCGTCCGCGAGCACCGCCAGCACCACCGTGCCGATGAGGCCCGCGACGACCTTCTCGGTGTGGTCGTTCTGGTAGCCCTCGGTGAAGAGCTGGCCGTACCCGCCGAGGCCGACGAGCGCGCCGACGCTGACCATGCTGATGTTCGACACCGTCGCGACCCGCAGGCCCGCCACCGTGACCGGCAGCGCCAGCGGGAACTCGACGGTGAGGAACCGGCGCAACGGCCGGTAGCCCATCGCGTTCGCCGCCGCCACCACGTTGCCGGGCACCGCGGCGAGCGCGTCGGCGACCGAGCGCACCATCAGCGCCACCGTGTAGACCACCAGCGGCACGATGACGTTGATCTCGTCGAGGATCTGCACGCCGAGCAGCACCGGCGTGATCACGATCAGCGCGATGGACGGGATCGTGAACAGGATGTTGGAGAGCGGGAACAGCACCGCGCGCGCCGGCTGCGACCGGCTGGCCCACCACCCGAGCGGGATCGAGAGCACGAACCCGATCACCACCGGCAGGAGGGCGAGCCGGACGTGAACCTCCGTGACTTCCCAGAACTTCTCCCAGTTCTCGAAAATCCAGTTCACTTGGGGACCTCACCCGCCGCGCGGGCCTTCGCGAGGGCCTTGATCACGTCGTCGGCCCGCACGACGCCGATCACCGCGCCGGAGCCGTCGACGGTGACGCCGAGCGCGGACGGCGAGCTGAGCGCCGCGTCGAGCGCGCCGCGCAACGAGCCGCCGTCGTAGAGGGACCCGCCGGAGACGAGGTGGTCCTCGCTGACCAGCACCTCACCGTCCACTCCGGACAGCCAGCCCTTCGGCCTGTTCTGTTCGTCGACGGCGAGCGTCCAGTCGGTGACGGTGACGCGTTCGCCGATCCTGGCGGTGGCGACGGGGTGCACGGGCACGTCCGCGTGCAGGAACGTCAGGGTGCGGTAGCCGCGGTCCCTGCCGACGAACGACGCCACGAAGTCGTTGGCGGGCGCGCTCAGCAGCTCGGCCGGCCGCGCGTACTGCGCCAGGTGGCCGCCGGTCTGGAACACGGCGACCCGTTCGCCGAGCTTGAGCGCCTCGTCGATGTCGTGGGTGACGAACACGATGGTCTTGTCGAGCTCGGCCTGCAACCGCAGCAGCTCGTTCTGCAGGTCCTCGCGCACGACCGGGTCGACGGCGCTGAACGGCTCGTCCATCAGCAGCACCGGCGGGTCGGCGGCGAGCGCGCGGGCGACGCCGACGCGCTGCTGCTGGCCGCCGGAGAGCTGCGCCGGGTACCGCTTGCCGAAGCTCGGGTCCAGCCCGACGATCTCCAGCAGCTCCGCGGCGCGCGTGCGGGCCTTGCGTCTGTCCCAACCGGACAGCAGCGGCACCGTGGCGACGTTGTCGAGGACGGTGCGGTGCGGGAACAGCCCGGCCTGCTGGATGACGTAGCCGATGCCGCGCCGCAACGTGGGCGGGTCGACCTCGAGCACGTCCTCGCCGTCGACCAGGATCGTGCCCGAGGTGGGGTCGATCATGCGGTTGACCATGCGCAGCGACGTCGTCTTGCCACATCCGGAAGGACCGACGAACACCGTGATGGTGCCCGCCTCGACCACGAGGTCGAGCTGATCGACAGCGATGGTCCCGTCCTCGAACCGCTTGGTGACGGCCCGGAACTCGATCACCCTTCGGATCCCTCCGGTCGTGACGGTCTCCCCGGTTCGGACCGCCCTGGATGCAGATCCCTGAGACCTTAACTCGTTCGGCGTACCCCGGCACAGCGTTCCAGAATGTGACAGCCCGTATGGTTTACCGCTTGTGACGATCGACCAGGTGCGCACGCTGCTGTCCGACCGCGGCGTGCACGCGCGCAAGCTCCGCGAGGTGTTGTCCCTGCTCAGCCAGGACTGGCACCCGCTGGCGGAGCTGGTGCGCCTGCCCGCTGTCCCCCGCCGCACGGTCCAGGACCTGCTGAAAGCCCTCGGCGACGACGCCGAATCTTCAGGTGATCGTTACCGCATCGCGCCGAAGCTGGTCCCCGCCTACCGCGAGGCGTTCGCCGTCGCCGGCGTGCGCGACCACACCGACGTGCTGCGCCAGATCCTCGTCGACATCGCCGACGTGCCACCGCCGTTGTCCTCGTTGGACCACGTGCAGGCCACCGCGGAGACCGCACTCCACCGCGCCGTGCACCTGAACTCGGTCTACGACCTCGCGGGCAAGCACCTGCTGTGCCTGGGCGACCACGACCTGACCTCGCTGGCGGTCGCCGCGGTGAACCCCGCGGTGTCCATCACCGTCGTGGACCTCGACGAGCGCCTGCTGGAGTTCATCGACTCGCGCGCCCGCGACCGCGGCCTCACCATCAGAACCTTGCACTGCGACATGCGTTTCGGCCTGCCCGCGTCCGTGCTGGAGTCGGCGGACCTCGTGTTCTCCGACCCGCCGTACACGCCGGAGGGCATGGCCCTGTTCGCCGGCCGCGCGGTGGAGGCCTTGTCCGACATCGCTTCGGGCCGCGTGCTGCTCGCCTACGGCTTCTCTGACCGCACCCCGGCACTGGGCCTGAAGGTGCAGCAGGAACTGCAGAAGCTCGGCCTCGTCTTCGAGGCGATCCTGCCCGCGTTCCACCGCTTCGACGGCGCCCAGGCCATCGGCTCGGCCGCCGACCTGTACGTCTGCCGCCCGACGGGCCGCCGCGCGGTGACCGGCGGCACCCGCATCTACACCCACGGCGCGCAGTCCGTGGAGTCCACCGGCCCGTCCCGCGAGGCCCTCGCCGCCCTGTCCGAACTGGCCCCCCGCCCCGAGTCCTCCCCACCCCCGAAGCCGCGCGCGGCCGGGTGGGCCGAACCGGTCGGCAAGGGCGCGGCGTCCCTGGCCGTCGACCTGTCCGCGGACCCCGGCCCGTGGCTGCTGCGGACGCTGCTGGCGTCCTCCCCCGCCCGCCTGGCCTGCCTGGTGCCGAACAACCACCCGGCCGTGTCGTCGGCGGCGGGCCAGCAGGAGCTGCAGTCGCTCGTGCGCACCCGCTTCACGCTCAAGTTCCTGCGCAACAAGCCGGACGGCAAGACCACGATCGTGGTCGCCGACCAGGTTCTGCACGGCTCGCTGTCCCTCGGCGACCGGGTCGTGCGCGAGGTGCTGATGAAGGCGCACGGCAAGCTGCGCAACGTCTGGCGCGAGGCGCTGATCACGGCCTCGCAGGGCCTGCTGACCAAGCGGCAGGCGGCCGAGGTCGTGGACAACGCCGCGGCGGACTCGGAGGATCTGGAGCTGCGGTTGATCGACCTGCCGAAGCACCGGATCGCGGCGTTGCTGCCGGAGGTGTCGGCCAGCGCGCGGTACGTGGAGCGGCCGGAGGGCTAGTCACCGTGGCGCAGGAGGTCCCAGGTCAGCCGAGCGTCCTCGGCGTCGTCGCCCACGGCACGCCATGCGTGGTGCTCCGGTTCGTCCAACACGGAGGCCTGTGCGAAACGGCCGTTCGCCGGAGGCGGACCCAACTGCTCCAGCAGCACGTCGGCGTCGTCCACCAGCGAGGTGAGGAACGCCAGGTCCTCCAGATGCCGGGAGCCGAAGGCCGCAGCGGGCGACCGGTGCGCCTCGCCCGCGTAGGCGACGACCTTGAGACAGAGGGCTCGGGCCAGGTCCGGAAGCACAACGGCGCCCGTCCGCCCTCGGTACTCGGCACGCACGGCGACACGGTTGCGCAGCGCGGCAAGGCCGCCGTACACCTCGATCGTCCGCCCCGGCGGCGTCGTGGTCAGGTCGGGTGGTGGCCGGACCCCGGCCGGCGCGAGAACGTCGACGCGTTCGTCGTTCGCACCGATGTACCTGTGCGTCGAGGCGTCCGGGCTCGCCGGATCGACCCGGTATCCCAGGCCTTGCAACACCTCGACGGCATCGCGCAGGCATGACGGGACCAACTGCACGTCGAAGAGCACGTCCACGTCCCGGGTGACCCTGACAGGTTGACGCCCCAGGACTGCACCGTGCAGGTAGACCATCACCCCGCCGATGATCACGTGGTCCGCCGGCAGCGCCTCGCTCAGATCGAGCAGGCTCGGCCACAGCGTCGAGTCGCCGAGTTCGGGCAGCACGGCCGTTCCCGCGACGTGCAGATCAGGCCAACGCGCGAAGATCATCGCGCAACGTTACCGAATGTGGGTGAGCAGCTCCTGAGCAGCTCCACGTGACCGTTCGTCGCCCAAGTCCAGCAAATCCGCCGCGGCAACGGATTTCGGCACGTACGGCGCGCCGAACACCATCTCCTCGACAGACCGGGGCAGCCCTCCAGGAAGGACACGCACAGTCACATTCGGCTTCGGCGAATCCCAACTGCTGCCCCTCATGCGCGCAAGCGCGTCGAACGCCTCGACAGAGGTCAGCAGCTCCGCGTGCGGCTCGTCCGCCGAGACCAGCGCGGCCCCGTGGTGGTTCGCGGCTCGGACGCCGCCGATCGCGACGCCCGGCAACTCCTCGGCACGACGAAGAACGTTCGCCAGCATGCGCGCACAGCGGACGTCCGCACGCCTGGCCAGCAATCGGGGCCAGTCGCTCAGGGGTCGCTGCGCATAGCGCTTCACGCGAACCAGTTCCGAAGGGGACAGCCAGTCCACGTGCGCACCTGACGCGTGAGCGAGCACGGCCCAAGCGATCCGCGGCGACCACGGTTGTCCGCGCTGCGGCTTCTCGACGTACAGCCGCCGGTGGACCGCGTCAGCGTCGACCAGCAGGTCGCGCCCGGGTTTGACGGCGTTCAGCCGTCCTGCTGCCACCAGGTCCCGGACCTGCGCAGCGGACACCCCGAGCCGTTGGGCCGCTTCGGCGACCGAAAGCCATCCGACCAAGCTCATCCGCTGTCCTCCGATTTACAGTATACCCCGCATTAGGTGGGGGTTACTGTAAAAACGCAGGTGAGGGAACTGCTCACCCCGCACGGGGGATGTGCAGGGGCCCGAGGGCCAGTATCGCCCTGAACTCCTTCGGCGGCACCGGCCGGGAGAACAGCCACCCCTGGTACGCGTCCACCCCGACCCCGCGCAGCACGTGGAACTGCGTCGCCGTCTCCACGCCCTCGGCCACGCACTTGCGCCCCATCGCCCGCGCCATGTCGACGACCGCGCGTGCGACGGCGAAGTCGGAGGAGTCGTTGCCCACGCCGGAGACGAAGCGGCGGTCCACCTTGATGATCTGGGCCGGCAGGTCCTTCAGGCGTGCCAGCGACGAGTAGCCGGTGCCGAAGTCGTCCACCGCGAACTGGACGCCGCGCTGCACCAGCTCGTCCATCGACTGGCGGACCCGCGAGGGCAGGTCGACCAGTGCGGTCTCGACCAGTTCCAGCACGACCCGGTCCCACGGCACGCCGGACTCGAGGATCGCGGTCGACACGATGTCGACGAACTCGGGGTCACCGGGCACCAGGCCGGCGAGGTTCACGGCCACCGACACCGGGCGGCCGTCGGGTGCGGGCCAGGTCGCGGCCTCCTTCAGCGCGGTGCGGAGCACCCAGCGGTCGAGCTCGCGCATCAGGTCGCCCTGTTCGGCGACCGGCAGGAACACGTCGGGTGGCAGCAGGCCGCGGTCGGGGTGCGGCCAGCGGACGAGGGCCTCGGCGGTCAGGACCGAGCCGTCGACGCCGACGACCGGCTGGTAGTGCAGTGCGAGGCCGTCGTGCTGCAGTGCCTCGCGCAGCTGGCCCTCCAGGTGCACCTGGCGGTCGGCGGAGGCGATCAGCGCGGCGGAGGCGAGGGACACGCGACCGGCGCCGTTGCGCTTGGCCTCGAACATCGCCGCGTCCGCGAAACGCAGCAGGTCCGCGCCGTTCGCGCGGGAACCGTTCGGCACCGCGGCGCCGATGGAGGCGGACACGCGGACGAGCTGGCCGTGCACGGGGACCGCGGTCCGCAACAGGGACGCCACGCGGGTCGCCAGTGCGTCGACACCGCCCACGGCGTCGATGTCCTCACAGATGATCACGTACTCGTCGCCGGACAACCGCGCGGCCGTGCACCCGTCCGGAAGGCCGCCCTCCAGCCTGCGCGCCAAGGCGACCAGCAGCTCGTCGCCGGCGTCGTGGCCGAGGGAGTCGTTGACGCGCTTGAAGTTGTCGATGTCGCAGAAGAAGACGGCGACCTTCGACCGGCCGGGGCCGTCCAGGAGCCGGCCGAGGATCTCCTTCACCAGCGCGCGGTTCGGCAGGCCGGTCAGCTCGTCGTGGGTGGCCTGGTGGCGCAGGGCCTCGGCGGCGCGGCGGCGTTCGGTGATGTCGAGGAACACGATCAGCCAGAAGCGGCGGCCGTCGTCCTGCACGGACAACGCGATGTGCAGCTCGCAGTACACCTTCTCGCCGTCGGGGCGGACGAGGATGCGCTGCGGGATCTTCTGCGTGCGCTCGGCGGCCCACTGCAGGCCGGGCGAGGTGTCCTCGGGGTGCGTGAGCTGCTCCGCGGTCATGCCGCGCAGCTGTTCCAGCTCCATGCCGAGCAGGTCGCACAACGCGTCGTTGGCGTCCACGAGCCGTTCGCCCTCGTCGAACAGGCCGATGCCCACCGGCGTCACGGACACGAGGTCGGTGAAGCGCTGCGAGGAACGCTTCATGCGCGCCTCGGCGGCACGCTGCTCGGTGACGTCCTGGGCGGTGCCGACGGCGAGCTGCTGGCCGTGGTTGTCGCGGACGATCATGCCGTGGCAGCGGAAGACGCGGGTCTGGCCGTCGTGGCGCACGAGCCGGTGCTCGCACTGGACGGGCACCTCGTCGCGGGCGAGCTGGCGCCACAGGTCGTCGACCCAGCCGCGGTCCTCCGGGTGGATCAGGTCGAGGTAGGTCTCGTAACGGCTGCTGGCGTCCTCGGGCAGGCCGTAGAGCTCGCGCAGCATGTCCGACCACACCGTCTCGTCGGTGGCCGGGTTCCACTCCCACGTGCCCAGCCGTGCCGCCTGCTGGGCATCGGCCAATCTTCGGCGGTCGTCGCGCAGCTGGCGTTCCAGCGCGCGGGCCTCGGTGACGTCCTGGATGGTGCCGTGGAAGCGCTCGATCCGGCCGAACGAGGAGATCTCCGCGCGAGCGCGGCAGATGTAGACGCGGTCGCCGGACTCGCTGCGGACCTCGACCTCCACCGGGTCGTTGTCCTGCGCGTGCAGCAGCCGGTGGCGCAGGTCGGTGACGGCCTGGCGGTCGTCCGGGTGCACGCCGCAGAGCAGGTCGTCGTCCGGTGTCATGCCCAGCTCGGCGTACATCTCCAGCAGCACCTCGCTGCGGTGCACGGCGCGGGTGCCGGTCTCGTAGGCCCAGCTGCCGATCCTGGCGATGCGCTGGGCCTCCAGCAGCCGTGCGCGTTCCTGGGCGAGATCGGTGGCCGCGCGCTTCGACTCGGTGATGTCGCGGATGTAGCCGGTGATCTTGTCGAGCCTGCCGTCGGTGAGCCGCGCCTCGGCCACGCCGCGGATCCACCGCAGCTGGCCGTCCGGGCGGACGATCCGGTACTCGATGTCTATCGGGTCGCCGGTGATCTCGCGGCCGTGCCAGTACGACTCGACCATGTCGTAGTCGTCGGGGTGCACGACGTCGAGCACGGCCTGCGCGCCGGGGACGACCTTGCCGCGGGTGATGCCGAGCAGCTCGTAGTGGGTGTCCGACCACACCGTCAGACCGGTCTCGGGGTCGTACTCCCACGACCCGAGCTGGGCGACCCGCTGGACCTTGCGCAGCCGCCGCTGTTCGTCACGCAGCGCGTCCGCCGCCGCGGAGAGGTCGGACACGTCGATCAGGAGGACGGCCTGCAGCCCGGTGCCGGGAACCGCGTGCCGGGCCACCCGCACGGGCAGCAGCGTGCCGTCCGCGCGGGACAGCCGGAGGTCGGAGGAGTTGCCCAGCAGCAGTTCGCCCAGCGGGTGCCCGACGAGGTCGTCGGCCCCCTGCGCGCCGGCCAGCCCGACGGCGGCCGGGTTCGCCCGTATGACGACGCCCTTGGTGTCGACCAGCAACGACGGCGCGTCGGGCAGGGTCAGCCCGTCCAGCGTCACCGGCGGCTTCTCCGCCTCCTGAGCAGCCGCCGATCTGGCACGGCCGTTCACCACCGTCGCGCGTCCCACCCACTTGGGCACCGGCCCACCCTCTCCCGCATTAGCCGCCCGCGGCAATTCGGGTGGGCACGACAACGGCACCCGAACGGCGGCAAACACGAACCCTCTCCCCGGGTGAACACCCGAGGAGAGGGACGGTAGCGCTTCGGAGCGTCATCGCCCACCCCTGCACGGGTTAACGAAAAGCCACGTTCGTGGTTCCGCTCAACCGCGTGATGCACAAAGGTGGCAAATACGCGCGCCGCTCCGCGGTGGTGTTCGCCGAGATCAGACCACGCCGTCGGCCTTCGCGGCCACCGCGACGGCCGCGGCGACCTCGGGACCGACCCGCGGGTCGAGCGCGGACGGAACAATTCGGTCTGGGCCCAAATCATCTTTCGCGACCGCCAGAATGGCGTCGGCCGCGGCGAGTTTCATGCCCTCGGTGATCCGGCGCGCGCCCGCGTCCAATGCGCCGCGGAAGATGCCGGGGAACGCGAGCACGTTGTTGATCTGGTTGGGGAAGTCGCTGCGGCCGGTCGCGACGATCGCGGCGTGCCGTGCGGCGACCTCCGGGTGCACCTCGGGGTCCGGGTTGGAGAGCGCGAACACGATCGAGCCGCTCGCCATGCTCGCGATCAGGTCCTCCGGCACCTTCGACGACGAGACGCCGATGAAGACGTCCGCGCCGCGCAGGGCCACGTCGATGCCGCCGTCGAGGCCGGAGGTGTTGGTGAGCGCCGCGATCTCCTCCTTGACGGGGTTGAGACCGGCCCTGCCCGTGCGGACGATGCCGCGCGAGTCGAGCAGCGTGATGTCACCGGCGCCGGCGGCGATGAGGATCTTGGCGATGGCGATGCCGGCGGCACCCGCACCGGAGATGACCACCCGTTGGTCGCCGATGCCCTTGCCGAGGACCTCGTTCGCGCCGTTGAGCGCGGCCAGCGACACCACGGCGGTGCCGTGCTGGTCGTCGTGCATGACCGGGCAGTCGAGCGCCTCGACCAGCTTCCGCTCCAGCTCGAAGCAGCGCGGTGCGGAGACGTCCTCCAGGTTGACCGCGCCGAACGACGGGCGCAGTCGCACGAGCGTCTCGACGATCTCGTCCACGTCGGTCGTGTTGAGCACGAGCGGGATGGAGTCGAGGCCGCCGAAGGTCTTGAACAGCGCCGACTTGCCCTCCATGACGGGCAGCGACGCGCTGGGGCCGATGTCGCCGAGGCCGAGCACGGCGGTGCCGTCGCTCACGACGACGACCAGCCGGTGCGCCCAGGTGTACCGGGCGGCGAGGCTCGCGTCCTGCGCGATCGCCCTGCTCACCCGAGCGACACCGGGGGTGTACGCGATGGACAGCGCTTTGGGGTCAGCGAGCGAGGCGGTCGCGCCCACCTCGAGCTTCCCGCCCAGGTGCGCGGTGAAGATCTCCTCGTCCGTCAGCTGCGTCAGATCGGAGTTCTCGGTACGGGCTTCGTTCACTGCTGTCACGGCGTCCCTCCTGCGGTGCGGGCGGCGTAGTGGCCCCTCTAGCTGTGGGCTCATCACCAAACGGCGCACCGGCCCAGCGTTGTCACACCGGGTACACGGGGCCTGGAAACTCGGTCGACGTCCTCCGACGAGTTGCGTCCGGGAACAGTCCGAGTGCTGCGGGTGGAGCGAAGTGTGGCAGGACCGGACCGACCTGTCTGCGGCGGGGATCACACTTTTTCCGCAGGTCAGAGGGCATGTAGCAAGACGTCCGTCCGGTTTTCTGCACCGACCGGTCGGTTTATGCAGGCAGGAAGCACCCGATCGGTCAAGAAAACATGACGCCTTAGAGTGACGGCATGCAGGCGAGTTCGCTGAAAATCGACGGCGCTTTCGAGTTCACGCCCCGGACCTTCCCCGACGACCGCGGCGTGTTCGTCTCGCCGTACCAGGAGGCGGCGTTCGTCGAGGCGGTCGGCCACCCGCTGCGGGTCGCCCAGACCAACCACAGCGTCTCGCGCGCCGGGACGATCCGCGGCATCCACTACGCGGACGTCCCGCCCTCCCAGGCGAAGTACGTGTTCTGCCCGCGCGGCTCGTTCATCGACGTGGTCGTCGACATCCGGGTGGGCTCGCCGACGTTCGCCCAGTTCGACGCGGTGCTGGTGACGGCGCAGAAGTGCAACGCCGTCTACCTGGCGGAGGGCCTCGGCCACGCGATGATCGCGCTGGAGGACGACACGACCATGAACTACCTGTGCTCCACCCCGTACAACCCCTCCGGCGAACACGGCCTCACCCCGCTCGACCCGGCCCTCGACCTGCCGTGGCCGCGCGAGATCGAGTTCCTGCTCTCGGAGAAGGACACCGCCGCCCCGACCCTGGCCGAGGCCTACGAGGCCGGCGTCCTCCCCCGCTACGAGGACTGCGTGGCCCTGTACGCGTCCCTCAAAGCCTGAACCGCGGCCGCGGCCACAACCGCGCCCTGACGACCCCGAGCACCTCGGCCGGCCCGAGCTGCCCGGAGTCCGTGCTGGCGAACGGGTTGTCCCCCACCACGTGCCACCCGCCGTCCACCAGGTGGGAGGCGCGCTTGACCGACAGCTGACCGGGCCGCTGCGCCCACCTGACCAGCACGACGTCGCCGGCCCTGGGCCGCGCACCCCAGCTGACCAGCACGACGTCCTCACTGCGCAGCGCTGGTGCCATCGACGGTCCGCGGACGAGCACGGTGGAAAGGCGCGGTCTCAACGATCACCCTTCGGTCAGCCGGAGTAGGGTCCTACTTGTCGGAGCATCCACTGTTTTCACTCTGGGAGGAACGATGCGACTCGTGTCGCGCATTCTCCGCCCGCGCGTCGAAGCCACCGCGCACTGCGACCTGCCCTGCGGCGTCTACGACCCCGCGCAGGCCCGCATCGAGGCCGAGTCCGTCAAGGCGGTCCAGGAGAAGTACCAGGCCAACGAGGACCCGGAGTTCCGGGAGCGCGCCGTCCTGATCAAGGAGCAGCGCAGCGAGCTCGTCAAGCACCACCTGTGGGTGCTGTGGACGGACTACTTCAAGCCGCCGCACTTCGAGAAGTACCCCGAGCTGCACGACCTCTTCAACCGCGCCACCAAGGCGGCGGGTGCGTCGGGCACCAAGGGCTCGATGGACCCGGCGACGGGGCAGCAGCTGCTGGACCTGATCGCGCAGATCGACAAGATCTTCTGGGAGACCAAGCAGGGCTGATTCCCTCAGCCTTGTGAACGACGCTGGCCTGCGAATTCGTTCGCGGGCCAGCGTCGTTTTGCGTCTGCGGGTTGTTCAACGACCTATGCGCCCCAGAGCCGAGCGCCAGGAGGTCATTCTCCCCTGTTGTCGGCGTCGCGTTCGTTCTGCCGCAGCTTGTTCCACGTCGACGTGAGCTCGGCCCGGATGCGCGCGACGCGCACCCCGAAGGCCTCGCGGATCTCCCGGGCATCCACCTCGTCGGGCTCGCCGTGGTCGTGGGGCTCGGAGGTCATGGCGAGCGGGGTACCTCGAACGGAGACTCCCCCAAACGTGGTCGCGGCCACTCCTTAGGATCGAACAGGTGAGCACCCACCTCTACCTGCTGCGCCACGGCCAGACCGAGTGGTCCGAGAGCGGCAGGCACACGGGACGCACCGACATCGAGCTGACGCCCGAGGGCGAGCAGCAGGCACGCAGGGCGGGCGCCACGCTCGCCCGGCTCAGAGCGACGGACCAGGCGCCCGCGCTCGTGCTGACGAGCCCGCGGCAACGCGCCACCAGGACGGCGGAGCTGGCCGGACTGGAGATCACGGCGACGACCGAGGACCTGGCCGAGTGGGACTACGGCGACTACGAGGGCATCACCACGCCGCAGATCCGCGAGCGCGTGCCGGGCTGGACCGTGTGGACGCACCCGATGCCCGGCGGCGAGACGCACGCGGAGGTGCAGGAGCGGGCCCGCAAGGTGCTCGCCGAGGTGCGCCGCGTCCTGCCCGGTGGTGACGTGGTGCTGGTCGGCCACGGCCACTTCAGCCGCGTGCTGATCGCCGCGTGGCTGGGGCTGGCGCCCGACCAGGGCGTCCACTTCGGACTGGACCCGGCCGGCACCTGCCAGCTGGGCGACGAGCGGGGCGACCCGCAGGTGCGCAGGCTCAACGTGCCTGCCTGGGAGGTGTGATGATCCGCAGGGTGGAAGCGCGCGACGTCGACGCGGTCGTGCGGCTGGTGCACGAGCTCGCGCTCTACGAACGGGCGCCGGAGCAGTGCCACCTCACGGCCGAGCAGCTGCGGACGGCGCTGTTCGGCGAGCACCCCGCGCTGTTCGGGCACGTGGCCGAAGTGGACGGTCAGGTCGTCGGCATGGCGTTGTGGTTCCTCAACTTCTCGACGTGGGACGGCGTTCACGGCATCTACCTCGAAGACCTCTACGTCACGCCGGAGCAGCGCGGCAAGGGCTTCGGCAAGCAGCTGCTGGAGGTGCTCGCGCGGGAATGCGTCGAGCGCGGGTACACCCGGCTGCAGTGGTGGGTGCTCAACTGGAACGAGCCGTCGATCGGGTTCTACAAGTCGCTGGGTGCCGTCCCGATGGACGAGTGGACGGTGATGCGGGTGGCCGATCACGCGCTGCGGGAGCTCGGCGCTGCACGCTGAAGGTTGACGGAAGGTCTCGAAAGGCTCACGAAACGGGAATTCCACTGAGGACCGGTGCTCGGTGCTGGCAGCGTCCCGCGTCGCCGATCCCCGGCAAATCCTGGAAGGACCTACCGTGTACGAAGACTCCGGCTCGAGCACCGGCTCCCTGATCTTCAGCCTCGTGTTCGCGGTGCTCGTCATCGCCGGCATGTGGGCGACGTTCAGCAAGGCCGGCAAGCCCGGCTGGGCCGCCATCATCCCGATCTACAACATCTACGTCTGGCTGAAGGTCGCCGGCCGTCCGGGCTGGTGGCTGATCCTGATGATCATCCCGCTCGTCAACCTCGTGATCTCGATCATCGTGTCGCTCGACATCGCGAAGTCGTTCGGCAAGAGCGGCGTGTTCGGGTTCTTCGGGCTGTGGCTGTTCGGCTTCATCGGCTACCCGATGCTCGGCTTCGGCAGCGCGCAGTACCAGGGCCCGGCCGCGGCCGGCGGCGCCTACCGGGGCTGACGCGGCAGCAAACGACCAGGCCGGGCCCACCTCTGGGGCCCGGCCTTCGCCGTTCCCGCCGGAGGAGGAGCCGCGCGCCGTGACGAGCTTCTGGGTCGAGCGCTACCTGCTCGTCAGTCCCGGATGAGCGCGACGGCACCGTAGGTCGACGCGTCGGCCGCCGCCGAACCGCCGGGCAGCTCACCGTCGGCCCGCCAGTGCGCGGCGAGCACGAGGCCCGGTTCGAGCAGTTCCAGGCCGCAGACGAACTCCTCGACGTCCTGCTTCGTGCGCGGCACGAGGGGCGTCTGCAGGCCGTCCGCCAGGGTCACGAGCTTGTCGACGAGCTCGGGTTCCACATCGCGGGTCAGGTGGGTCAGCGCCAGCACGCTCCCCCCGCTCACCGCGGCCCGGTAGCGCGCGACGACACCGGTGGGGTCCTCGTGGACGTACGGGAGGATGCCGATCATCAGGACGGCCACCGGCTTCTCGAAGTCGAGCAGGCGGCGGGTCTCCCGGTCGCGCAGCACGGCGCCGACGTCGCAGATGTCGGCCTGGACGATGGCGGCGTTGAGGTTCTCGCGCAGCATCGTGCGGGAGTGGGCGACGGCGACCGGGTCGCGGTCCACGTACACGACGTGGCACGCGGGGTCGACGGCCTGGGCCACCTCGTGGACGTTGCCGACGGTCGGGATGCCGCTGCCGAGGTCGAGGAACTGGCGGATGCCGAGGTCCTCGGCGCAGAAGCGCACCACCCGGCGGGAGAACGACCTGATCGTGCGGGCCATCTCGGCGATGGGGAACTGCTTGATCGTCTCCTCGGCGAGAGCCCGGTCAACCGCGAAGTTGTGGGCGCCGCCGAGGTAGTAGTCGAAGAGGCGCGCCTCGTTGGGTCGTTCGGAACTGCTGCCTGTCGTCACCCGCTGCGGGCCGTCCTGCACTGCGCACCTCACCCTGCTCCCGAGCGGCGCGAACGCTGGCAGCACGGTAGCTGGCTACTCCGTTCGTGTCCATCCACCATTCGTGAACACGCTCGGTGACATACGCACGTGCTTCCACGTGACACGCGGGAGCCCCGCGTTCCCCTGAGAGGAACGCGGAGCCCCCGCGTTACTTCGGGATCAGACGCCCGCGTACTGGCGGATCCAGGAGCGGTACACGCCGACGTGGGTGTAGTTGGACCGCGTCGAGCGGTCCGACGTCGAGGCGACACCGACCTGCTTGCCGTTGGAGAACATCGGGCCACCCGAGTCACCGCCGGCGGCGATGCCGTCGACGCGGGTCACGGCCACCGCGGTGCCACCGCGGTAGTCACGACCGTTGACCGACGTCACGCGGGTGTTCGCGACCTTGAGGTAGCGCGACTGGCAGTTGATCTCCGGCTGGTTGGTGCAGGTGGCACCCCAGCCGTAGAGCTGCACGGTGTTGCCGTTGGCCACGTCCGACGTCGTGCCGAGCGGCGCGAACGGCGCCGACATCGACGTGCCGACCCGCGCGAGCGCGAGGTCGGCCGACGGGTGCTTGATGATCTGGGTCGCGGTGACCAGCTGGCCACCGGACGTCTGGTCCAGGCTGCCCGCGCGGAACGTGTACGTGCCGCTGCCCGAGACGCAGTGCTCAGCGGTCAGGATCCACTGAGGTGCGATCTTCGTGGCGGAGCAGTTCTCCCGCCCGTTGAAGAACAGGCGGGCGGCGTACGGGAAGTTCTGCGCGTAGCTGCCGCCGATGATCATCGGCGACATGCTCGGCTCTTCCGGCGCGGCCGTGGCCGTCGCCGTCATGGGTGCGAGGGAAAGCGCCGCCAGGAAAGCGCTCGCGATCGCGGTCTTGAAACGCATGGTTGGTCACCTCGTGAGTGCAGGGAGTGGTTAAGCAACCACCGACAGCTTCACCCGACTGCGTGACCGTGACCACCCTCCGTTAGTCGGCTTTGTCTTCTTCGACGCTCGGCAAACCGAGCGCCCACTCCCGGCCGTCGCGGGTGAAGAGCAGGACGAGCACCACGACGCAGTAGATGCCGCCCAGAGATCCGATGAGCGGCTGTTCGGACGGGCCGTAGGCGTACCAGGCGCAGCCCAGGAGCAGCAGCTGCGTGACGATCACGGGCGTGCGGGCGCCGTGCCGGCCGCGGAACAGCATCACGCAGGCGAAGATCACCCCGCCGAACCACAGCACGAGCACACCGGCGGCTCCGAGCACCGGACCTGCGGAGGGAGCGCCCTGCAGCACCCGCAGGACGAGCGCGCCGGCCAGCGCGATGCCGCCGAGCCCCTGGACGAAGGTGAGTGCGGCGGCGGTCCGCACCGCGCGCGGCGGGGCCGGGGTACCGGTAGTCACAGGCGACCTTTCCTCACGTTCTGTACTGGTCACGGATCGTAGGCCACCCGGTTGGAGGGCTCTGCGAGCCCGCCGGGAGGGGGGAAGATCAAGGGGCCTTCAGCGAGCCGGCGGTCGTCCGGGGTGCACTCGCCTGCGGGCTCGGCGCGGTGCGAGCGGAGGGAGATCTACGCCACTTTCGTGAGGCTGGAGTCGCTCCGAGGGAGGACATGCGAACCGCGAGCGGTCACGCATTGTCCTACCCTCAAGTGGTGCGCGCTCTTCTCGTGGTGAACCCCCAGGCGACTACAACGACGCCGGCGGGTCGCGACGTGCTGGCGCACGCACTCGCCTCCGACGTGAAGCTGGAGATCGTCCAGACCTCCTACCGCGGCCACGCGCTCGACGCGGCCGCCCAGGCGGTCAAGGACGGGTTCGACCTGGTCATCGCCCACGGCGGCGACGGCACGGTCAACGAGGTCGTCAACGGCATCCTGCTGCACGGCCCCCGCCCCGACACCCCGATGCTGGGCGTCGTCCCCGGCGGTTCCGCGAACGTCTTCGCGGGCGCGCTGGGCATCCCGCGCGACCCCGTCGAGGCCACGCACGTCCTGCTGCAGGCCATCGAGAACGGCACGACCCGCCGCATCGGCCTCGGCCAGGTCTTCTCCGACGTCATCGGACGTGACGAGGGCCGCTGGTTCACCTTCAACGCGGGCATCGGCCTGGACGCCGACGTCGTGGCCGGTGTCGAGGCCAAGCGCGCCCGCGGCCGCAACGCGAGCCCGGCGCTCTACCTGGCGGTGGCGCTCAAGGCGTACGCGAGGCTCGTGCGCACGCCGGAGCGCTTCACCGTCGAGGTGCCGGACGAGCCGCAGTTCGACGTCGGCATGGTGTTCGTGTCCAACACGGACCCGTGGACGTACTTCGGGGACAACGACATCCACCTGAACCCGAGCACCTCGTTCGACAACGGGCTGGGCCTGTCGGCGCTCACGACATTGCGACCGCCGACCGTTGCGCGCTACATCACACAGGTGCTGGCCACCGGGAACCCGAAGAGCCCGAAACTCGTGCGGCGCGATGACGTCGAATATGTCAAAGTGAAGAGCGAGGAACCCGCCAACCTGCAGGTGGACGGCGACTTCCTCGGCACGACGACCCAGGTGGAGTTCCGAGCGGTTCCCCAGGCGTTGACCGTAGCTGTGTGACGCAGGGCGAACTCGACGGTCCGTGATCGTTCTGTAACCGTCTCGCTACCCATCCGGGATGTAGAGCAATCGAGTGACAGCAGAGCGTGAAACCCCAGGTGAACGCTGTCGATCTTTTGGGTGAGTTCACTCACCGGGTTGGTGCCAACCCCTTGACATCCCAGCCGTTCGTGAAAGCATTCACAAGCACCCCAAAACGACCGCTGACAACCGGCGTGCCTTTGTGCGCGCCAAGGCTGAGGAGTAGTTCCAATGGACTGGCGCCACCGCGCGATCTGCCGCGACGAGGACCCCGAGCTGTTCTTCCCCGTTGGGAACAGTGGTCCCGCGCTGCTTCAGATCGCCGAGGCGAAGACCGTCTGCCGCCGTTGCCCCGTCGTCTCCGACTGCCTCGCGTGGGCACTGGAGAGCGGCCAGGACGCCGGCGTCTGGGGCGGGATGAGCGAAGACGAGCGTCGCGCTCTCAAGCGCCGCAACGCTCGCACGCGCGCCCGCAGCAACGCCTGAGCAGGCTGTTCGCCGCGACAAGCACACATAGAGAAGAACCCGACACCGTGCCAGGTGTCGGGTTCTTTTCTTGTTTGCACACCCTCCCGCATGACCACGTGAGACCGCTGAGGCTGGTCGTCACGTGTGCACGAGGCCAGTTTAGCGCCGCCCCCGCAGCGGCACGCGCAGGACCGCCTCTGTACCGCCTCGGGGCCTCCGTCGCAAGCTCAACGAGCCCCTCAGTTCGGAGTCGACGAGGGTCCGCACGATCTGCAGACCGAGACGATCCGTGCGTTCCAGGGAGAAACCGGGCGGCAGGCCCTTGCCGTCGTCGGAGATCGTCACGTCGAGCCACTTCGCCGAGCGCTCGCTGTGCACGACGACCTCCCCGCGCTGGCCAGGGGCGTAGGCGTGCTCGAACGCGTTCTGCACGAGCTCGGTCAGCACCATGACGAGCGGGGTCGCGATCTCCGAGGAGACGATGCCGAACCCGCCCTCGCGGCGCACCTTCACCTGGGTCTCGGTGACGGCGACGTCGCCCATCATCGGGATGACCTTGTCGATGACGTCGTCGAGGTCGACGCGTTCGTCGACGGACATCGACAGCGTCTCGTGCACGAGCGCGATCGAGGTGACCCGGCGCACCGACTCGGCGAGCGCCTCCTTGGCCTCCGGGTTCGACAGCCGGCGCGACTGCAGCCGCAGCAGCGCCGCCACGGTCTGCAGGTTGTTCTTGACCCGGTGGTGGATCTCGCGGATCGTCGCGTCCTTCGACATCAGCGCGCGGTCGCGGCGGCGGACCTCGGTGACGTCGCGGCACAGCACGATCGCGCCCGCCGCCTGACCCCGTGGCCGGAGGGGCAACGACCGGAAGAGGACCGCGGCACCGCGGCGCGACTCGGCCTCCATGCGCATCGACGGCTGCCCGTCGAGCGCCTGCCGGATGCGCTGGGCGACCTCGGTCGCGTCGAACGGGTCACCGATCAGGCTGCGGGTCAGCGGCGCCAGGTGCACGCCGACCAGGTCGGACGCGTGCCCCATGCGGTGGTAGGCCGACAGCGCGTTCGGCGAGGCGAACACCACCGCACCGGACGGGTCGAGCCGGATCAGGCCGTCACCGACGCGCGGGCTGGTGTGCACGTCCGGCGACGGTTCGGGCGCGGGGAACGTGCCGTCCGCGATCATCTGGCACAGGTCGGCCGCGCTGCCCAGGTAGGAGATCTCCAACGGCGACGGCACCCGCGGCACGGCCAGGTTCGTGCTGCGGCTCAGCACCGCGATGACCTGCGTGCCCAGCCGCACCGGGATGGTCTCGCGCCGCACCGGCACGCCCAGGTGCCAGCGGGGGTCCTCCTCGCGGCAGATCCGCGACTCGTCCATCGCCCGGCGCAGCTGCGGGTGCTCGTCCGAGCGCACCTCGCTGCCGACCACGTCCTCGGGGTGGGCGGTGGGCGCCGTCGTGGGCCGGGCCTGGGCCACGCACAGGAAGACGTCGTCGTCCAGCGGCACCCACAGCAGGAAGTCCGCGAACGAGAGGTCGGAGAGGAGCTGCCACTCCGCCACCACCAGCTGGAGGTGGTCGGCGGCGGCGCCGGAGAGCTTGGTGTGCTCGGCCAGCAGGTCCGTGAGAGTAGACAGAACTCCTCCATGAGAAACTGGTCGGTGAAGCAGTTCTGATCCTAGGAGACACCCATGTCGAAGCGTGCTCGCAAGCGCCGCGACCGCAAAAAGGGCGGCGCCAACCGAGGCAAGCGCCCCAACGCCTGAGTGCTGCGAAAAGGCCTGGCCACCACGACGGTGACCAGGCCTTTTCGTTGTTCTGGGGCGGTGTTCGAGGCGCTCAGTCCTCGGTGCGGATCTCCACGATCGTGGCCCGGATGCGCGCCTTCAGGTCGGCGGGGGCGTAATCGCCGCCACACTTGCGCGCGAGCAGCGCCTTGAGGTGCTCCTCCAGCCCGAACTGCTCCAGGCACGGGTGGCACTCGTCGAGGTGGGTCTGCAGTGCCGCGCGACGACCCTGGTCGCACTCCTGGTCGAGGAACAGCCAGACCTCGGACAGGACCTCGGAGCAGTCGGTCTCGTGGGGTTCGCCGCAGTTCATGACGCGTCTCCGTTGCCACCGTTGCCACCGCGGAGGAAGCCGCGCTCGCGTGCGGTGTCCGCGAGCAGGTCGCGGAGCTGGCGACGGCCCCGGTGCAACCGGGACATCACCGTGCCGATCGGGGTGCCCATGATGTCTGCGATCTCCTTGTACGCGAAGCCTTCGACATCGGCGAGGTAGACCGCGATCCGGAACTCCTCCGGCAACCGCTGCAATGCTTCCTTCACGTCGCTGTCAGGCAGGTTGTCGAGTGCCTCGACCTCCGCGCTGCGCAGCCCGGCCGAGGTGTGGCTCTCCGCCTGCGCCAGCTGCCAGTCCGTGATCTCCTCGGTCGGCTGCTGGATCGGCTGGCGCTGCTTCTTGCGGTAGCCGTTGATGTAGGTGTTCGTCAGGATCCGGTACAACCAGGCCTTGAGGTTCGTGCCCTCCGAGAAGGACGCGAACGCCGAGTAGGCCTTGAGGTAGGTCTCCTGGACGAGGTCCTCGGCATCCGCCGGGTTGCGGGTCATGCGCAACGCCGCCGAGTACAGCTGGTCGAGCATCGGCATTGCATCGCGCTCGAAACGCGCGGCGCGCTCCGCCGTCGTCTCCGTCGTGCCGGTGGCGGGCACCGCGCTCCCTTCCCACAGGTCCTGGGTCGGTGCTGACTCTACGCGGGGCCGCTCGAGCGTGTTCGTAGCCACGTCCTGACCAACACGGACGTGCTGGTAGTAATTCCGCATGGCCGGACGTGGGACCCCCGCCACAGCGCTGCTGGACAAGCAGCGGGTGGCGCACACCTTGCACTCGTACGAGCACGACCCCCGCCACGAGTCGTACGGGCTGGAGGCCGCGGAGGCGCTCGGCCTGGTGCCGGGCCGCGTGCTCAAGACCCTGGTCGCCGAGGTCGACGGCAAGCTCGCGGTCGGCGTCGTGCCGGTGACTGTGCAGCTCGACCTCAAGGCGCTGGCGGCAGCGTTGAAGGGCAAGAAGGCGAAGATGGCCGTGGTCGCCGACGCCGAGCGCGCCACCGGGTACGTCGCGGGCGGGATCTCGCCGCTCGGGCAGAAGAAGCGCCTCCCGGTCGTGGTGGACGCCTCCGCGCTGGAGTTCGAGACGGTGTTCTGCAGCGCGGGCCGGCGCGGGCTCGAGGTGGAGATCGCGCCGGCCGAGCTGGTGCGGCTCACCGGTGCCGTGGTGGCCTCGATCAGCGCCTAGCACGTTCCGGTCTCGGCAACGGTCAGCTCACCGGCCAGCCGATGTTCGTGAACTGCACGGGCGTGCCGACCCACGACGGCCACGCCGTGGTGACCCTGGCACCGAGGCTGCCCTTGCCCGGCAGGTCGAACCGGATGAACGCCGGCGTCACGGTGTCGCTCTTCTTCGGCGAGCCGACGTAGGCCACGGCGCTGAAGATGCCGTGGACCGTCGCCTCGGTGTACGGGCCCTGGCCGCCGGTCAGCGGGACGTTGAGGTCCCGGCCCTCGGCGTCGAGGAACCGCACGTTGCTCAGGCTGCCGCCGATCGTGCAGGTGACGCCCTCGACGGCCGCGAACCTGATGACGTGCCCCTTGTTCGGGCTCGTCGTCGGACGCATGTCGTGGGCGGTGATCACCAGGTCGTCGCCGGTGCACCACGGCGTCTCGGCCTGCGCGGGAGTGCCCGCGGCGGCCAGGAGGGCGGCACCGGCCAGTGCGACGGCGGTCGGACGGATCTTGTTCACGAGTTCTCCCCGATCATGTGGCGTTCGTCTACTTCCAGGTGAACGCCGCGGAGCCCCGATCGGTTGTCATTCGCCCGTTCGGCCGTCGACCGCCTCGCGCAACAGGTCGGCGTGGCCGTTGTGGCGGCTGTACTCCTCGACCATGTGCGTGAGGATCCAGCGCAGGCTCACCGTGCGGTCATCGCCGCGCCACGGTTTGCGCTTGGCCGCCTGGCCGAGGTCGCCGGTCGCCAGCGCCTCCTCGACGGCCTCGCGGGAGCGGCCGACCTCGTCCTGCCACAGCGCGAGGAGCTCCTCCGGTGCGTGGTCGGCGGCCGAGTGCCAGTCCCAGTCGTGGTCGGCCTTCCAGTCCACGCTCTTCCACGGCTCCAGCGGCTCGCGGTCGTGCAGCACGACGTGGAACCACTGCTGCTCGACGTACGCGAGGTGCTTGACCAGGCCGCCGAGGGTCATCTCGGACTTGGCGGTGGTCATGGCCAGCTGCTGGGCGGTGAGGCCCTCGGTCTTCCACGCGAGGGTGGCGCGCTGGAAGTCGAGGAACCCGGTCAGGGTGGCGAGCTCGTCGCCGTCGGTCGGAGGTTCTGGTCTGCCCTGCTCGTCGAGAACGGTCATGGGGCGGGACAGTAACGGCGCGACCCCGTCCCAGCAGGTGATTCAGTCGAGCGGCCGCAGCACGCGGTCAAGCCACTCGCCCACGCACCGGCCCACGTCCGCGATGGAGGCCTTCAGCGAGTGGTCGCCGTTCAGCAGCACGACCTCGCGGTGCGGGGCGCGCACCGGGCGGCCGAACGGGTCGTTCTCGCCCTGCACGACCAGGGTGGCGACCTCGACGCCGTCCAGCTCGGCCATCCGGGACCTCTCCGGCTTGCCCGGCGGGTGCACCGGGAACGCCAGGCACAGCACCGCCACGGCCTGGCCCTCGACGCTCGTCCGGCAGGCCACGCGGGCGCCCGACGACCGGCCGCCGAACACCAGCGGCAGGCCGTCGAACCAGCGTTCGCCCAGGTCTTCGACCACCGCGAGCCACGCCGTGTCGAGCTGGCCCGCCGGCGCGGGGGCACGGCGGCCGGCCACGCGGTAGGGCTGTTCGACCAGGGCCACGTGCACGCCGACGGAGTTCGCGGCGTGGCACGCGGCCACCAGGTCGGGTGCCTCGACGCCGCCGCCGGCGCCGTGGCCGAGCAGCAGCGCGGCCCGCGGTTCGTGGGCGCAGTGCAGGGAGGCCCGTGCGGGGCCGTGCGGCGTGTCCACCGACAGCGTCGTCACGACAGCTCGACCGCGGTGGGTGCGGGCGTCCCGTCCTCGGTGAGCGAGACGCGGTCCAGCAACGACGGGTTGTTGTTCTTCACGCTGTTCACCGCGGTGGAGACCGGGCGCAGCTCCAGCGCGTCGACGATCGACGGGTCCGGCGCGAGCAGCCCGCTCGGGTCGAGCGAGGACGGGTCGAGCCACGCCGACCAGCGGTCGGGCGGCAGCAGCAACGGCATCCGGTGGTGCACCTCGGTCAGCGCGCCGATGGCGTCCGTCGTCAGCACCGCGCACGTCACGGTCGGGACGTCGTCCTTCCACCACACGGACCAGATGCCCGCCAGCGCGAGGGACGAGTCGTCCCCGAGCGTCATGAAGTACGGCTGCTTGCGGCCCTCGCCCGGCTGCCACTCGTACCAGCCGGTGGCCGGGATGATGCACCGGCGCTTCATCGCCGACTGCTTGTACGCGGGCTTGGACAGCACGGTCTCCGCGCGGGCGTTGATCATCTTCGCCGCGCCGGAGAGGTCCTTGGCCCAGTGCGGGACGAGGCCCCAGCGCATCACGCGGATGCTGCGCTCCAGGTCCTCGTCCTCCGGCTTGCGCTCGACCACCGCCATGACGTGCTTGGTGGGAGCGATGTTGTAGTCCGTCCCCGGCGCCTCGTCGCCGGTGGCGTCCACCGCTTCGAACTCGGCCGCGAGCAGCGCCGGGTCCTTGGTGGAGGCGTACCTACCACACAAAACCGATCACCTCCGAAGTCGCAATCGTCGCACGTCGGGAACACCTGTGCGAGCCGCCCTCGACGCCGTGCGGGATCATTCCGGGCATGACTCAGCACTGGTCAGCCCCCAGCGCGTCCGGCCCAGTCCACTCCACGGTGCCGGTGCCCGGCTCGAAGTCGATCACGAACCGCGTCCTGGTGCTCGCGGCACTGGCCGACGGGCCGTCCGCGGTGCACGCGCCGTTGCGCAGCCGCGACACCGTGTTGATGGTGAAGGCGCTCACGTCGCTGGGCGTCGGGATCACCGACCGGGAGGACGGCGGCTGGGACGTCACGCCGGGCGCGTTGCGCGGACCGGCCGACGTCGACTGCGGGCTCGCGGGCACGGTCATGCGGTTCCTGCCGCCGGCCGCCGCGCTGGCCGAGGGCGAGATCAGGTTCGACGGCGACCCGCACGCGCGGGTGCGCCCGATGAGCACGGTGCTGGACGCGTTGCGCGCGCTCGGTGCGGACGTCGAGGGTGACGCGCTGCCGTTCACGTTGCGCGGCAGCGGTTCGCTGGCCGGTGGCGAGGTCACGATCGACGCGTCGGGCTCGTCGCAGTTCGTGTCCGGGCTGCTGCTGTCGGCGGCGCGCTACGACAAGGGCGTGACGGTGCGGCACTCGGGCCGGCCGGTGCCCTCGTTGCCGCACATCGACATGACGGTGCAGACGCTGCGCTCGGTCGGGGTCGCGGTGGAGACCGACGGCAGCAGCGCGTGGCACGTCGAGCCGGGCCCGATCGCGGCGCGGACGTGGCACGTGGAGCCGGACCTGTCGAACGCGACGGTGTTCCTCGCGGCCGCCGCGGTGACCGGGGGCCAGGTCACGATCCCGCACTGGCCCGCGCGGACCACCCAGCCCGGTGACGCGGTGCGCGGCATCCTGGAACGCATGGGCTGTGCGGTCGAGGTGTCGGAGGAGGGGCTCACCGTGCGCGGACCGGCTGAGCTGTCCGGAGTGGACATCGACCTGCGCGACGAGAGCGAGCTGACGCCGACGGTGGCGGCGCTCGCGACGGTGGCGCGCGGCCGCACGCAGATCCGCGGTGTCGCGCACATCCGCGGCCACGAGACGGACCGCATCGCCGCGCTGGTGAACGAGATCAACGCGCTGGGCGGCAACGCCTCCGAGACCGAGGACGGGCTCGTGATCGAGCCGGCACCGCTGCACGGCGGGGTGTGGAAGGCCTACGCCGACCACCGGATGGCCACCGCGGGCGCGATCATCGGGCTGGTGGTGCCGGGCGTCTCGGTCGACGACATCGGGTCGACGACCAAGACGATCCCCGACTTCCCGGGGATGTGGGACGCGATGCTCGGCGGAGGCGCGTAGCAGTGGGCAAGCGGGACTGGCGCAAGCTCGACGAGTCGGACGTGCGGGTGCGCCCCGGCAAGGGGACGCGGCCGCGCAGCAAGATCAGGCCGGAACACGCCGACGCCGAGATCGCGATGGTGATCGGCGTCGACCGCGGCCGCTGGACGTGCGCGTTGGAGTCCGGTGTGGTCGTCACGGCGATGCGTGCGCGTGAGCTCGGCCGCACGCCCGTGGTGGTCGGCGACCAGGTCGGCATCGTCGGTGACACCTCCGGCCAGCCGGACACGCTGGCCCGCATCGTGCGCGTCGAGGAGCGGACCTCGGTGCTGCGCAGGACCGCCGACGACACGGACCCGTTCGAACGCGTCGTCGTCGCGAACGCCTCCCAGCTCATCATGGTCGTCGCGCTGGCCGATCCTCCGCCGCGCACCGGTTTCATCGACCGGTGCCTGGTCGCCGCGTACGCCGGTGGCCTGGAACCGGTGCTGTGCCTGACGAAGTCCGACCTCGCGTCGGCCGACGACCTGCTCGCGCTCTACACCGAGCTGGACGTGCCGGTGCTCGTGACCCGGTCCGACGAGGAACCGGCCGAGCTGCGCGAACGCCTGCGGGACACGGTGTCCTGCCTGATCGGCCACTCAGGTGTCGGCAAGTCCACCCTGGTCAACAAGCTCGTCCCGGACGCGAACCGCGCGGTCGGCGTCGTCTCCGGCGTCGGCAAGGGCAGGCACACCTCGACCCAGGCCGTCGCGCTGCGGCTGCCCGGCGGCGGCTGGGTGGTCGACACCCCCGGCATCCGCTCGTTCGGCCTCGCGCACATCACGCCGGACGACATCGTGAAGGCCTTCCCCGACTTCGCGGAGGCCGCCGAGGAGTGCCCGCCCGGCTGCGGCCACCTGGGTGCCCCCGAGGACCCCGGCTGCATGCTCGACGAGCTCGTGCCGGACGCGCCGGGCCGGTTGACGTCGTTGCGCCGCCTGCTCGCCTCCCGGGCCGGGCTGGACGACCACACGGACTGAGCTCCGACCCCCGTGACCGACTGCAGAGGAAGTGGATGAAGCGAGTTCTGGCCCTGGTGCTGCTGCTGAGCGCCTGCGGTGGCGACCCCGCTCCCCCGAAGTTCACCGACACCGACCCGTGCACGCTGCTGCGGGACGGTGACCTGGGCTCGTTGTCCGGTACCGCGAAGGGTGAGCGCGAGTGCACGTTCTCGTTCGGCTCGGCAACGGTGACGCTGAAGCTGCTGGAGGCGAAGTTCGAGCAGGAGTCGGCGCGGCTGCAGGCGAACGGCGGCTACGGCGCGGTGGTCGAGGACCGGCCGATGACCCGCCGGTGCGCGTCGTCGGCGTGCGAGGCCGTGGTGCAGGTCCGCGAGGGTGAGCTGCTCGGGCTGACCGTGACCAAGCAGGGCGAGGACGACAACGTGCTCGGGCAGACCACGCAGGGACTGGCGCTGAAGGCGTTGGAACGGCTGCCTGCCACGGGCTGAGCTGCCACGGGCTGAGCTGTCATGAACCGGGCTGTCACGAATCGGCAGCCTGTCCCGTCCACCGGTCATGAAGGTCTTCGTGATCGGTGCGACGGGTGTGCTCGGGCGGGAAGCTCTGCCGCGGCTGCGGGAGGCGGGCCACGAGGTCGGGGTGCTCGACCGGCACACCACCTCGATGTTCGACGCCGGCCGGCTGACGGCCGCGCTGAGCGGCTACGACGCCGTCCTCAACCTCGCCACCCGCATCCCGTTGAGCGCCAGGGCCGTGCTGCCCGGTGCCTGGGCCGAGAACGACCGCATCCGCACGGAGGGCAGCGCGGCGGTGGCCGAGGCGGCGTTGCGGGCGGGCGTGGGCCGCGTGGTGCAGGAGGGCATCTCGTTCGTGTACGCCGACAGCGGTGAGCGGGAGCTGGACGAGAACGCTCCCATCGAGCCCGTCGGTCACATCGCCAGCTCGGTGACGGCGCAGCACAACGTCCTGCGCCACCCCGGCGGCGTCTTCCTGCGCTTCGGGATGCTGATGGGCGGCGCTGCCCAGTCGCCGCCCGTGCTCGTCGGCGACGGCTGGACGTCGGTCGTGCACCCCGGCGACGCGGCGGCCGCCGCCGTCGCCGTGCTCGGCGCGCCCGCGGGCGTCTACAACGTCGGCACGCCGGTCCTGAAGCGGGACCTGGGGATCACGCGGCTGCCGCGCGCGTTCGGGAGGCTCGCGGCGTCGTTGGCGGTGTTCGGGCGTTCGCAACGGGTCGTGAGCACCAAGCTCACCGCGGCGACGGGCTGGGCACCGCGGGCCCGCTAACCCATGTGCGGGTAGCCGTGGTGCGTGGGCGGCACCAGCGTCTCCTTGATGGCACGCGGTGACGTCCACCGCTGCAGGTTGTAGATCGACCCCGCCTTGTCGTTCGTGCCGGACCCGCGCGACCCGCCGAACGGCTGCTGTCCCACGACCGCACCGGTCGGCTTGTCGTTGACGTAGAAGTTGCCCGCCGCGAACCGCAACGCGCGGTGGGCCTGTTCCACCGCAACGCGGTCACGCGCGAACACGGCACCGGTGAGCGCGTACGGCGTGGAGGTGTCGATGACGCCCATGATGTCCTCGTAGTCCGCGTCGTCGTAGACGTGCACGGCGAGGATCGGGCCGAAGTACTCCGAGGTGAAGATGTCGTGGTGCGGGTCGGTCCCCAGCAGCACCGTCGGGTCCACGAAGTAGCCGACCGAGTCGTCGCAGGTGCCGCCGGCCAGCACGTCGACGGAGGTGGACGCGGACGCCATCAGCAGTGCGTCTTTGTGCTTGGCGAACGCGCGGTGGTCGATCACGGCGCCGCCGAACACCGACAGGTCCCTGACGTCGCCGTACGCCAACGACTTCGTGACGTCGACGAGCTGGTCGCGCACACCGTTGTCCCACAACGACCGCGGGATGTACGCGCGGGACGCGGCCGAGCACTTCTGGCCCTGGTACTCGAAAGCACCGCGCACCAGGCCCGTGACGAGGGCCGCGGGGTCGGCGGAGGCGTGGGCCAGCACGAAGTCCTTGCCGCCGGTCTCGCCGACCACCCGCGGGTAGGCGCGGTAGTGGTCGAGGTTGCTCGCCATGGTCTGCCACAGCGCCTTGAACGTGCGGGTGGACCCGGTGAAGTGCAGTCCGGCGAAGAACCGGTCCCGCAGCGCCACCTCACCCAGCGCCTTGCCGTCGCCGGTGACGAGGTTGACCACGCCCGGCGGCAGGCCGGCCTCCTCCAGCAGCCGCATGGTGCAGTGCGCGGCGAGCTGCTGCGTCGGCGACGGCTTCCACACCACCGTGTTGCCCATCAGCGCCGGTGCCAGCGGCAGGTTGCCGGCGATGGCGGTGAAGTTGAACGGCGTGATCGCGACGACGAACCCGTCGAGCGGCCGGTGGTCCATCCGGTTCCACACGCCGGGGCTGGACGCCGGCTGCTCCTCCAGGACCCGGCGGCCGAAGTGGACGTTGAACCGCAGGAAGTCGATCAGCTCGCAGGCGGCGTCGATCTCGGCCTGCTGCACGGACTTCGACTGCCCGAGGACCGTGGCGGCGTTCAGCGTGTCGCGCCACGGGCCGGACAGCAGGTCCGCCGCTCGCAGCAGCACCGCGGCCCGTTCGTCGTACGGCAGCTCCTGCCACCCCGGTGCGGCGTGCTGCGCGGCCCTCATCGCCGCCGCGACGTCGGAGCCGGTGGCCTGCGCGGTCACCCCGAGCACGTGCCGGTGGTCGTGCGGCTGGACCACGTCGACGCGGTCACCGCCGCCCATCCGCTGTTCGCCGCCGATCGTCATCGTCAGCTCGTGGGTGGTGCCCTCCAGCTCCGCGATGCGGGCCTGCAGGGAGGCGCGTTCCGCGCTGCCGGGAGCGTAGGTGCGCACGGGTTCGTTGACCGGTTCGGGTGCAGCCGTCACGGCGTCCATTCCCCCATCGTGGCACGCGGTAGTAGGGTCCGTCGGGTGGCGCGGGTGACTGGCATCGGCGGGGTCTTCCTGCGTTCCCGGGATCCCGTGCGGCTGGCGGCCTGGTACCGCGAGAACCTCGGTGTGCCGATGAGCGAACGCGGCACCGTCACCTTCCACTGGCTCGACACCGCGACGTCGGACCGCCCCGGCACGACGACGATGGCGTTGTTCGCGCAGGACACCGAGTACATCGGCGAACCGCACCAGCGCACCATGCTGAACCTGCGGGTCGACGACCTGGAGTCGTTGATGGTGAAGCTGCGCGGCCGCGGCGTCGAGGTGCTGCCGGAAACCGAGGACTCGGAGTTCGGCCGGTTCGGCTGGTGCGTCGACCCCGAGGGCAACCGGATCGAGCTGTGGGAGCCCGCCGAGGGCATGTGAGTGGCGGTTTCCGCCGTGCTCAGGCCTGCCGCGCCGCGGCTTGGCGCCGCACGAGCTCGGCGACGTTGTCCGGCAACGTGGTCTCGAAGTCGGTCAGCTTCGCCCAGGCCGGCCTGATGACGATCCGGACCATGCCGTCGGTGTAGAGCGAACGGACGTCGGCCTCCCACTCGGCACGCTGCTCCGGCGTCATGGACTTGGTCACCTGGAGGTACTCGGCCGGGATGTCGTCCACGGGGTCGAGCTCGGCCCTGCCGCGCACGGACAGGATCCGCGGCGGGAACGCCTCGGTGTCGATCGTGAGCGCGACGGCCGGGTTCGCGGCCAGCATCGCGAGCTTGCGGGCGTTCTTCGACGTGCAGATGACGATCTCGCTGCCGTTCCAGCAGAACCCGACCGGGAGGTTGCGGGGCGTGCCGTCCTGCGCGACGAACGCCAGCCGGGCGATGTCGCGGCCGAGCAGCTCCTGGCTCAGCGGGCGGTTCAGGACCTCGTCGACGTCGTGCTGGTTCATGGCGGCTCCGTCTCTCCGGTGTCGGACACCTCGGGGACGGAGCCGCTCACGGCACCTCTACCTCAGTTCGACGTGACCTGAGTCACATCAGCTCCAGCACGAACGCCAGCTCCTGCGCCGCGTACCAGGCCAGCTCGTGGTCCTCGGCGCTGCCCAGCGCGAACTCGGCATCCGGGTCGCCCAGGTCCGCCGCGTCCACGACCTCGGCGGCGGCGCGCACGTCGTCCTCGGCCTCGGCCGTGTCCAGGTGCACGGACGCGACGTCCTTCAACGTGAACGGGCCCACGACCTTCACCACCGAGAAGTCCAGGTCCGGGCGCAACGTCACGTCGTCCGCGTCCACCGCGACGACCGCACGGCGCGGTTCCGACTTCTCGTCACCGGCCAGCAGCCGCAGCGACGCGCGGGCCGCGTCGAGCATCGCGGCGTACTCCAGCTCCTCGGTGTCGCCGGCGGCGTAGGACTCGCGCAGCGCCGGCGTCAGCGCGAACGCCGTGCCGCCCACCGGTGTGAGCTCGCCGCTGTCGACGAAGCTGCGCAGCATGGCCACCGTGGCCGGGATGTAGACCCTCATCACGCGCTCGCCGTCCCCATCAGTTCCTCCACCGACTCCTCGACCATGCTCGCGAGAACGTCCACATCGGACATGGCGTCGCGGTCGCCGTTCAGCCCGAAGTACACACCGCCGTCGTACGACGTCACCCCGATCGCCAGCGCCTGGTTCTTGGCGAGCGGCACGACCGGGAAGATCTCGGTCATTCTCGCGCCCGCCGCGTACAGCGGCACCTGCGGGCCGGGCACGTTGGTGACGATCACGTTGAACAGCCGGCGGCTGAACGAGCTGGCCGCCCGCGCGCCCAGCGCGTGCAGGGTCGGCGGCGCGAAGCCGGAGACCTTGACCAGCGCATCGGCGGCCACCGACTGGCCGGACTCCAGGTGGGCGCGGGTCGCGTGGCTCACGTGGTGCAGCCGCACCACCGGGTTCGGCTCGCCGACCGGCAGGTCCACCAGGTAGGCGGAGACGTTGTTGCCCGAGTCGGGGTCGGTGTCGCGCACCGACATCGGCGTCATCGCGCGGATCGTGGTGCTGCCGGTGACGTTCTCACCGCGGCTGAGCAACCAGTTGCGGATCGCACCGGCCAGCGCCGCCAGCACCACGTCGTTCACCGTGCCGCCGTGGGCCTTGCGGATGGCGCGCAGGTCGTCGAGCTGGGCGCGCGCCACGGCGAACCGGCGCTGCGGCGAGGTGATCCGGACGTTCAGCGGGCTGCCGGGCGCCGGGCTCGCGGCGGTGTGGATGGCGGCGGCGACCGCACCCACGGCGTTGACGACCTTGCCGACCGTGGCGACGGTGTCCATCGCGGCGCTGCGCACGTTCTCCACGAGCTCGCCCGGCCGGTGCACGATGTCCGTGACGGCGTCGCTCACCAGCTGCAACGAGCTGGGCTCCGGCTGCGGCATCCAGAGGTTCTCGACGTTCGTGCGCGGCGACGGCGACACGTCCAGCATGACCTGGCCGATCTCCAGCGACGCGATGCCGTCGACCATGGCCTGGTGGGTCTTGGTGATCACGGCGAGCTGGTTCTTCGCCAGCCCCTCCACGAGGTAGCTCTCCCACAGCGGCCGCGAGTGGTCGAGCGGCCGCGACATCAGCCGCGCCACCAGGTCGTGCAGCTGCTTCTCGTTGCCCGGCTTGGGCAGGGCGGAGCGCCGCACGTGGTAGGTGACGTCGAAGTCAGGGTCGTCCACCCACACGGGCCGCGCGATGCGGCCGGGGACGTGCACGACCTTCTGCCGGTAGCGCGGCACGAGGCTCAGCCGCTGCTCGATGAGGTCGACGAGCTTGTCGTAGTCGAACCCCGCCTTGGGCCTGCGGAACACCGCCACGCCACCGACGTGCATCGGCGTCGTGGAGCCCTCCAGGTACAGGAACGAGGCGTCCAGCGCTGACAGTCGGTCCGGCATGCCCGCCAGACTAGTGCCGTTTCGCGTCCATGAGCTTTTCCAGCGCCGCCCGTTCCCGCGGATCGCGGTCGTGCCGCTCCAGCCGGATGCGCGCGGCTTCCGGAATCGCCTCCCGCGCCCGCGGGTCCACGTTGGCCATGAACGACCTGAGGAAGTTCCACCGCGTCAACCGGCGGGCCGTCGTCAGCCGCGCGACCGCCAGCGACACCCAGGACAGCGCCACGTCGAGCCGCCGGTCGCCCCTCATCGCGCAGGCCCAGTCGAGCACGACCGGCCCCTCCGGGCCGAGCACGACGTTGCCGGGGTGCAGGTCGAGGTGCAGCAGGTCGCCGTCGCCGGTGAGGAAGTCGGGGGCCCGCACCGCGTCCAGGCGGTGGTGCAGGTCGGCGAGCTCGCGGCCGAGCTGACCGGCGAGCCACGGCTTGCGGCCGATCTCCTCGGACATCCGCGGGCCGGGCACGTACTGCATGACGAGCTCGTCCGCCGTCGCGTCGTGCACCCGCGGCACGGGGATGCCGTGACCGCTCAGGTACAGCATCATCTCGGCCTCGCGCCGCAGGTCACGGCCTGTGCGCGTGCGTTTGACGAGCAACCCGTCGGACCGGATGAACACGTCCGAGTCCTGGCCGCTCGCGAGGTGTTGACGTTGCGCGACGCTGCGCACACCTGACGTCATGTGACGATCATCATGCATATGATCCAAAGCACAAGGGCCGAACGGCTCTACTCGTGCTCTTCACCCGTTCGAGCCGGGCGTGCGGGGGCGTGCCGGGCCGTCTGGCACCCTCTTCGGCGTGGAGATCTCGCCCAAGGACCGCTTCGTCACCGTCTACGGCCGCAAGCCCGTGCTGGAGGCGCTGGACGACCCGGCGCTGTCGGTGGACAAGGTGGTGCTCGCCGACACCGCACGCGGTCCTGCGGCGCGCGAGATCCTGGACGCGGCCCGGTCGCGGGGCGTGCAGGTGCAGCGGGCGACCGCGCAGCGGGTGAAGGTGCTGGCGGGCAACGGCAAGCAGGACCAGGGCGTGCTCGCCGACGTCGTGGCGCCGCGGATGAAGCCGCTGGCGCTCGCGCTGGAGGAGGACGACCTGCGGTCCGTGCTGGTGCTGGACGGCATCACCACGCCGGCGAACGTGGGCATGATCCTGCGGACCGCGACGGCCGCGGGCATCGACGGCATCGTGGTGCCGCGCCGCGGCGTCGCCTCGATCGACCCGCTCGTGGTGAAGGCCTCCGCCGGGGTGGCTTTCCGCGCGCCCGTCCTGCGCTGCGGCACCGCGGCGGAGGCCTCCGCCCTCCTGCGCGCGTCCGGATATCCGCTCCACGCGCTCGATTCCCACGCGTCCGACACGATCTATTCCGCTGAATTCGCGGAACGGTCGGCATTCGTGCTCGGCAGTGAGACGTTCGGGATCACCGAGGACGTGCGCCCGCACATCACCTCGTGGCTTTCGATCCCGATGGCGGCGGGCGTGGAATCGCTCAACGTCGCCTCAGCGGCGGCCGTGCTCTGCTTCGAGCTCGTGCGGCGCGCCCAGGGCTGACCGCCTACAGCCAGTCGACGTGGTAGCCCTCGACCCACACCGGGCCGACCAGGCCGTCGCACCCGGCGATCGACGACCTCGCGCGCACGTGCCCGATCGTGCCGTGCTCGTCCCAGCTCGACAGCGTGGTCCGGCAGTGGGCGACGGCGCGGAAGTTGCCCGGCCAGCCGTCGTCGCAGAAGACCTCGACGCTGCGCCCGTCCCGCGGGAACTCCTCGCGGCAGCCGCGCTCCTGCGCCCGCGCAGGAGCCGCGACCGCCGAACCGACGGCGATGACGATCGCGGCACAAGCGGCAATTCTTCGCATTCGCTCTCCTGAGGATCAGCGGAACCAGGCCGCGTCGAAGTTATCCGGGGAGCGGAATGACCGGCAATTACGCCTCGGGGTGAACCCTCAACCGCGCAGCGCTGTCGCTAGCAGGATCTCCAGTTCCTCGAGGGTGGTCCGCGTCGACCGATGGTGGACGCCGACCATGCCCGCCTCGGCGGCGCCGCGGACGTTCACCGCGAGGTCGTCGACGAACACGCACTCGCCCGGTTCGAGACCGAGCTTCGCGGCCGTGAGCAGGTAGATGCCGGCATCCGGCTTCGCCAGCCCGACCTCGCCGGAGATGACCGCCGCGTCGAACAGCCCGTGCCAGTGCGCCGGCGGCTGCCACCAGCCGTCCGCGTTGGACAGCAGCGCGGTCTTGAACCCCTGCTGCCGCGCCTTGCGCACCGCGGTGAGCAGCGGCGGTTCCGGCGGGTTGTCCTCACCGGGGTCGGTCAGGACGCCGCCGTAGTCCAGCACGAGGGCCTTCAGCATGGTCAGGACCGTACTACCCACTCCTTCGGGTGGTGGGTGTCCTGATCGGCGCGCTGCGCCGCCGGTTTCGGCATGCCCCCAGTCGTTCGCCGCCTGCCCACCTACGAGCCGCCCGCCGGGGCGGCTTTCGTGCCACGCCCCCGCGCACGCGGGTCGTGGCTGCCCGCACCGGAGCCACCGCCGCCGCCGCTCGACGCGGCCCGGCTGCTCACAGCCGTCCTGGAGGTGGTGGACGGCCGTCGCCCCGGCCGTTTGCTGCAACAGCTCGCCCTGCCCGCGCTGGCCGCCCGGCTGGGCCGGTCGGTGCGCGTGCGGACCACCCGCCTGCTGCGGCCTCCTCGTGTCTGCCACCCAACCCGGTTCGCCGCCGAGATCGCCGCCACTGTGCGCCGCGACGAGCGCGTGCTCGCCGTGGCCGCACGCGCCGAGCACCACGACGGCCGCTGGCTGCTGACGACGTTCACAGTGCTGGAGTAACCCTCCCCGCTTCCGCGGAGCGCACGCGGGGACCTTTCGTACTCTCCTGCAGTACGAAAGCTCCCCGCGTGCGCTCCCCCAATTCCGCATGCCGGAAGTCACGCGGGGGCCCCGCGTTCCCTCCAGAGGGCACGCGGGGACCCCGCGTGCCCTTCCAGGTACACGCAGGGGCCCCGCGTTCCCCTGGGGGAAGCGCGGGGCCCCTGCGTGGCCGGTTGCTGCTAGCGCTTGCGGCGGTTGCCCTTCGCGGCCTGGCGGGCCGCCTCACGCCGCTCCTTGCGGGTGCCGCTCTGGGCGCCACCGCCGTTGTTCTCGTCGCTGTGCTGCTCGACGCCGCCGTCCTCGGCCGGGCCGCTGTAGCTCAGATGCTGCTCACCGGGGCCACCGAGACCCTTGCCGCGCAGGGCGGGCGGGATCGCGTTGCCGGTGGCGAGCTGCGCCATCGCCGGACCCGCCGGGGCAGCCGGCTGCTGCTGCGCCTGCTGCTGGGCGGCCGCCGCGGCACGGGCGCGGGCACGGGCCCCCGTCGCGGGCAGCGGCTGCGGGGTCTGGCTCAGCAGGACCGGGACCTCCGGCTCCGGCTGGGGCTCCGGCTCCGCAGCCTCGACCTGCAGGTTGAACAGGAAGCCGACGATCTCCTCCTTCAACGCGTCGAGCATCGCGTTGAACATGTCGAAGCCCTCGCGCTGGTACTCGATGAGGGGGTCGCGCTGCGCCATGGCGCGCAGACCGATGCCCTCCTTCAAGTAGTCCATCTCGTAGAGGTGCTCGCGCCACTTGCGGTCGAGGACCGACAGCAGCACGCGGCGCTCCAGCTCGCGCATGGCGCCCTCGCCGACGCGGCCGTCGATCTCGGCCTCGCGCTCGCGGTAGGCCTTCAGCGCGTCCTCGACGAGCACCTCGCGCAGGTACTCGCGGCTGACGTCCTCGTCGGACTCCAGCAGCTTGTCCGGGTCGACGCTCACCGGGTACAGCGTCTTGAGCGCCGTCCACAGCTTGTCGAAGTCCCAGTCCTCGGCGTAGCCGTCGGCGGTCGCGCCGTTGACGTACTCCTCGACCACGCTCTCGATCATGTGCTCGACCTGGTCCTTCAGGTCTTCACCCTCGAGGACGCGGCGGCGCTCGGCGTAGATCACCGTGCGCTGGCGGTTCATGACCTCGTCGTACTTGAGGACGTTCTTGCGGATCTCGAAGTTCTGCTGCTCGACCTGGGTCTGCGCGCTGCGGATGGCGCGGGTGACCATCTTGTGCTCGATCGGCACGTCGTCCGGCACGTTCAGGCGCGTCATGACCATCTCGACCATGGACGCGTTGAACCGGCGCATCAGCTCGTCCTGCAGCGACAGGTAGAACCGCGACTCACCGGGGTCGCCCTGACGGCCGGTGCGGCCGCGGAGCTGGTTGTCGATGCGGCGCGACTCGTGGCGCTCGGTGCCGAGCACGTAGAGACCACCGGCCTCGCGCACCTCGTCGGCCTCGGCCTTGCCCTGGGTCGTGAGCTCCTCGACGACCTTGGCCCACTCGGCCTCGTACTCCTCCGGCGTGGTCACCGGGTCGAGGCCGCGGTCGCGCAGCTCGTGGTCGGCGATGATGTCCGGGTTGCCGCCCAGCACGATGTCCGTACCGCGACCGGCCATGTTCGTCGCGACCGTGACGGCGCCCTTGCGGCCGGCCTTCGCGATGATCAGCGCCTCGCGGTCGTGGTGCTTCGCGTTCAGCACCTCGTGCGGGATGCCCTTGCGCACCAACAGCTTCGACAGGTACTCGGAGCGCTCGACGCTCGTCGTGCCGATCAGGACCGGCTGGCCCTTGGCGTGCTTCTCCGCGATGTCCTCCGCGACCGCCTCGAACTTCGCCTCCTCGCTCTTGTAGACGAGGTCGGGCTGGTCCTTGCGCTGCGGCGGGCGGTTCGTCGGGATCGGCACGACGCCCAGCTTGTAGGTCTGGTGGAACTCGGCCGCCTCGGTCTCCGCGGTACCGGTCATGCCGCCGAGCTTCTCGTACAGGCGGAAGTAGTTCTGGAGGGTGATCGTGGCGAGCGTCTGGTTCTCCGCCTTGATCTCCACACCTTCCTTGGCCTCGATGGCCTGGTGCATGCCCTCGTTGTAGCGCCGCCCGGCGAGCACACGACCCGTGAACTCGTCGACGATCATGACCTCGCCGTTGCGGACGATGTAGTCCTTGTCCTTGGTGTAGAGCTCCTTCGCCTTGAGGGCGTTGTTCAGGTAGCCCACCAGCGGGGTGTTCGCCGCCTCGTACAGGTTCTCGATGCCCAGCTGGTCCTCGATGAACGAGACGCCCTGCTCGGACACGCCGACCGTGCGCTTGCGCTCGTCGACCTCGTAGTGCGTGTCGCGCTTCATGAGCGGGCTCAGCCGCGCGAACTCGACGTACCACCGGGCGCTCTGCTCCGCGGGACCACTGATGATCAACGGCGTGCGCGCCTCGTCGATCAGGATCGAGTCGACCTCGTCGACGATCGCGTAGTAGTGCCCGCGCTGCACGCACTCGTCCAGGCTCCACGCCATGTTGTCGCGCAGGTAGTCGAAGCCGAACTCGTTGTTCGTGCCGTAGGTGATGTCCGCGTTGTACGCCGCACGCCGCTGCTCCGGCGTCATCTCGGACAGGATCGCCCCGACCGTGAGCCCGAGGAACCGGTGGACACGGCCCATCCAGTCCGCGTCGCGCTTGGCGAGGTAGTCGTTCGTGGTGATGACGTGCACGCCGCGGCCGGCCAGCGCGTTGAGGTAGACCGGCATGACGGAGGTCAGCGTCTTGCCCTCACCGGTGCGCATCTCGGAGATCTGCCCGAGGTGCAGCGCCGCGCCGCCCATGAGCTGCACGTCGTACGGGCGCTGGCCGAGGGTGCGCTTCGCGGCCTCGCGGGCCACGGCGAACGCCTCCGGCAGCAGTTCGTCGAGCGACTCGCCCTCGGCGTGGCGCTTCTTGAACTCCTCCGTCTTCGCACGCAGCTCGGCGTCGGAAAGGTCGACCACGTCGTCTTCGAGGTGGTTGATGTGTGCTGCGATGTTGCGGAGGCGCTTGAGCATCTTGCCCTCGCCGGCGCGGAGCAGTCGGGACAGCACCATCTGGATAGACCTCATCACCTGTATCGCGGCGCGCCCACGTCGGACGCCTTTCCCCTGCCCATCGTAGGCAAGTCGCCAAGATGTGTGCACAGACACAGGCGGATTGCCGCGCCTGACCTGGTATGGGCAGGTCAGGCAGGCCGTTCTGCGATCTTCCGCAGACCACCTGCCGCCGGTGCCCCCATCTCGGCTACTGGTGTGGAGAACGCATGAGGCCCGTGTGAAGGTTCCTGGCAGCGCGAAGTTCACCTTGACGGTGAACGAACCGCGGTTGACAAGCCCGTTTGGTCCCGTTTGCGCCGTCGGCGGGTGGCCGGTGAACGCACACCGCCGCCCTCACGCGCGAGGGGCGCGAAGGGCGGCGGTGGTCGAAGGTGTGTGGTTTACCGGATCAGGCCAGCCTGATCACGCCGTAGTCGAATCCCTTCCGGCGGTAGACGACGCTCGGGCGACCGCTGTCGGAGTCGGCGAACAGGTAGAAGTCGTGTCCGACCAGTTCCATCTCGTAGAGGGCCTGGTCGACCGTCATGGGTTTGGCGGCGTGCTCCTTCTCGCGCACCACGCGTCCGGGCAACTTGTCCTCGAGGCCGTCGTCCCACCGCTGCGCGGGCACTTCCGCCATGCCCTCGTAGTCGGCCTCAGGTGCGTCGAGCACCGCGGTCTTCGCGCGGCGCGACGTCATGACCTGACCGTTCTGGTCAGCAGCGGGGGAGGTGTCCCCCAGCCCGCTTGTCGCTTCCGCCACCGAGATCGGGGCGCGGGCCCCGTGGTGGACGCGCCTGCGGTCGTGCGACCGGCGCAGGCGGTTCTCGAGCTTCGCGACCGCAGCGTCCAACGCGGCGTAGAAGTCACCCGCGCAGGCTTCGGAACGGACCACCGGTCCACGTCCCTTGCCGGTGATTTCGACCCGCTGGCAGTTCTTCGACTGGCGGCGGTTCGGCTCGTGGAAGAGTTCCACGTCGAAGCGGATGACCTTGCGGTCGTAACGCTCAAGCCGGGCCAGCTTTTCGGCGACGTGCACCCTGTAGTGATCGGGCACCTCGACGTTGCGGCCCTTGACGACGATGTCCATACACGACCTCCCTCGCTTTGCTGCGAGCTTTGGCTGGACTGATTTATCGAGCGCCGTGGCGATCTTGGATCGCAGATGTGTCGCAGAGGGTCGTCCTCGGCAGGTCTCACGGCGCCTGGGTCATGGGCTGTTCGCCTCCTCCCCGCGGGCCGGGAACGCTGATAGCGGTGCACGTTAGCTTGGGATTCACCGTCGCGTAAGCCCCCTTGCCGGGCGAACCGGCAGATTTTTCGGCGACTACGCAGCGCGACAACTCCCTGCCACAGCACGTGTTCCCAGCGTGGCACGAGCACCGCTCTCCGGCATCTCGCTCACCCGTAAGGCGCAGCGCGTGGCCACCACTCGACCGCAGCACCACTGCGTCGAACGGTTCCCAGCGCGGCCTCATACCCAGCCAACGGGTGACCACCGCGTCATGTTCCCGAAACTTCGAAGAGATCGATTCCGATGCCTCCGACTCCGGTCCAGATGCGACGGAACCGCGCTTTCTCCAACTGAACCGTTCCGTTTCGCTGACCGATCACGAGCGTGTCACGCCCGGCGCGCCAGCGGTTTTCGCCCATTCGCGTACGAGCCCGGCGATCTCCACCACTGTCCGGCGAACCACGCGATTCCTCTGATAACCGCTGGTCAGCTCTACAAGTGAATAGGCGTTAACCGGAGCACCGAGCAGACACCCGGCATCGGGCGGTGCCAAACGCACCGCCTGCGGGGACCACCGCGCAGGACCGCGCGACCAGCCCTGGCGCTCCACGCCCAGGGGCAGCGCTCTGCGGCGGCGCACGACACGGCGACGAAACACGGGTCTGTCCAACGTCGGGTCCAAACGTGCCACTCCGCAGTTCCGGATCTTCGGACAGGACGGGGCTCGCGACGACGACCTGGGGATTCCCGTCCAACCGGGACGAACCGGTGATCCACTGGCCGGCACCAACTTCACCCTTGTGGGCGGTGCCGAAAGTCCCGGTCGAACCGTCAACCCCACGAACGCGCTGACGAAAGCGCCAGCACGGCCTGCGCGCGAACACCGGACGATCGCAACGCGCGGGCACATTCACCAGCCGTCGCACCCGTCGTGACCACGTCGTCCAGCAGCACAACGGTTCCCGGTGGGGGTCTGCCGCAAACGCGCACGCGCCCGTCCACGTTCCTCCTGCGCGCTCCCGGACCCAGCCCCACGGAGTCGGCCACGCCCGCCGTGAACGACAGGACCGGTGCCACGGCGGCGATCTCCACGGCCCGCGCGATTCTCACCATGTGGTCGCCCCCGCGTTCCTTGGCCGCCCCGGCCCGTGACGGCGCCGGCACCAGCACCCACGGCGCGGGCCCGACCGACACGAGCGCCGCGGCCACCACGGCGCCGAACCACGCAGCCAACGCCCGCGCACCCCGTTCCTTGAACGCGAGCACGAGCTCCCGCACCACGCCGTCGTACGCCGCCAGCGCCCACACCGGCGGCCCGACACCGGGCACGGACAGGCGAGCCGGCGGCCCGAACGCACCGAGGCAGGACGAGCAGCAGGCGGGGCCGGGCCGCCCGCAGCCGGAGCAGCGGACGGGCACGATCAGCTCAAGGGGCATGTGGACCAGGGTGACGACGGGGTCTGACATTTTCCGCGGTCCCGCACACCGCCGAACCAGCGATGGGTGCGCAGGCGGCCGGAAGGGCGGTTGGCAGCGGAAAAGTGCTCGCTGATCTTGAGTTGGCAGTACTTGCAGACGCCGGTAGGAGCAGGGGGTCAGCCCGGGTAGAAGACCTGTGAACCGGTTGACGTGCGGATCGGGCTCGGACGCCACACGTCGGTGATGTCCGTGGCGATCCACAGCCCGGAGCTGTCGATCACCTGCACCGACCGCGACGGGCCCGCGGCCACCGACCCGACGAGCCCGGTGAGGTTCGACTGGCTGTACCGGTCGAGCTTGGCCCCGTCGATGTACACCTTGCTGACCGGCAGCGCGGCCACGGACGACGACACGACCACGATGTCCTGCGACAGCCAGTCCACCGACAGCACCGAGGAGCCCAGCAGGGACGGCTGAACGGCCCGCGGGGAGCGCAGCGCCACGTCCTGCTGGTTGCGGACCACGGAGGCCACGTAGAGCTTCCCGGCGATGACCAGGGCGGCGCGCGTGCCGTCGCGGGAGAGGCGGAGCTCGGTGATGCCGCCGAACGCGGCCAGGTCGGTGGTGTTGACGCTCTTCGCGGTCCAGTTGCCGTTGTCCGCACGGGTGACGCGCGTGACCGAGCTCCCGTCGGCGACGGTCCAGACCTCCTTGCTCGGCTCCTTCGGACCGCTCGACAGCAGCCACGTCGGTCTGGTCAGCGAGGTGGCCGGCAGGTCCACCTCGGACAGCGGCTGCTCGTTCTCCCCCACCCGCAGGCGCATCGCCGCGCCGTCGCGGGTCACCACCGCCAGGCGCGAGCCGTCCAGCGACTGGGCCGCGCTCGCCACGGTGTAGGTGCCGTCGCCGGCCGGGCCCTTGACGGCGACGCCGTCGTTCAGCGAGCGCAGGCGGCCGTCCACGACCAGCATGCCGGGCAGGTTCACGTTCGAGGCCAGCAACGCCTCACCCGCGGTCGCCGACACGTCGGACGGGCGGTAGTCGCGTTGCTCGGCCAGGATCTGCTGGCCGTCGACGAGGACGCGGATGCGCGAGGACGTGACGCCCTGGAACGACTTCACGACCTGCGCGACGATCTGCTTGTTCTTCTCCGGCGTGCGGTCGTTGCCGACCTTGGTGAGGTTGACCTCGAGCGCGCCGTCGTCGGCTTCCTTGGTGTTCGAGAACTTGTCGGTGTCCGGGCCCAGCGCGGAGACCAGCGTGTCGCGCAGCGCGTCACTGGGGCCCTTGATCAGCAGCTCGGTCACGCGGGTCGGGATGTCGGTGGCGGGCGGCACGACCACGAACCGCGGGTCCGGCACCAGCACGCTGAACTCCGGGTTGTAGAACCAGAGCACGACGCGGCGGTAGCTGTTGTTGAACACGTTCTGCGGCATGTAGACGCCCAGCGGCGGCTCGGAGATGCGCCACTGGTTCTCGTTGTTGCGCTCCAGCTTCACCGGCGTCGAGAAGTCGCCGAGCTGCGGCACGAACGCGTTGTCGTTGGCGCCCAGGCGGCCGACGTTCTTGCCCTGCAGCAACACGGTCTGCGTCTTCTCGGCCTGCGCCTGCGAGGTCGGCACGGTCGAGAACGACGTCTCGATGATCGTGGGGCTCTTGGTGTCCCACTTCTTGTCGGCCTCCGGCGTCAGGTACGCCCGCGCCGCCGCGTAGTTGTGGTCCGGGTTGGACGTCGCGCCGATGAAGTCGCGAACCAGCTCGAACGGGTCGAGGTCGCGCCGCGGCTCGGGCGCCTGGTTCGTGTTCGAGGCCTTGTTGTCCTTGGTGCCGATGGGTTTCGGCTGGGTGTTCGTCGGGATCGCGGCACAGCCCGTGATCGTCACGAGCACGAGGAGCACCAGGGTCAGCCGCTTCACCGCACTTCCTCCGAAACCTCGTCGGGCACGCCGTCGACCGGTTCGGCCGGCTGCCAGGTGATCTCCTCGGGGGTCAGCTCGACCTCCTCCGGTTCCTCCGCCACCGGCGTCTCCGCGACGGCGGCGACCGCGCCGGCCGCGATGGCGGGCGCCAGCGGCAACGGGCTCTCGCGCAGCTCCTCGCCGTGCGTGCGCGGCAGCGTCAGGCGGAACACCGCGCCGTGGCCCGGTTCTCCCCATGCCTCCAGCCAGCCGCCGTGCAGCCGCGCGTCCTCCAGCGAGATCGACAGGCCGAGGCCGGTGCCGCCGGTGCGCCGGTTGCGCGACGGGTCGGCGCGCCAGAACCGGCTGAACACCAGGTCCGCCTCGCCCGGCCGCAGCCCGACGCCGTGGTCCCGCACGGTGATCGCGACCGCGTCGGCGTTGCCGCGCATGGTCAGCTCGACCGGCTGGCCCTCGCCGTGGTCGATCGCGTTCGCCAGCAGGTTGCGCAGGATGCGCTCCACGCGGCGGGAGTCCAGCTCGGCGGTGAGCTCCTCGTCCGGGAGGTCCAGCACCACCGGGGAGTTCGCCGTCGTCGACAGCGCGCGCACCGAGTCGTGCGCCCGGCGGGCCAGCACGCGGATGTCCACCTGTTCGGCGGTCAGCTCCTCGACACCGGCGTCCAGGCGGGAGATCTCCAGCAGGTCGCCCAGCAGCGACTCGAACCGGTCGAGCTCGTCGACCAGCAGCTCGGTGGAGCGGGCGAGCCCGGCGGGGAACTGCTCGCGCGAGGCGTGCAGGACGTCCGCGGCCATGCGCACGGTCGTCAGCGGCGTGCGCAGCTCGTGCGAGACGTCCGAGGTGAACCGGCGCTGCAGCTGGCCGAACTCCTCCAGCTGCTTGAACTGGGCCTGGATGGACTCGGCCATCTCGTTGAACGACTCGGCCAGCCGCGCCACGTCGTCCTCGCCGACGACGTGCATGCGTTCGTGCAGCACGCCGTCCGCGAACCGCTCCGCGACCTCGGCCGCCTGCCGCACCGGCCGCACGACCTGCCGGGTCACCAGGTTCGCGATCAGCGCGAGCAGCATCAGCAGCACGACGCCACCGACCACGAGCGTCGACTGCACGACCTCGGCGGTGCGCTGCTCGGAGGCCAGCGGGAAGATCAGGTAGAGCTGCATCGACCGGGCCGTGGTGCTCATCGGCAGGCCGACGACGTACAGCGTGGTCGGTTGCCCGCCGCGCTGCACGGTGTGGATCTGGGTGCCCTCGCCGCCGTTCTCGACCATCTCGCGCAGGCCGGGCGGCACGTCGTCGAGCGGCCCGACGGACGGCACGCGGGCGCTGTTGGACGCGAGCCCGTCGGCCAGCACGGGTTCGAACGCGCCGGCGCCGGCCGCCGTGGCGTCGGTGCCGGCGCTGCCCACCGCGAGCTTGTTGATCGCGCTGGTGAACCGCGTCTGCACGCTGTCCGGACCGGGGTTGAGGCCCACGAGGTCGGACTGGATCAGCGTCTGCGAGGCCTTCGCCTGGCGGACCGCCGCCTCCTCCTTGGTGGCCAGCAGCTGGTTGGTGATCTGCATCTGCAGGACCATGCCCAGCACGAAGACCACGGCGGACGACAGCGCGAGCGTGGACACCACGACCCGCAGCTGCAGCGAACGCCGCCACAGATCACCGAACGCGGCCCACCGCTTGCGCGCCTCCTCGACGAGGAACTGCGCCTTCGCGGCGAGCGGCCGAACGAACTTCATACGCCACCTGTCACGGAGGGCCGGCCTTGTACCCGACACCGCGAACGGTCAACACCACCTCGGGGTGCTCCGGGTCCCGTTCCACCTTGGACCGCAGCCGCTGCACGTGGACGTTCACCAGGCGGGTGTCGGCGGCGTGCCGGTAGCCCCACACCTGTTCGAGCAGCACCTCGCGGGTGAACACCTGGCGCGGCTTGCGGGCGAGCGCGACCAGCAGGTCGAACTCCAGCGGCGTCAGCTGGATCGGACGGCCCTCGCGCAGCACCTCGTGACCGGGCACGTCGATCGTCAGGTCGCCGATCTGCAGCACCTCGGACGGCTCGGCCTCGGTGCGCCGCAGGCGCGCCCGGATGCGGGCGACCAGCTCCTTCGGCTTGAACGGCTTGACGACGTAGTCGTCGGCACCGGACTCAAGACCCAGCACCACGTCGACCGTGTCGCTCTTCGCGGTGAGCATCACGATCGGCACGCCCGACTCGGACCTGATCGCCTTGCAGACGTCGATGCCGTTCATGCCGGGCAGCATCAGGTCGAGCAGCACGAGGTCGGGCTTGAGCTCGCGCAGCGCGGGCAGGGCACGGGCACCGTCGGCGACCACCGCGGTGTCGAAGCCCTCCCCGCGCAACACGATCGTCAGCATCTCCGCCAGGGCGGGGTCGTCATCGACGACGAGCACGCGTGCCTTCATGCCCAACATCGTTGCACTGCCGGTCGCGCGTTCGCGCACCACCCACGTTCCATCGCCGCTGGTGGCGGAGCGCGCTCGTTCGGTAACCGGCCGGAACCCTCGTTCCACGTGCCCCACCTCGCCTGATTCGGCCTGATCGTCGCGTGCATCGTCGTGCGACGGTCACCATTCGTTACCCGGTGGTGTCAGGCCGTGCGGACGGCCGAGGCCAGCCAGATGCGCGCGTCACCCACCTTCCGCGGGTCGGTGATGGCGGGTACCGGGCGTTCGTGCCGCGCGGCCAGGTCGACCTGGTGCGTCACGGTGCCGCGCCAGCCGTGCCCTGCCAGCCACGCCACCGGGTCCTCCACGTCGGAGCACCAGCCGGCGTCCATCGAGTCGAACCGCTGCTGCACCGCCCTCATCTGCGGCAGCTCCCGGAACGCGCGGTTGACGTGTTCGAGCGCGAGCGTGCTGCCGCGGGCCGACAGCGCGCCGACCCAGTGCATGATCCGCTCGCCGGCCTCGGGGGGCAGGAACATGAAGAGGCCCTCCAGCAACCACGCCGTGGGCCTCCTCGGGTCGTACCCCGCGTGGATCAGCGAGGTCGCCCAGTCGTCGCGCAGGTCGCAGGGGACGACGACCCGGTCGCAGGACGGACGTGCCCCCAGGTCGCCGAGGGCCTGCTCCTTGAAGTCGAGCAGCTCCGGTAAGTCGAGCTCGAACACGGTCGTGCCCGGCGGCCAGTTCAACCGGAACGCTCTTGTGTCGAGCCCGGCCGCCATCAGCACGACCTGGGGTCGCGCCGCGTCGAGGAGCTGGTCGTCGAAGTAGCGGGTGCGCAGGACGAAGTGGTCACCGGCGAGGTTGCGCACGCCGTTGAGGTCGCTCGCGGAGCCTGCGGCCGTCACCAGCCCCTCGGCCAGCGGGTCGTCGAAGAGGCGGTCGAGTTGGCGTTGCTCGGTGGCACGGGCGGCGGCGATCAGGACCGCCGTCCGGGCGACCCCGACCGGGGTGCGCTGCAATACGCGCTTCAAATTGGGCACTCCTATTAACTCACAGTGACGTACCGACACTCGATCGTGTCAATGGGTACGCACGTGAGCGACCACTCAAGGAGTGAAGAGCGGTCCCAAAAGCGAACGGAAGTTCACGTTTGACCGGCCGTCGACCAATTGCCACGGCGCGAGCCAGCCGATGTTCGCCAATCCGTCGTAAACAGCACCGCAACGGGCTTGCAGGCCGCCATCGGATTCATAAATGTCTCGCGCACGAGACCCGTCTTCCCGCTCCCGTTTCGCGGCACGTTCCGCGGCGACCTCGACGGGCACGCGCAGCAGCAGGTGCAGGTCCGGAACGGGCAGCCCGAACCGCTCGACCTCCAGCTCGCGGACCCACCGCACGAACTCCCCGTGCTCGTCCTGGTGCAGCCGCGCGGCGCTGTAGGCGGCGCTGGAGGCGACGTACCGGTCGAGCAGCACGACGTCGTGCCGTTCGAGGTCCGCGCGGATCTCGTCGGCGGCGCCGCGCCGGTCCAGCGCGTACAGCACGGCCATGCCGTAGACGGAGTCGCTGAGGTCGCCGATGTTGCCGTAGAGGGCGTCGCGGACCAGGTCCGCGTGCACGCTGATCCCGTAGCGGGGGAAAGCGTGGCTGGTCACGGTCCTGCCCTCGGCTTCAAGAGCGGCGATCAGACCGTTGGCCAAGGTGCGCTTGCCGGCCCCGTCGAGGCCCTCGATCACTACGAGCTTTCCCACGCCAGCACCCTACGGGACCGGTACCGGCCACTCACACGGCCGCAACCCGTCCCCCACACGGGCGAAATCCGATCTTTCGATCACCAGATCGAGTGACTACGGTGAACAGTCACACGGCGCGTGTGTGAAGGGTAGGTGCCGCGGTGGCCGCGGAATCCGGGCACGCCGAGTCGGTCGACGAACCGATCGGTAACCCGACCGGGGGTCTGCCGACCCCGCTCGCCGAGACGCTGCGCTACGGGCCGTTCCACCGCGCTCTGCGCGAGGCGATCGCCCACCGGGGCCTCTCGCTCGCACGGCTGCGCGCCCACCTCGAACAACTCGGTGTCCAGGTGGGCCAGTCGACGCTCTCGTACTGGCAACGCGGCCTGCGCCACCCGGAGGTCCCGCGTGCGATCAGCACCGTGCGCGCGTTGGAGTCCGTCCTGCGGTTGCCGCCATCGTCCCTGCTGGACCTCATCGGTCCACGCACCGCCAACACCTACCTGCCGCGCCCGGTGCCGACGTGCCCGGACTCGGCGCCGTTGCTCGCCTCGTTCGACTCGGTGCCCGAGGCCGCGCGCAGCAACGCCGACCTCGAAGTGCTCTCCGTGCACGACACCGTGCAGATCGGCATGCACCGCGAGCAGCGCTCCATCACCACACGGCTGGTCGTGCGCGCGGTGCGCCAGGGCCCGGACCGCTACCTTGCCGTCCACCAGGGCGACGACGGCGCGGTGATCGACAACGCGCTCGTGCGCGCGGGTGAGGGCTGCCGGCAGGGGCGGCTGCGCAGGGAGGGCGCTTCCCGGAACCTGGCCGTGGAGATGCTCTTCGACCGCAGGCTCTCGGCCGGTGAGGAGCACGTCTTCAGCTACACCGTCGTCGACGACACCGGCGGCGCGACGCCCGGCAACCACCGCACGTTCCGCGACGTCTGCGGCTCCTACCTGGTGCAGCTGTCGTTCCACCGGCGGGCGATGCCGGCGCGGTGCACGAAGCAGTTCCGCGCGTCGGCCGAGGCCACCCCGGTCGACGTCGAGGAGCTGGTGTGCGGGCTCGGCGGCGTCGTGAGCGCCTACTTCAGCGACGTCGGGCCGGGGATCGCGGGCATCGCGGTCGAGTGGAGCTGAGAAGCGAGGGCGAGGAAAGCGAGAGGGCTATCTTTACAGGAGTGTGAGAAGGAAGCCCTCTCATGGCCTCGCGTCGTCCACGCTAGCAGTCCTGTCCAGGACTTTGTCCAGCTGCTCGACGGTCGCGGTGAGCGGACTTCCGTCCGGAGTGGACTTGCGGCGCACCACGTCGGCCAGGTGCCAGACGGTGAAGTGCTTGCGCCCCAGTACAGCCGCCACGGTCTCGCGCACGATGCCGCGGTTGCCCTCGACCCGGTTCCCCCACGAGGCGCCGCGCAGGTACAGGTGCAGCCACGTGGCGAGCCAGCCGCCCTCGCAGCGCTCGAAGACGACCGGCAGCGCGACCCGGCCGTTGCCGCGCATGGCACTGCGCGCCCGCACGGTGCTCGGCTCGAACGGCTTGCCGCGCTGGCCGGGCTCCCGGGTCGTGAACCCGAACATCGACTCGGCGACCTCGTTGAAGCCCTCGCCGTCGTAGATGTTCACCTGCGGCACCACGTACTTCGCGGTGATGGCGGAGTGGGGCACGTCGATGAACTCCGTGGCACCGTCCGGCGCCTCGGTGAGGTCACCCGAGTAGTAGGCGCCGTCGCCGTGGTGGCTGGTCCACGACACCTGCCCCTTGAAGTCGAAGGCGGCGTTGAGCAGCACCGCGGACAGGTCGTAGTCGGTGCGCTGCCCCTTCTGCCGCCAGTACGCGAAGAACCGCAGGAGGTCGCCCTCCAGCCACGCCTTCGACCCGCGCGGCAGCACGTTGAACCCCTCTTCGGAGGCCTTGCCGGACAACGGGAGCACGACGTCGAGCGCCTCGGGCGCCACGCGCAGCTCCGAGACACCGGGCAGCCTGCGGACGAGCTCGTCCTCCAGCACGTCGACCAGGGCACCGACGACGGGGCTCGCGAGCGGCGGCCGGACGTCGTCCGTGACCCACGCCCGGCCGTTCCGGTTGGCGAAGACCCTCGCGGCGTCCGGCTTCTCGCGGTTCTGGAGGTGTTCGAGCACCGAGCAGAGCACGCGGCCGGACACCTCGGGCGCGGCGGCGCGCACGGCGTCCACGACCAGGTCCTGGTCCGCGCCGTACCGCAGCAGCCGGTCGAGCTGGCGCAGCAGCATCCCCGGTGCCGCGCCGAGGACACCGACGGCCGTGCGGAGGTCGCCCTCCTGGAACGCCAGCTCCACCCGTCCTGCGAACGACCTGACGACCTTCTCCCTGCGTGCCACCGCGAACACGTCCTGCGCGCACGGCAGCAGCTCGTACTCGTGCGGGTGCAGCCGTTCCCCGAGCCGCTTCCACGCTTCACGGTGCCGCGGCACGTCACCGAGCTTGCCGGGGTTGCTCCGCACGGTCTCGTCCAGCGCCGCCAGCAGGACCCGGCGCTCCGGCCGCCGGAACGACCGGAACCGGGTGGGCGTCCGCAGTGTCACGTCCCCGCCCGACGCCTGGCACGCCAGCCGCAGCACGTCCGTGACGGTGTCGACGGACGGCACGGCACCACGGGCCAGCCGGGCGGCGTTGACCACCGCGCGGTTCTCCCTGACCGGCACGGCCTCCGGCAGCTCGTCGGTCTGCTCGGCCAGCTCGGCGAGCAGGTGCAGGTCGGCCTCGCCCAGCGGCGTCGGGCTGCCGGCCAGCTCCAGGTAGAGGCGGCGGGTCTCCTCCGCCTCGGTCCCGCCGAGGTGCAGGACGGTGACGCGGTCCTTGACGGACGGGATCAGCGCGTCGTGCGCCTGGAGGAGCTCCTCGTAGGTGTGCCGGCGGGTGCCGTACTCCGGCAACGCGAGCAGGTTGAGCACGCCGTTCGCCGCGAGCTCGTCGGCAGGCACGTTCTTGAGCAGCGCGTCGCGCAGGCAGTGCGCCCAGAACTCGACGGTGTCCGGCACGCCGTGCGGGAAGTCCTTGAAGTAGGGGTTGTGCCGCACGTCGTCCCCGACGAGCCTGCGGACGGCGTCCACGACCGTCCGGGTGTACGCGGCCGGGTTCCGCAGACCCGCCACGTGCTCCACGAGCTCCTTCGACGCCTTGAACCCCACCTGCACCAGCGCCGCGTCCAACCGCCTGGCTTCGGCCCGGCCGTCACCGGCGGCCCCGGTCGAGGTGGGCACGCGCAAGGTCCGGCCGATGAGGGTCATGAGCACCCGCTCAGTCAACCTCGCACGTCAACCGAGTAAGTGCACCCGTTCGGGGCCGATGTTGTTCTTCGCACAACGCCTACCTTCGAGTTCCATGAACGGTGACCCGTCCACCCCGTACAGCCGTGACCTCGGTGACGAGCTGCGCCAGATCCGCGAGCAGTGCACGACGTTCCGCGGGCGCAGGATCGCGCGGATGCTCGGGTGGGACCCCGCGAAGGTGTCGAACATCGAGCACGGGAAGGTGCGGGCGAGCGAGATCGACATCGTGCAGTACCTGGGGCGGTGTGGGCGGTCGCTGGAGTTCATCGAGGGGTTTCTGGACCGGTATCGCCGCGCCTTCGACCCGTACTTCGTCCAAGCGCCGACCAACCTGCGCACCATGGTGATGGCCGAGTCCGCCGCGCAGGCAATCACTACTTACGACCTGACGTACATTCCGGGCTTGCTGCAGACCGAGGAGTACGCGCTGGCGCTGTTCGAGGCTCGTGAAGTGCTCACACCCGAACTGATCGCGGCGGCGGTCCGCTTCCGGATGGAACGGCAGTCGCTGCTGCAGCGACACGACCGGCCCTCATGCACTTTCTACATCCACGAGAACGCCCTGCGGCTCAAAGTCGGCACGGATGCGGTCATGGAAGACCAGCTGATGAGGCTGTTGTTCCACACGCACGTTCTCCGGATCGTGCCCGCGACGAGTGGTCCCGCCGGCGTCCTGACGGCCAACTACATCCTGTGGCAGTACGAGAAGCGCAGCGATGTCGCCTTCTCGGAATGCGACATCGCCCAGGTCTTCGTCCAGGACCAGATCGGGACGAAGCGCTGCAAGTCGCTCTTCGGACGGCTGGATGCGCTCGCCCTCAGTGAGGAACAATCGCGAACGATGGTGGCGGACCTCGCCAGCCGATCGCGGGAGGACCTCAGTGGCCGGAGACTGCACCTGGCGTAAGAGCAGCTACAGCGGCGGCGACTCCGTCGACAGCAACTGCGTCGAAGTGGCATTCGCCGAGGTCGTGCGCGTGCGTGACTCCAAGAACACCGCTGGCCCCGAGCTGGAGTTCAGCGCTGAGGCCTGGCGGGCGTTCGTCAGCGGCGACGAGCGCTAGTCGCCAGCCGCCTGCCACGTCACGCACTCGGGCCGCTTGCCCTCGTTCGCGAGCAGTTCCCGCAGGGCCTGCCGCACGAGGTCGAATGGTACCTCCGAGTCGGCGGGGTACTCGTGCGCGGTGCCGTAGTACAGGAAGCGCACGCCGTGCGGGTTGACGTTCTCGCCTCGGCTGAACCATTCGCCGTCATCACCGGCGTAGCGGACGGCACCGAGCGCGGTCGCCTCGTCCACGCCGACCACCAGTTCGTGCGCGGGGTCCTCGTCTGCGGCGTCGTCCACGGCGTAGATGGTCGCTGACTGGTAGTCCGGCCCAGCGTTCAGCAGTTCCGCGAGGAAGCCGTCGATGTCGTCATCAGTGCGCAGCAGCCGCACGCCGGCACCGTGCTTGTACGAAGCCTCCAAGACGTAGCTCATCCCTGGGCTTCCTTTCCTCGGTAGGTCTGCCGGCCGCCCGGCCAGTGGATCGTCACCGTCTGGCCTGGCTTGAGAATCCTCGGCAGGAGGCGGTCGCACGACCACCGGCCCTCATCGCAGGGCGCGTTGTTGACGGCGAGCGTAACGCGCATGGCGGACAAGCTGCGGAGAGCCGCGGCGAGCTTGACCTCGACGTGCGAAGCGACCCACAGGGTGCCCCTGGCCGGGCCGATCCCCAGCTCCGCCAGCACGCCGCGTGCCTGCTGCCAGTCGTGCTCGCCGCTGACGAGCGGACGCTCCACACCGTCCTCACCGACCCAGATCCCCGACGTCTTGCCGTTCTCCCGAGCGGGGAGCTTGGCGAGCAACGTCGCGCCGGGCGCAGGAACAGGTGCTGCTGGCAACGGTTCGTCGGCTCGACCGCTGCCCTCCAGCCTGTTCGCCACAGCCGTCACACCAGCGTGGATGGTGGTCAACCTGCGCTGCAACGCGTCGATGCCCGCGATCACCTGCGCGAACGTGTCGAGCACCTGGTGGATGTCGGCTTGGCCGCTTCCGGCAGCCGCCCGTTCGATGAGAACGTGCGCTTCCTCGGCGGCGTCAAGTGCGTTGGCGAGTTCGGCGAAGGGCAGCCGTTCCAGGCTTGCGCGCAACGCGGCGATGACGTCTCCGAGCGTTGCCACGCGCGTTCGTCAGCTGAGCTCGTACGGCACCGGCAACCCCATCGCCGCCAGGAACCGCGCCGTCTTGACCTCGACGAACACCTCGGCACCGTCGAACGCGTCCACGTCCTCCCCTTCGTCCCACGAAAAGGAGTCCGGGTCCTCGTCCTCGGCCAGGAACCCGCGGATCTCCTCGGCCGACACCTGCCCAGCCCACGCGGCCAACCCGGCAGCCTCACGCGAGACATCCGTGGGGTCGGACGCGCCGGGGTTCTCGAAGTACGTGCGCGGCGTCAGGCCCAGGTAGGCGACACCGGTGCCAGGCCCAGCGGGCGCGTAGACGACCGAGGTGATGTCGCTGTCGTGGATGTCGATCCACAGCCACGGCTCGGTCAGCGGCGGCAGTTCGCCCTCGGACAACGTGGTCCAGGAGCCGTTCTCGTAGGCATAGGTGCCGAAGAATCCCACGACGGACATGAAAACAGGGGCCTCCCGCGACCCTGCGCGGGAGGCCCCTGTCAGGGCAGATCAGTAGCGGTAGTGCTCCGGCTTGAACGGGCCCTCGACGTCCACGTCGATGTACTCGGCCTGCTCCTTGGTGAGCTTGGTCAGCTCTCCGCCGAGCGCCTCCAGGTGGATGCGCGCGACCTTCTCGTCGAGCACCTTCGGGAGGCGGTAGACCTCGTTGTCGTACTCCTTGAACTTGGTGAACAGCTCGATCTGCGCGATCACCTGGTTGGAGAAGGAGTTCGACATGACGAACGAGGGGTGGCCGGTGGCGTTGCCCAGGTTCATCAGGCGGCCCTCGGACAGCACGATGATCGTGCGGCCCGACGGGAAGGTCCACTCGTCGACCTGGGGCTTGATGTTGGTCTTGCGGATGCCGGGGTAGCGCTGCAGGCCGGCCATGTCGAGCTCGTTGTCGAAGTGGCCGACGTTGCCCAGGATCGCCTGGTGCTTCATCTGGGCCATGTGCTCGACGGTGACGACGTCCTTGTTGCCGGTCGTCGTGATCACGATGTCGGCGATCGGCAGGACCGTCTCCAGGCGCGCGACCTGGTAGCCGTCCATGGCGGCCTGCAGGGCGCAGATCGGGTCGATCTCGGTGACGATGACGCGGGCGCCCTGGGCGCGCAGCGACTCCGCGGAGCCCTTGCCGACGTCGCCGTAGCCGCAGACGACCGCGACCTTGCCGCCGATCAGGACGTCGGTGCCGCGGTTGAGACCGTCGACCAGCGAGTGGCGGATGCCGTAGCGGTTGTCGAACTTCGACTTGGTGACCGCGTCGTTGACGTTGATCGCGGGGAACAGCAGGTCACCGGCGGCGGCCAGCTGGTACAGGCGCATGACGCCCGTCGTGGTCTCCTCGGTGACGCCGCGGATGCCCTCGGCGATGTTCGTCCACTTCTTGCCGTCGCGCTCCAGCGACGCGCGCAGCGTGTCCAGGACGATGCCCCACTCCTCGGAGTCGTCCTCCGAGGCCGACGGGACGACACCGGCCGCCTCGTACTGCACACCCTTGTGGACCAGCAGCGTCGCGTCGCCGCCGTCGTCCAGGATCATGTTCGGGCCCTTGCCGTCGGGCCAGGTGAGCATCTGCTCGCAGGTCCACCAGTACTCCGGCAGCGTCTCGCCCTTCCAGGCGAAGCAGGAGACGCCCTTGGGCTCCTCCTCGGTGCCGTGCGGGCCGACGACGACGGCCGCGGCCGCGTGGTCCTGGGTCGAGAAGATGTTGCAGGAGGCCCAGCGGACCTCGGCGCCCAGGTCGACCAGCGTCTCGATGAGCACGGCCGTCTGGATGGTCATGTGCAGGGAGCCCGAGATGCGGGCGCCCTTGAGGGGGTGTGCACCGGAGTACTCGCGACGGAGCGCCATGAGGCCGGGCATCTCGTGCTCCGCCAGACGGATTTCCTTGCGGCCGAACTCGTGGAGTGACAGGTCGGCCACAGCGAAGTCGATGCCGTTGCGGGTCTGCAAGCGGTCCGCGGTCATTGCGAAGTCCTCCAAGGCACTTCGGAGAGGGTGTCGTGCGACCATACCGCCCTCACGATGCACCACTATGACCTCACGTCGGGTGAGGGAGGTCTGGGGTGTTCATTGCGGGCCCCGACACACGGGTGGTCGAACTGCGGGTGCACGGTGTGCAGGGGACGACGCCGCAGACGCTGGTCGACGCCGTAGCGGCCGTGGACGTCGCCGGAGACGGGCTGGGGCGCATCGTGCGCCCCGCCGACAGACTCCGCAGGCCCGCGCCCGGTCCCGTGCTCCAGACGGAGAGCCGGTCCGTGCCCCGCGTCGTCGAGGGCTACCTGTGGGGCGGGATGACGTCCGGTGGTGTGGCCAAGGCCACGTGGGCGCTGCTCTTCCCGTTCAGCATCGCCAACGTCGCCCACTGGATGCTGCCCCCCGTTCCCGATCGGAACCTGCCGGCGCACCTGCTGGGGCTCGGTCTGCGGTCGTTGCTGCGGGTGTTCGCGCTGCTGCTCACGGCACTGCTGATCGCGCAGGTCTCGGTGGTGAGCCTCGACCTGCTCGCCGCGCAGTGCCTGCGTCCCGGCACCGGCTGCCTGACCAGCATTCCGGCCGAGGCGCGCACCTTCCCCTGGTTCCGGGCGTTCCTAGGACTTTTCCCAATCATCGCGTTGCTGGTCGTCATGCGCCGGATCTCGCACGTCGAGTGGCGGATCGAGCGCCGCGAGATCGCCGAGGCGGAGAAGGAGGAGCGGCAGCCGTCCTCCGGCCTGCCCGGCGCGCACGTGGCGACCGACCCGGACACGCCGGCGCTGCGCTCGCTGCACGTCGTGATGGGCCTGGCGACGGCCGCGCTGATCGCGCTGGGTGGGCCGTTGCAGCAGCTCACGGCCTCGGGGCCGATGGGGGTCGCGATCACCGCGGCGTGGGTCGCGTCGCTGGTGTTCATCGGGTTGTGCCTGGTCAGCGCGTTGCTGCTGGACGACCCGACGGGCGGCGCACCCCACCGCGGTGGGCGGTGGCTGCGGGCGGCGTTGTCGCGCAGGCCGCGCCGGGTGTTCCTCGCGCTGGCGGCGGTGCTGGTGCTGGTCACGCTGGGTTTGCAGGAACAGCTGCCGGACCGGGTGCCGGGCGCCGACGTGACCGTGCAGGTGATCGCGCTGCTGATGGCGTTCGTGCTCGTGCTGTTCGGGCTGGTGCTGGTGCCCGCGGCGGTGCTGGCCCGCGGGACGTGGAAGGACCTGCCGCGCGAGCTGCGGCCGTGGGCCGGTGGCTGGTTCGCCGCGCCGGTGCTCGCGGTCGCGGGGCTGCTGGGTGGCGGGTTCGGTGCCGGGATCGCGCTGCCGGTGCGCAAGGCGCTCGGCGAGGAGCTGCACCTGCCGGTCGGGTACGGCTACATCACGCTGCTGTGGGGTGTGGCGGGCGCGTTGGCGTTGCTGAGCACGTTCGCGGTGGCGTCGTTCACCGGCGCGGTGCGCTGGCGGGCGTTCCGCAAGGGCAAGCTGTGGGCGCGTGAGGCGTCGTTGCTGCACTCCGGCCGGATGCGCGACCTGCGGGCCGCGACGCGGGCGTGGTGGTGGGCGCGCTGGGAGCGCAACCACGGCCACCACCTGATGATGATCGTGGCGTTCGTGCTGGTCACCGGTGCCGTGATCGCGACCGTCCTGCGGGTGCGGGACGTGCCGCTGGCGGCGTGGACGCGGCCGTTCTCGGCGTTCGGCGTGGGCGTGCTCGGCCTGCTCGCCGTGTCGCTGCTGCGGGCGGTCTACCTGGCCGCGCGGCAGCCGGAGTCCGGGCGGCGGCTCGGGATCATCGCGGACATCGCGCAGTTCTGGCCGCGGGAGGCGCACCCGATCGTGCCGCCCTGCTACGCGCTGAAGGTCGTGCCGGAGCTGGTGTCGCGGGTCGAGGACCACCTGCGCGACCCCGGCACGCGCGTGGTCCTGTGTGGACACTCGCAGGGCTCGCTGCTCGTCGCCGTCGCGGCCGCGCGGTTGCTGGAGTCGTTGCCACCGCAGGACCGGGAGCGGATCGGGCTCGTCACCGCGGGTTCGCAGCTGCAGTGGGCCTACCCGCGGGCGTTCCCGGCGGTGGTGCCGCACGCGTCGCTGGCGCGGCTAGCCGGTGGGCTCGACGGCCGCTGGCGCGCGTTGTGCCGGGGCACGGACCCGCTGGGCGGTGCGGTGACGACGTGGCGGCGGCAGGTGTTCGACGGCATGCTGCTCGGCGCCGGTTACCGCGAGGACGGGTCGGAGGGCGCGCTGGCACCGGCGTTGCGCGGGCCGACGGGAGCGCTGGTGCTGGGCGGCGACCACTGGCTGCCGGACCCGCAGCGGGGGCCGTTCCCCGGCCGGCGCTGGCGGTCGGGCGTGTCGGCGCACTCCGACTACACCTCGGACCCGGAGTGGGACCGGGCCGTGGCCATCGCGGCGGGGCTGATGCGGGTGGACACGCCGGAGGCGCCGTCGCTGCCCTTCGCGCGCAAGCCGAATATCGGGTCGCGGGACACCCTCGGCGGCTCCTAGTGTCGCGGTCATGCTGACCGGGGATCTCGTGCGCCTGCGTCCCGTCGAGCCGGAGGACGCCGACGCGTTCTACCGCTGGCACAACGACGAGGACGTCATGCGCTGGTTGCAGAGCTACTTCCACGAGTCGCTGGCGGCCATCCGCAAGCGCTTCGCCGACCGCCAGGAGAACCGGCACGACAAGGTCACCCTGTGCATCGAGACGCTCGACGAGGGCCGGCTCATCGGCGTGGTCGCGCTGCGCGACGCGGACCCGGTCAACGCGCGGGCCGAGGTCGACATCTACATCGGCGAGAAGGAGTACTGGGGCGGCGGCTACGGCACGGACGCGCTGCGCGCGATCTGCCGGTACGGGTTCGACACCATGCGGCTGCACTCGATCGAGCTCGGCGTGGTCGAGGCGAACGAGCGTGCCGTCAAGTCCTACAAGAAGGTCGGCTTCCAGGTCGACGGGCGGTTGCGGCAGTCGTTCTACCGCGACGGCGAGTGGCACGACTCGTTGCTGATGTGCGTGCTGCGCGACGAGCTCACGTGAGGGCGGGCGCGAGGTGGCCGATCGCCTCGCGCAGGTGCTCCTCCACGGTCGCCGCCGGCACCACGACCAGGCCGGACGGCCGCACGTCCACCCACCGCCGCACCGCCAGCCTGGCCGCCGCCGACACCGCGGCCGCCAGCACGGCCGCCCCGAGCGGGTCCTTGCCCAGCCGCTGCTCGATCACCTCGGCGATCGGTGGTTCCACCGCGGTGACCGAGTCGAGGTAGGCCTCCCGCAGCGACGGCGTCGAGGTGACCAGCGCGAGCGCCTCCGACGGCGGCTCCCGGTACTGGGCGGCGAACGCGGCGACGATCGAGTCGACCAGCGGTTCGTCGGCGGGCCGTTCCCGCAGGGCCGCGGTGACCTGCAACGCGCGCGTCGCCGTGATGCCCGCGACGATCGCGTGGTCGCGGCTCGGGAAGTAGTTGTTGTAGGTGCGCGGTGAGACGTTCGCCGCCTCGGCGATCTCGTCGACCCGCACGTTGTCGACGCCCTTGTCCAGGGCCAGGCGCAGTGCGGCGGCCGCCAGCGCCGCCCGGGTCTCGGTCTTCTTGCGCTCACGCAGTCCCACGGCGATCACTGTAGAGACCTGCCGGGCCATCGGGGACACCTGTTGCAACACGATCACTACCGATTGACTTTCGATAGATGACTACCGATACTCGATGCATGATTGCTGAGCGTTGGGCGGTGACCGCCCTGCGGGTCTTCCTCGTGGTCCTGTTCGGGATCCTGGTCGTGTTCGAGACGATGTCGTTGCCGGGCCAGTTCCGGCACATGGCGGAGACGAGTCCGAACGACGCGCACCTGAGGTGGCCCGCGACGATCATCACGGTGTTCTGGGTGGTGTGCGTGCAGGTCGTGGTGGTCGCCACGTGGAAACTGCTCACGCTGGTGCGCAAAGATCTGATCTTCACGGAGGCCGCGCTCAAGTGGGTCGACGTGATGATCTGGGCGATCACGGCGGGCTGGGTGGTGCTGGTGTCGGTGTTCCTGTGGGTCGGTTTCAACGCCGACGACCCCGGCCTGCCGATGTTGCTGTTCCTGCTGACGACCGGCGTCACGGTGGTGGGGCTCGTGATGGTCGTGATGCGGGCACTGCTGCGGCGGGCGACGACGTTGCGCACCGACATGGAAGCGGTGATCTGATGGCCATCGTCGTGCGCATCGACGTCGAGCTGGCCAAGCGCAAGATGAGCGTCGGCGAGTTCGCGGAGAAGGTCGGGCTGACACCGGCCAACGTCGCGGTGCTGAAGAACGGCCGCGCCAAGGCCGTGCGGTTCAGCACGCTCGAAGCCATGTGCCGGGTGCTGGAGTGCCAGCCCGGCGACCTCCTGGAGTTCGTGGACGAGGACGCCGAGGAGCTCCTCAGCTGAGCCGCTTCGCCAGTCGGTCGGCGGCCTCGTGCCGCCCCGACTCGGCGAGCAGGCCCACCGGTGCCAGCACGTAGTCGCGGTCCACGGTGATCTCCGCGGTCCGCAGCACGGGTCGCAGCACCGGGTCGCCGCGCAGCGCCTCCTCGACCGGCGTGATGTCGGCCATGTGCCGGAACACACCGCCGGACAGCACGAGCAGGCCCGCGCCGTGCGGGCCGAGCTGGCCGTCGACCTGCCGCAGGTGCCTGCGGACGGCCAGGATCGCGGCGAACGACGCCAGCTTCGTGTCCACGGCCGGGTCCTCCGGCAGCCAGCCGACGTCCTCGGCCCGTCGCTGCGCCTCCGCGGTCAGGTCCTCGGTGGTGAGGCGTTCCGCGTGCGCCTCCTTGACCACTCCCGGAGCGGACCAGCGCATGCCGAGGTCGCCCTCGACGGTGCGGCGGTCCGGTGGCAGGGCGACGGTCCGCTCCACGCCCTCGCTGTCCGCTGTGGACACCGCGGAGTAGACGTCCGTCGTGGCACCGCCGACGTCGACCACGAGCACCGCTCCCTCGCGGTCCTGCGCGGCCAGCCGGGACACGCCCCCCAGCACCGCGTCGGGGGTGACGGCCCGCACCAGCCGCCGGAACCGCGGGCCCCTCGACAGGCCCTTGCCGCCGATGACGTGCTGCAGGAACGCCTCCCGGATCGCCCGGCGAGCGGGTTCGGGGGCGAGCCTGCCGACGTCGGGCAGCACGTTCGGGCAGGCGACGACGGTCCGGTTGTGCAGCAGCCGCACCGCTTCCGGCTGCGCCTCGACGTTGCCGGCCAGCACGATCGGCACGGCCACGCGGGCGAGCTTGCCCGCGTTGTGCAGCAACACCGACTGGTCACCGCCGTCCGTGCCGCCGACCAGCAGCACCAGGTCGGGTGCACTCGCACGCAACGCCTTCACGTCCACCGGCCCCGCGCTGACGTGCACGACCTTGGCGCCCGCGCTCAGCGCCACCCGGTATCCGGCCTCGGCGCTGACCACGCGTTCCTGACCGACGACCGCCAGCCGCAGCCCGCCACCGGCCGACGAGCACGCGAGGACCTCACCGTCGCCCACGCTCGCGCGCAGTGCGTCGACGCCCCGCAGCACCTCGGGCGGGGTGGTCGGGTGCTGTCCCGTGCGGACCAGCTCGCCCTCCTCGGTGACGAGAGCGGCCTTGGTCCAGGTGGAACCGACGTCGAGGCACAGGATCACGAGGCAAGCTAACGCACCATGAAGCTCGCGCCCAAGGCGATCCTCGAAGGCACCCGTCTGACCGGCAAGACGGACCCGGCCGACGCGCTCAACGAACACCCCGCCTCGTCGGTCACCGGAAGTACCGCTACCACTCACCGCTGAGCTGCTGCTCGTGGATCGTCGACCGGTTCCACCTGTCCACAACGGCCTTCCAGGCTTGGGGCGTCGGAGGCACAACGTCTGGCGACGTGCTCAGTTGTCGGCCTTCTCGTGCACGACCTCCATGAGCTCGCCGAGCTGCGCGAGCTGGTCCGGCGTGAAGAGGTCGACGAGGTACTCGCGCACGGTCTCCACGTGACCGGGCGCGGTGGTCGTGAGCAGCTCCCGCCCGGCCTCGGTGAGGACGGCGACGATGCCGCGCTCGTCGGACTCGTGCGGTTCGCGCCGCACGAGCCCGCTCTTCTCCAGCTTGCCGATCTGGTAGGTCAGTGAGCTCTTCGACACGACCACCCGCCGGGCCAGCTCGGTCATCCGCATGCGGTTGCCGGGCTGTTCGGACAGCACGACCAGCACGTTGTACTGCGCGTGCGAGAGCCCCGCGTCGCGCTGCAACTGCTGTTCGATCTGCCGTTCGAGGAGGTGGTACGCCTGGACGAAGTGGTGCCAGGCGTACGTCTCCTCCTCGGACAACCACCGCGGGTTCGCCATGGCTCGCAGATTAGTTGGTGGGCGTCTTCTGGTTGCCCTTGGCGAGCAGCGAGTTCCGCCGGCTGTAGATGAAGTAGGCACCGACACCGAGCGCCATCCACACGAGGAACCGGATCCAGGTGAACACGGTCAGGTTCAGCATCAGCCACAGGCAGGCGAGGATCGCGAGGATCGGCACCAGCGGCACGAGCGGCACCTTGAACCCGCGCGGCAGGTCCGGCCGGGTCTTGCGGAGCACCAGCACACCGGCGGACACGAGGATGAACGCGAACAGCGTGCCCACGTTGACCATCTCTTCGAGCGTGCCGATCGAGGTGAAGCCGGCCGCGATGGCGACGACGATCCCGATGATGACCGTGATCCGCGTCGGCGTGCCGTGCTTGCCGGTCTTCGCGAGCCCGCGCGGCAGCAGCCCGTCGCGCGACATCGCGAACAGCACCCGGCTCTGGCCGAGCATCAGCACCATGACGACGGTGGTCAGACCCGCGAGCGCACCGACCGAGATGACGGTCGCCGCCCACGTGACCCCGTTCTCGGCGAACGCACTGGCGAGCGTCGCACGCGACCCGTCGGCCTGGGTCTTGAGCTTCTCGTAGGGCACCATGCCCGTGATCACCAGCGACACCGCCACGTACAGCACGGTGACGATGGCGAGCGAGCCGAGGATGCCGCGCGGCACGGCCTTCTGCGGGTTCTTGGTCTCCTCCGCCGTGGTCGCCACGACGTCGAACCCGATGAACGCGAAGAACACGAGGCTCGCGGCCGCGAGCAGTCCCAGCGTGCCGTACGAGCTGCCGCCGAAGCCGGTGATCGCGCTCAGCAGCGACTGGTCGACCCCGCTGTGCGCACCGCCACCGGTCTCCGCGGGAGGGATGAACGGCGTGTAGTTCTCCGCCTTGATGTACTGGACGCCCAGGATGATCACCAGCAGCACCACGGCCACCTTGACCGTCGTGATGACGGTGCTGACCCGCGAGCTGAGCTTCGTGCCCACCACCAGCAACGCCGACAGCGCACCGATCAGCACCACCGCGCCCCAGTCGAACTGCAGCGGCCCGAGCGCGACCGTCGTCTTGACCTGGACACCGAGCTGCGCCAGCACCGTCTGCAGGTAGATCGACCAGCCCTTGGCCACCGCGGCGGACCCGAGCGCGAACTCCAGCACCAGGTCCCAGCCGATGATCCACGCCGCGAACTCGCCGAACGTGGCGTACGAGAACGTGTACGCGCTCCCCGCCACCGGCACCGTGGACGCGAACTCCGCGTAGCACAACGCCGCCAGCGCACACGCGATCGCCGCCAGCACGAACGCCAGCGACACCGACGGCCCCGCCAGGTTGCCCGCGGTGCTCGCGGTGAGCGTGAAGATGCCGGCACCGATCACGACCGCGACACCGAAGACGGTCAGGTCCCAGGCGGTGAGCTCCTTGCGGAGCTTGGTGTCCGGCTCGTCCGTGTCCGCGATCGACTGCTCGATGGACTTCGTGCGCCACAACCCGTTGCCCGGCACGATCGATACCTCCTCAATGGAACGCGTTCGGCCCACCCTAGAGGTATCACCAGGTGAGATGCCCGCAGCTGTGTTCGGACGTTGTCAGGACTTCCGTGCTTCCCGATCCCGAACGCGGCGAAACCCGCCGCGGCGAAGCGAGACGGGTTCCGGAGGTGTTCGAGGTTTTCTCGGGCGGTTCCGCGGTGAGCAGCTTCCCCGCCGAACGCCGCGATCGTCTGCCTGGGCGGAGAAGGGGAGTCACCCAGGCACGCTTCTTGCCCGGTTGGCTCCCCTTCTCCGGCCTGGTTCGCAGTGCGACCGCACAAGGCCCGCTCACGGCGAAGCCCGCCCCGGTCGAGACCGGGACGGGCTTCGAGCCGAAGGCGAGGCGTGAAGGGCTTTCCTCGGGCGGTTCCGCGGTGGGTGGCTTCCCCGTCTAGCGCTCCGATCGTCCTGCCCAGGTCTGGCGCGCTCCGAAGCGCTAGGCGAGGCAGACGCCCACCTCAACGCAACCACCCACGCAACCGGCAGCCGCCCTATACAACAGGCGTGCCATCAACCCACGAACGGCGCCGGCGGCTTCTTTGGGAGTGTCGGGGTCTGGGGCGGAGCCCCAGGAACGGCGAAGCCCGCCCCGGCCGAGACCGGGACGGGCTTCGACTGCACAACCGTCAGGCGCTGGTGACCGTCGTCCGGTCCAGGTCCGGCTCCAGGTAGATGAGCCGCGCGTGCGGCACCTTGCCCCGCACCCGCTGCTCCGCGTCGTTGATGGCCTGCGCGACCTCGTCGAGCGGCAGCTGCGGCTCCAGCGCGATCTTCGCCGCGACCAGCAGCTCCTCGGGGCCGATGTACTGGGTCTTGATGTGGATGACGCGCTGCACCTTGCCCGCGGCGAGCTCGTCGCAGATCACGTCGAGGTCGGAGTCGGAGGCGCCCTCGCCGATCAGCAGCGACTTCATCTCGATGATGAGGATCACGGCGATGATGCCGAGCAGCACGCCGATCGCGATGGTGCCGAGCGCGTCGAAGACCGGGTTGCCGGTGACCATGGTGAGGCCGACGCCGAGCAGTGCCAGCACCAGGCCGATGAGTGCGCCGAGGTCCTCCAGCAGCACGACCGGGAGCTCCGGGGTGCGGGAGTTGCGGATGAAGCCCCACCAGGAGGCGTCGCCCTTGATCTTCTTCGACTCGTTGATCGCGGTGACGAAGCTGTAGGACTCCAGGCCGATCGCGACGACGAGGATGCCGACCGCCACGAGCGGGCTGGTGAGGCCCTCCGGGTGCTGCAGCTTGTGGATGCCCTCGTACAGCGCGAAGACCGAGCCGAGGGTGAAGAGCATCAGCGCCACCACGAACGACCAGAAGTACCGGTCGCGGCCGTAGCCGAACGGGTGCAGCCTCGTGGCCCTGCGCTGGGCCGTCTTCTGCCCGAGCAGCAGCAGGCCCTGGTTCGACGTGTCCGCGAGCGAGTGCACCGACTCGGCGAGCATCGACGACGAGCCGGTGATCAAGAATCCGGTGAACTTGGCCACCGCGATACCGGCGTTCGCCAGTAGCGCTGCGACGATGGCCTTGGTTCCGCCCCCTGCTGACACGCCTGTCTCCTCGCACCTGTCCCGGCCGGAGCCGGTCCGCTTTGTCCGGTCGTGAACCTTAGTCCGTTCCCGCCGTGGCGCGGAAAAGTTGAGCGGATTCAACACCATCCGGTCGAACGAGCACCGCCGGGTCCGACGCGGGCAGCCACACGGACTGGCCGCGGGTCAGGGTCAGCTCCTCGCCGCGGGAGTTGGACAGCACCGCGGCGCCGTCCGTGCAGATCATGATCTGCGGGCCGTCGTGGTCGAGCCGGGTCTCGCCGGTGAGGTCCAGGCGGGACAGCTCGAACTCCGGCGCGGGCGTCCGGTAGACCCGCACGCCGGGCGCGACCTCCTCGCCGGTCGACACGGGCATGTCGCCGCAGGCGAAGTCGAGCACGCGCAGCAGCTCCGGCACGTCGACGTGCTTCGGCGTGAGACCGCAGCGCAGCACGTTGTCCGAGTTGGCCAGGATCTCGATGGCGGTGCCGCGCAGGTAGGCGTGCAGGTTGCCGGCGGGCAGGTGGATCGCCTCGCCCGGCTGCAGCACGATGCGGTTCAGCAGCAGCGCGGCCAGCACCCCCGCGTCACCGGGGTAGGACTCGCCCAGCTCCAGGATCGTGCGGCACTCCAGGTCGAACTCGCCGCGCTCCTTCACGTGCAGCACGCACGCGTCGAGCACCTGCGGCAGCAGCGACGAGAGCGACGTCTGCGGCAGCGTGATCAGCATCGTGAACAACGCGCGCAGGCCCGACGAGTCGGGCTGGGCGACGAGCATCTCGGTGTACGGCGCGAGGTCGGGTGCGTCGAGCGACCGCAGCAGCGCCGCCGTGCGGTCGGGCGCCCGGAAACCCGCGAGGGCGTGGAACTCGGTCAGCGCGCAGATCAGCTCCGGCTTCGCGGCCGGGTCCTTGTAGTTGCGCACCGCGGCGTCGCGCGGCACGCCCGCGGCCTCCTCGGCGGCGAAGCCCTCGGCGGCCTGCGCGGCGGACGGGTGCGCCTGCAGGCTCAGCGCCTCCTCGGCGGCGAGCACCTTGAGCAGGAACGGCAGCCGGCTGCCCCACCGGTCGGTCAGGCGCCGTCCGAGCTGGGCGTCGGGGTCCGCTGTCAGCAGGTCGAGCAGCGAGTGCTCGGTGCCGTCGGCGCCGACCACGCGGGACGGGTCGCCGGGGTGGGCGCCCATCCACAGCTCGGCTTCGGGATGAGGTGCGGGCACCTCCTTCCCGAGCAGCTCTGCGATGGCCGTGCGTGATCCCCACGCGTACGGCCTCACCGCGTTGTGCAGCAGGTCCACTTCTCGTTCAGCTCCCCAAACTCAGTACGGGTTGCCGCCGAGCGTTCCGGCGGCCAGCCCGAGGTACAACGCGGCGAGCTCGAAGCGGAGCGCGAGCAGCGCGGCGCTGACCGCGTCGCCTCCCGCCACCACCTCGACCGCCGGTTCGAGCACGTCGGCACCGGGCAGCGCGTCCTCGGCGGCGCGCCGCAGCGCCTCGGCCACGGGGCCCTGGCGCACGGCCAGCAACAGCACGCGGACGAGTCCACCGGTCTCGTCGTCCGGGTCGGCGAACAGGTCCGCGCCGGAAGTTCCCTGCACGGCCCGCCGGTGCAGCACCGGGCGGGTCAGTGCCTGCGGATACCCGGCGACGTCGGAGGCAACCCCGGCGAACGCGGCCAGCACGCCCGCGCCGTGCACCCCGACGGACGTGGCGACGTCGTCGAGGCCCCACAGCAGCGGCGTGCGGTCGGCCACACGCAGGGCCAGCGACTTCGCCGGGTTCACGAACGACTCGTGCACCGGGTGGTTGCGCTCGGCCTCGCGGTCGAGCTCGTCGGCGATCAGGTCGACGTCCACCTTCAGCAGGCCGAGCGAGCCCAGCACCGTGAGCCACGCGGTGAGCGCGCGGTGGAAGCTGAAGCCCGGCGGCACGTCCACGCGCGGCGGCAGCAGCACCGCCCTGCCCGCGGCCGCGGCGGCGACCGGGCCGGAGTCCGGCGCGGTCACCAGGGTCCGCGCGCCCCTGCGGGCGGCGCGGTCGATCGACTCGGCGAGCACCCGGTCACCGGGGTCCTCGGTGTGCGCGAGCACGACGTCGAGCGCGCCGACCCACGGCGGCACCTCGTCGGACACCACGACCGGCACCGAGCACCCCGGACCGAGCAACGCCACGACGACGCCCGCCACCGCGACGGCGTGACCGGGCCGGGTGACCAGGACGACCGCGCGGGGGCGTTCGGCGAAGACCCGGTCCACCCCCGCCTCGGCCGCGGCCTCCGCAGTGGCGCGCACCTGGGCGCCGGCCCGTGCGGCGGCACGCAGCCAGCCGCCCGTGTCGGCGTCGGCGAGGCGGCTCGAGTCGTCGAGCAGCGTGTCGTCGAGCACCTACGTCACCCAGCCGACGGCGGCTCGACCGCCTCGTCGAGCAGCAGGACCGGGATGCCGTCGCGCACCGGGAACGAACGGCCGCACGCGGTGCACGTGAGGAAGTCCGCCTCCGGGTCGTCCGGCGTCCCGAGCCGCAACGGGGCGTGCTCGGGGCACGGGCAGGCCAGGATGTCCAGCAACTGCTCTTCGAGCTTGACGGCCACTTCTGTTCTCTCCTCAGCCCCGCACGATCGCCAGGACCTCGTCGCGCAATGCGGCGACGGCCTCGGCGTTGGCGGCTTCGACGTTCAGGCGCAGCAGCGGCTCGGTGTTCGAGGCCCGCAGGTTGAACCACGCGCCGTCCGGCAGCTGCACGGTGAGACCGTCGAGCTCGTCCAGCGCGACGCCGTCCCGCGAGCCGAACGCCTCCTTGATGGCGGCGATGCGACCGGCCTGGTCGGTGACCGTGGAGTTGATCTCACCGGAAGCGGAGTAGCGCTCGTACGCGCTGGTCAGCGCGGAGAGGGGGCCGTCCTGCTCGCCCAGCGCGGCCAGCACGTGCAGCGCGGCCAGCATGCCGGTGTCGGCACGCCAGAAGTCGCGGAAGTAGTAGTGCGCGGAGTGCTCGCCACCGAAGATGGCACCGGTCTTGGCCATCTCCTCCTTGATGAACGAGTGGCCGACGCGCGTGCGCACGGGCTTGCCGCCGTGCTCGGTGACGATCTCCGGGACGGCGTGCGAGGTGATCAGGTTGTGGATGACCGTGCCGCCGGGGTCCTTGGCCAGCTCGCGCACGGCCACGAGCGCGGTGATCGCGGACGGGCTGACCGGATCGCCGTTCTCGTCGACGACGAAGCAGCGGTCGGCGTCGCCGTCGAACGCCACACCGGCGTCCGCGCCCTCGGCCTTGGTGCGCTCCTGGAGGTCGACGATGTTCTTCGGGTCGAGCGGGTTCGCCTCGTGGTTGGGGAAGCTGCCGTCGAGCTCGAAGTACATGGGGACGACCTCGACGGGCAGGCCCTCGAACACCTGCGGCACCGTGTAGCCGCCCATGCCGTTGCCCGCGTCCACGACGATCTTGAGCGGGCGGATGGTCTTCAGGTCGACCAGCTGGTTCAGGTAGGCCGCGTACTCGACGAGCATGTTCCGCTCCTCGAACGTGCCCGGCTCGACGCCCTCGGCGTCGGGCACCTGGTTCTCCGCGTCCTGGCGGATCTGCGCGAGACCGGTGTCCTGGCCGACCGGGCTCGCGCCCGCGCGGCAGAGCTTGATGCCGTTGTACTGCGCCGGGTTGTGGCTCGCGGTGAACATCGCGCCGGGCAGGTCGAGCTTGCCGGAGGCGAAGTACAGCATGTCGGTGCTGGCGAGACCGATGCTGATCACGTTGACGCCCTGCGCCTGCGCGCCCTCGGCGAACGCCCTGGACAGCTCGGGCGAGGAGTCGCGCATGTCGTGCCCGATCACGATCGCGGGTCCGCCGACCAGGCGGGCGAAGGCCGCCCCGAAGTCGCGAACCACACCGGCGTCCAGCTGTTCGCCGACCACCCCGCGGATGTCGTACGCCTTGACGATGCCGGACAGGTCACGCACGCCGCACACTCCCGAAACTCGCTCTTGACGGCCACTGCCAGGGCAGCCTACCGGCGAGCAGATCAGCGACGCGTGTGGTCGTGGGTTGAGTGGCTCAGTCCTCGTGCGGATCCGGAAGAACGCGCAGGTGACCGCGCCGCTGGGTCCCCGCCGGGACCTCGGGCAGCTTCGGGGTCACATCTGCTCGTCCGGCCTCGCGCACGGCCTCGGCAAGCGCCGTCAGGTCGTCCACGCTCGGCTCGGGGGCCGCGAACTCACCCTGATGCCTCACGACCTCCCAGCCGCGCGGCGCCGTGAGCCGCATCGCGTGCTCCTCGCACAGGTCGTAGCTGTGCGGTTCGGAGTACGTGGCGAGCGGTCCGACGACTGCGGTGGAGTCCGCATAGGCGTAGGTGAGCGTGGCGACAGCCGGGTTAGCACACCCGGTTCGCGAGCACCGTCTCACGCTCCGCACGATCCGGGACGATAGCGCGTCCACGCGGGGCTGTGTGTGAGGCACGCTGTGTTTGCTCCCGCGGGACAGCAACTAGGCTGCTGGGTTGTGGTGATGGCACGGGGTTCACGGCGGCAGGATTCGCCGCGTCGGCGCAGTCGCGACCGGCACGGCAGGGGCCTGCGCGGTCCGCTCTACCCGGCCACCCTGCCCGCGGCCCGCTCACGGGCGGAGCGCTTCGACGCTCTGGTGATCGAGGCGCTGGAGCCCATCGAGGCCCGCTGGCGCACCGAGCTCACCCAGCTCGACGTGGCCGTCGACGACGTGCCCGACGTGCAGGTGGAGGGCGAGGACGGGGTCGTCGAGGACGGCAACGTGCCGCTCGCGCGCCTGCTGCCCGCGGGTTCGGACCAGCGCGCCCGCATCGTGCTGTACCGCCGGCCGCTGGAGGCCCGCGCGAAGGACGGCGCGGACCTCGCGGACCTGGTGCACGAGGTGCTGGTGGAGCAGGTGGCGAACTACCTCGGGCTGGACCCGGACGTGATCGACGAGGGCTGACCCCCGCCGACTGTCGGACCCCGCGACTAGAATCAAAATCGGGGGATCCCGGCGCCGTCGTGTGTGTGGAAACACGCACGGCACCTGTGGCGGCCCGCTCACGCACGGCACCTACAGCGGCCCGCCCACGCATGGCACCTGTGGCAGCCCGCACCCGCACGACACCCACGGCGGCCCGCCCACGCACGGCACCTACTGCGGCCCGCGCACCCACGGCACCTACAGCGGCCCGCTCACGTCTGGCGCCGCCGCGTGGGGATCGCCGTCAGCACCGTGAACAACGCCACCGCGGCCTGCGCGAGCAGCAGCAGGTCCCGCAGGGTTGTGCTCATCGTCACCCTCACCTCGGCCCCCGCCCCCGGCAGCGGCACGCCGACGAGGTGGCCCCAGGACCGCACGACCGGCACCTGCTGACCGTCGACGAACACCTCCCAGCCCGGTTCGTCCTCAGCCGCGAGCACCAGCACCCGCCCGTCGGAGCCCGGCGAGACCCGCACCGCCACGTCCGGCAGCGTCACGTTCACCGGCGCCACCTCCGCTGCCGGTTCCGCGGGCGGGTCGCCGCCGGTGCGCGCGCGGCGGGCCAGTTCCGGCGGCAGCAGCACGCCGGTGTCGGACACCAGCCGGATGCGCAGCACGGGACGGCCCGCGGTCGTCGGTGCCGCCACCGACACCAGCTCCCCCGCCGCGGCACGCACGCGATCGGCGTCCGCGGCGGTGGGCAGCACCACGAACGACACGCCGGACGACGCCGCTTGAGCCAGCGCCACCCCCACGGCGGAGGACGACCCGTCGAGCAGGGACGTGGTCCACCGGCGCAGGCGTGCGGGTGAGGACGTGGTCGGCACGAGGTCGTCGTCGCCGAAGGCGGGCATGCGGCCGGCCACCTGGCGGGTCGGGGTGCCGAGGACCAGCACCGACCGGCCCGAGCGGCCCAGCTCGGCTGTCAGCGACGCGCTCAGCTGCTCGCCACCGTCGGCGCGCAGCGGACCGGTCCGCAGGTCGAGCACCCCCGCGACACCCAGGCTGGCCAGCGTCACCACGCCCACGGCGTACACCGCGCGCCGCACCCGCAGCCGACCGGCGACGCCCGGCGTGACACCGCGCCGGCACCCGGCCAGCACCACCCAGACGAGGCCCCAGGCGAGGATCACCAGCGGTGTTCCCGGCCAGGCGTGGAAGGCGGTGACCGCGGCCAGCGCGCCGATCGCCAGCACGACCACGAACAGGCCGGGCAGCATCGCCGCGTTCGGGCGCAGGACCGCGGCGGCGAACGCGGCGGCCGCGAAGACCGAGCACACGATCAGGTTCGGCGGCGGTGACGAGTAGGCGGCGCCGAGGCCGTTCAGGACCATCTCGGGGTGTTGCAGCAGGACGGCGGGCCACGGCAGCAGCAGCGCCATCGGCAGCAGGACGATCGCGAACAGAGCGGCGATCCGGCGGGCACCGCCCGACACCGCCACGAAGCCGACCAGGGCCCCCACCAGCGCCACCACGTGGCTCAGCGGCGAGAACGCGCCGAGCACGGCGACGCCGACGGCCGTTCCCGAGGCCATGGCGAGCCATGCGTGCGTGGATGACGCGCGCAAGACCGCGTACACGCCGGCGAACACCAACGGCGTGACGATGTGCACGACGACGACGTCCAGGCGCCCTTCGGCAACGGCGGTCGTCGACACCGGCAGCAAGCCGTAGAACGCGGCGACCACCGCGCGCACGGAACGCCGTACGCGCATGCCACGGGAAGCGATGTACGCCGACAAGGCCGCCAACGGGATGTCACCCAGGAGCAGCATCGCTACCGCGAACCGGGGCCCGCCCGGCACCAGGCCGAGGAACGCCAGCGCCGCAGGAGCCGGGGCCGCTGTTCCGCCGGCCACCGGGTGCCACGACGCCAGGTACGCCGACCACACCTCGCCGAGCGACCCGACCGGCAGCAGCCGGCCGCCCGCGAGGTCCAGGCCGAGCCGCGACCAGTTCGCCACCACCGCCAGCGCCGACAGCCCCAGCAGCAGCAACACCGGTGGTGCCAGCACCAGCGACCGCAGCACCCGGCCCTGGTCGACCTCGACGAACACCATGTCGCGGCGCGGTCCCGGTGACGGCCGCGGCTTGGGCGACGGCCGCAGCGCACCCGGCAGCGCCGCGTCGACCGTGACCACGACGGGCGGGCGGCGCAGGCCCGCGACCCGCGGCCGGCCCCGTGCGCCGGCCGGCAGCGCGGACGGTCCGACCGGCCGCGGCGAGTCCACTTCGGACGGCTCCAGCCACGCGGACCCGGAATCGGTTGCGGGCAAACGACCCAGTGCGGCGTCGGCCTCGACGCGGCGGCGGATCAGGAACGCGGCCCCGGCGCGCAGGGCGTTGCGGAACCGGGTCAGCCTGCTCGTGAAGAGGCCGGGCACGACCGCGGAACCGCGCCGCGCCCTGCGTCCCTCCAGCAACCGGCCGCGGGTCAGCAGGTACCGGGCGGCACCCACCTCCGCGTGCGCGTCGGCGAGACGTCGGAGCAGCAGGAAGCCCAGCGCCCGCAGCAGGGACAACAACAGCAGGCGCGGGAGTCCGATGAGGAACGAGGGACCCGAGGTGTTGACAAGGAACGTGCGCATCCCGTGCGCGCGGTCGACGCCGCGGACCGACGGACCGGGTCGTGCGACGGCCGCGTCCAGCAGGCGCAGGCCCTTCGTCGCCGCACGGGCGTGCCGCATCCGGGCGACCGGGACGCAGAGCACCAGGTGGCCCGCGCGGTTGACCCGCCAGCCGAAGTCGACGTCGTCGCGCAGCAACGGCATCGCCTCGTCGTACCCGCCGAGCGCGTGCCAGACCTCGCGGCGGATGAGCGACCCCGCCGACGACACCGCGAGCACCTCGGCGCTCTGCTGGAACAGCGCGCTGTGCTCGGTGGACGAGAGCCCGGTCTGCCGGTGGCCGGAGGCGTCGGTCGAGAGACCCGCCTCCACGACGAGCCGGGGGGCCTCCCAGTCGAGGCAGAGCGGGCCGAGCACCGCGGCGGAGGGCGAGACCTCGGCCGCGGTCAGCAGTGCGGCCAGGCAGTCCGGTTCGGGTGCGCTGTCGTCGTGCAGCAGCCACAGCCACTTGCCGGGGTCTCCCCAGCGGTCGACGGCGTGCTCGACCGCCAGCCGCAGCGCGGTGCCGAAACCGGTACCGCGCGGCAGCGACAGCACGCCGTCGAGCAGATCTTCGGCCTCCGCCAGTACTTTCGCGGTGCGATCGTGGGATCCGGTGTCGACCGCGATCACGTGGCGGGGACGAATTCGCTGACGCCGCAAAGCGGACAGCGCCGTGCTGAGCCACTGGTCGCCGTCGTGGCAGACCAGGACGCACAGCACCGGCGCGGTCCGGAGCCTCGGGTGAGGGCTTGTCACTCCCTCAAGTTAAGGCAAAAAGATCGCACTTCCAGACGTCTCAGACGGCTCGCTTCTTCAGCTTGCGGCGTTCTCTCTCCGAGAGACCGCCCCAGATGCCGAAGCGTTCGTCGTGCTGGAGCGCGTACTCAAGGCACTCCGAACGCACCTCGCAACCCAGACAGATGCGCTTGGCCTCCCGCGTCGAACCACCCTTTTCGGGGAAGAACGCCTCGGGATCCGTCTGCGCGCACAGGGCGCGTTCCTGCCAGTCCTGCTCGTCGGCTGGGTCGAACAGGTACGACAGTTCGCCCTGTACGACCGGCTGCGCGACGTGATCTTCTTCGAATTCCTGCATTTCGTCCGCCTCCTCGCCTTCCGCTCTCCCCGGTTGGCGGACGCCAGACGCCGTTCCCACAACGACGAATGACACCGATGTGATTACACCTGCGTCACAGCGGGGGGTCAAGCCGAGTCCACACGTCGGGGGATATTCGCGCAGATGGCCGTTGAAACCTTGACGTGCAGCACAGACGGTGATCCACGTACCGCAACCCGTCCCCGAACGGCCCACCGCGCCAGCCGACACGCCACACTGGTGGGGTGAAGCGATCAGCGGTGCGCCCCAGTCCACTGTTCCTCGGTCTGCTCGCGGCGACCGCCGCCGGAGCCGTCCTCACCCTGTTCGAAGGCGATGTGGCCGTCATCGCCGGCACCGTCCTGTTCGTGCTCGCCGGCTGGGCGGTGACGTTGTGCCTGCACGAGTTCGGGCACGCGGCCGTCGCCTACCGGGGTGGCGACTTCTCGGTGCGCGACAAGGGATACCTGACCCTCGACATCCGCCGCTACACCGACCCGGTGCTCAGCATCGTCCTGCCGCTCGTCCTGCTCGCGCTCGGCGGGATCCCCCTTCCGGGTGGTGCCGTGTGGATCAACCACCACGCGCTGCGCTCCAAGAAGGTCGAGTCGATGGTCTCGCTGGCGGGCCCGGCCACCAACCTGGCGGTCGGTGCACTGCTGGTCGCGGTCGTGGCGCTGTTCGACCCGCCGGGAGCGCTCACGGCGGCCATTTCGTACCTGGCACTGTTGCAGGTGCTCGCCTTCGTGCTGAACATCCTGCCCATCCCCGGCCTGGACGGCTGGGGCGTGTGGGAGCCGTTCATGTCGTACGAGGCCCAGCGCTTCGGCGCCAAGGTCCGGCCGTGGGCGCCGCTGGTGCTGTTCGCCGTCCTGTTCACCTTCTCCGAGGTCAGCCGGCTGCTGTTCCAGGTCTCGACGTGGGTGTTCGAGCTCATCGGCGGCAACTCCGTCGGCGCGTTCTACGGCTACGCCAACTTCATGTTCTGGCGCTGACTCCGGGCGCCTCGGGGCGCTGTGGAAGCATGGCCCGGCGTGAAGGTCGTAGCACTGGTCGGCGGGGTCGGCGGCGCGAGGTTCCTGCAAGGGCTCAAGCACCTGGGAGCCGACGTCACCGCGGTGGTCAACACCGGCGATGACGTGTGGATGCACGGACTGCGCATCTGCCCCGACCTCGACACCTGCATGTACACGCTGGGCGGCGGCATCGACTCCGAGCGCGGCTGGGGCCGTGCGGACGAGTCGTGGACCGTCAAGGAAGAGCTGATGGCCTACGGCGCCGAGCCCAGCTGGTTCGGGCTCGGCGACCGGGACATCGCCACGCACCTCGTCCGCACCCGGATGCAGCGCGCCGGCTACCCGCTGTCCGCGGTCACCGAGGCGCTGTGCACCCGCTGGCAGCCGGGCGTGAAGCTGCTGCCGATGTCGGACGACCGGGTGGAGACGCACGTCGTCGTCGAGCTCGACGGCGAGACGAAGGCCATCCACTTCCAGGAGTGGTGGGTCAAGCACCGCGCGGCCGTGCCCGCGAAGTCGTTCGCGTTCGTCGGTGCCGAGACCGCCACCGCCGGTCCCGGGGTGCTCGACGCGATCGCCGAGGCCGACGCCGTGGTGCTGGCCCCGTCGAACCCCGTCGTGAGCATCGGCACGATCCTGAACGTGCCGGGTGTGCGGGACGCGCTGCGCAAGACGGACGCCGGTGTCGTCGGCCTGTCGCCGATCATCGGCGGCAAACCGTTGCGCGGCATGGCGGACGCTTGTTTGGACGCGATCGGTGTCGAGACCTCCGCCGAGGGGGTCGGGCGGCTCTACGGTTCCCGCAAGTGCTCCGAGGACGGCATCCTGGACGCGTGGCTGGTCAACACCGGTGACCGCGCCGACGTGCCGGGGGTCGCGGTGCGCGCGGTGCCGCTGCTGATGTCCGATGTGGACGCGACGGCGCAGATGGCGCGCGCCGCGCTCGACCTCGCCGGGGTCGACGTTGGCTGACCACGCCGCGGCCGCGCTGGAGCTGCTGCCGGTGCCCGGCCTGCCGGAGTTCCGGCCGGGCGACGACCTGGCCCGTGCGATCACGACCGCCGCGCCCTGGCTGCGCGACGGCGACGTGCTCGTCGTGACCTCCAAGGTGCTGTCCAAAGTGGAGGGCAGGCTGGTCACCGTGCCCGCCGACCCCGAGGAGCGCGACCGCGTCCGCCGCGAGCACGTGACCGCGGAGTCGGTGCGGGTGCTGGCCCGCAAGGGCAGGACGCTGATCACCGAGAACCGGCTGGGCATCGTGCAGGCCGCGTCCGGTGTCGACGCCTCGAACGTCGCCGGTGACGAGATCGCGCTGCTGCCGCTGGACCCGGACGGGTCGGCGGCGGCGTTGCGCGCCGCGGTGAAGTCCCTGCTCGGCGTGGACGTGGCCGTGGTCGTCACCGACACGATGGGCCGTGCGTGGCGAGTCGGTCAGACCGATGCCGCGATCGGCGCGTCCGGTCTGCGCGTGCTGCACGACTACGCGGGCTCGGTCGACCGGCACGGCAACGAGCTGTTCGTCACGCAGGTCGCGGTGGCCGACGAGATCGCGGCGGCGGCCGACCTGGTCAAGGGCAAGCTCGGCGCGGTGCCGGTGGCGGTGCTGCGCGGGTACGAGGTGGTCGACGACGGGTCGAGCGCGCGGGAGCTGACCCGGCCGACCGAGTTCGACCTGTTCCGCCTCGGCACGGAGGAGGCGCTGGCCCAGGGCCGCGCGGAGGCCGTGCTGCTGCGCAGGTCCGTGCGGTTCTACTCGGACGAGCCGGTGGACCTCGCGGTGCTGCGGCGCGCGGTCGGGGCGGCGCTGACCGCACCCGCTCCGCACCACACGGGGCCGGTGCGGTTCGTGCTGGTGCGGGAGAAGCGGGCCGCGCTGCTGGCGGCGATGCGCGAGCAGTGGGAACGCGACCTGCGCGGCGACGGGTTCACCGACGAGCAGGTCGCGCGCCGGGTGCGCCGGGGCGACCTGCTGGTGGAGGCGCCGGAGGTGGTGGTGTCGTTCCTCGTCCGCGAAGGCGCGCACACCTACCCCGACGCGCGGCGGGCCGACGCCGAGAAGACGATGTTCACGATCGCCGGCGGCGCCGCCGTGCAGGGGCTGCTGGTGGCGCTGGCCGCCGAGGGCCTCGGTTCGTGCTGGGTGTCGTCGACGATCTTCTGCGCGGACGTCGTGCGTTCCGTGCTGGACGTGCCGCGGGACTGGGAGCCGCTGGGCGCGGTGGCCGTGGGCCACCCGCTGGAGCCGCTGGTCCCCCGCGCACCGCTGGAAGGACTGATCGAGCTGTGACACTGCACGCCGACGCCGTCGCGACCCTGCAGGCGTTCTCGGGGCAGGACGCGTTGAAGGAGGCCTACCTGGGCTTCCTGGCCGCACGCGAGGACGCCTGTCAGCGGTCGTGCGAGCCGGGGCACCTCACGGCCTCGGCACTGGTGCTGGACGCGACGGCCGAGCACGTGCTGCTGACGCTGCACCCGCGCGTCGGCCGGTGGCTGCAGCTCGGCGGTCACTGCGAGCCGGAGGACGTCTCGCTGGCCGCGGCCGCGTTGCGCGAGGCCACCGAGGAGTCCGGCATGCGCGGGCTGCGGATCGAACCGACCCCGATCCACCTCGACGTGCACCCGATCACGTGCTCGCTGGGCGTGCCGACCCGGCACTTCGACGTGCGGTTCCTGGTGCGCGCCCCGGTCGGCGCGCAGCCGGTGCGCTCGGCCGAGTCGGTGGACCTGCAGTGGTGGCCGCTGGACTCGCTGCCGGCCGACGTGGACGACCTGCACCCGTTGATCGAGTCGGCGCTGGCCCGCCTGCGCTAGAACTTGCGGTAGTCGCGCGGCGAGAACCGCGGGGCTCGCCGTGGGCGGTGCAGGCCCGCGGCCTGGAGGTAGCAGACCGCGCGGTGCCGTTGTGGCGTGTAGGGCGCGAGGAGTTCCATCATTCCGTCGTCGTCGCCCGGCGTGCCGGTCAACGCCCACGTGACGTTCTTGGCGACGTGGAAGTCGCCGACGCTCACGGCGTCCGGGTCGCCCCAGGACCGCTGCGCCACCTCGGCGGAGGTCCACACGCCGATGCCGGGCACCTTCTCCAGCAGCTCACGGCTGCGCATCTCCGCCGCCTTCTCCAGCCGGTGCGCGACCTGGGCGGCGTTGACCAGCGTGCGCCGCCGCGCGCCGTCGAGGCCGCACTGGTGCCACTCCCAGTCCCGCAGGCCCAGCAACCGCTGCGGCGTCGGCGGGACCTTGAGCGGCAACGGTCCCGGCGCGGGTTCGCCGAACCGGCGGCCGAGCTCGCGCCACGTCCGGAACGCCTCCGTGCCCGTGACCTTCTGCTCCAGGATCGAGGCGAACAGCAGGTCCCACACCCGGCCCGTGCTGCCCAGCCGCAGTCCCGGCCGCCGCCGGCGCGCCTCGGCGACGACGTCGTGGTGCGCGACGAACTCGTCCACCGGGTCGTCCGCGCCGAGCAGGGCGGGCAGGCCGTCGAGCAGCCACAGCCCGCCATCACCCCACGCCCGCGCGCGCACCTCGTCGCCGACCCTGGTGACGTGCAGGGTGCCGGGCCCGCACGGGGTGTTCGCCGCGAACCAGATGCCGCCCTCCGTGCTGAAGGACGGGTCACCCGGCCCGCGGCGCAACGGCCCGAGCACCGCTCCCAGGTCCAGTGGGAACGGTGGTGTCCAGCTCCTCTCAGGCATCCGTCGAAAAGCGCACACCGGCCTCCGGCAACACCACGCCGGGCCACACGCGCGCCCCACCGATCAGCTCGCACCGCGCCCCGATCACCGCCGAGTCGCCCACGACCGCGTCCCGCAGCACCGCACCGGCCTGCACCAGCGCACCGGCGCCGACGATCGACCGCTCGACCACCGCGCCCTCGCCGACCACGGCCCCGTCGAACAGGATCGCGCCGTCGAGCACCGCGCCCTCGGCCACCGTGCAGTTCGCACCGACCGTGCTGCCGCCGCGGACCGTCGCACCCCCGTGCACGTTCGCCCCGTCGAGCACGAGGAAGTCACCGGCCTGGGCGACCGCGGCCGACGGCGCGACACCGCGCACGAGGTCGGCCGACCCCTGCACGAACGCCTCCGGCTTGCCCAGGTCCAGCCAGTAGGTGGCGTCCACGTGCCCCTGCAGCCGCCGGCCGGCCTCCAGCAGCCCCGGGAACGTCTCCCGCTCCACCGACACCGGCCGGCCCGCCGGGATGGCGTCGATGACCTCGCGCTTGAACACGTAGCAACCCGCGTTGATCTGGTCGGTCGGCGGGTTCTCGGTCTTCTCCAGGAACGCCTGGACGCGCCCCTGCTCGTCGGTGGGCACGCACCCGAACGCCCGCGGGTCAGCCACCTTCACCAGGTGCAGCGTGACGTCCGCCGCGTGCTGCCGGTGCGTGTCCACGATCCCGGCCAGGTCGACGCCGGACAGGATGTCGCCGTTGAAGACCATCACGTCCGGCTCGCGCAGCTTGTCGGCCACGTTCCTGATGGCGCCCGCCGTGTCCAGCGGCACCTCCTCGACCACGTACTCCAGTTCCAGCCCGAGCCTCGACCCGTCCCCGAAGTACTCCTCGAAGACCTCGGCCTTGTAGGAGGTGCCGAGCACCACGTGGGTGATCCCGACCTCCTTGATCCGCGACAGCAGGTGCGTCAGGAACGGCACCCCCGCGGTCGGGAGCATGGGCTTGGGAGCGGACAGGGTAAGCGGGCGAAGACGGGTGCCTTTACCCCCGACCAGCACCACAGCTTCAACGCCGTGCACCTTTTTCCTCCTCCGCGTTACAGCAAGCCGTTCGACGGAATACTCTGACACGAAGCAGATCGTCAGATGGAGTCTGGTCCCGCCAGGGATCTGGTCCCGGCAAGGAGCTGAATCCGACATGGACCCCCGCGACCGGGCCGACGCCTTGCTCGCCCGCGCCCGCGCACGTGGGCGGAACATCGTGACGCCGGACAACATGACGTCCCCCATGGACTCCTCGGCCACCCTGCAGATCCCGCGCAGCCTGGTCAACGCGGTGGACCCGCGCCTCGACCCGGACTCGACGATGGTCCTCTCGGCCGCCCAGGCAGCGGGCCAGGCGGCCGTGCCCCGCCCCGGTCAGGCCCACCGCCCGCAGCAGCACCGCCCGCAGCAGCACCCGGTGCCGGCCCAGCCGCTGCCGTCCCCCGCCGCCGCGGCCGACGACGCGGAGATCACGCAGGTCGTGCAACCGGGCATGATCCCGACCGTCTCCCACCACCAGACGACCCGCTCCTCGCTCTCGCAGCGGTTGAGCGGCGACATGTGACCTGCGCGCCCGCGCGTGAGCCCGGTTCCTGGGTGAGCGGGATCACCCGCGGTCAGTCCGCGAACGTCACCGGGTGAGCATCCGGACCCGCACCCCCAGCCCCGCCCGCACCGCCCACCGGAACGGCGCCCACAGCACCCCGCGGTGCCGGTCCGCCAGGTACCGGTAGGCAGACCGGTGGTGCTCGGCCAGCATCCGGTCCGACGCCCGCGCCGTCGAGTGGCCGCCGATGTGCACGACCTCCGCGTCGGGCACGTACACGTTGACCCACCCGGCCCGCGCCACCCGGTCGCCGAGGTCGACGTCCTCGAAGTACATGAAGTACCTCTCGTCGAACCCGCCGACCGCGTCGAACGCCTCCCGGCGCATCAGGAAGCACGACCCGGACAGCCATTCGGCGACGCGTTCGACGGGTTCCTGCTCCTGCCGGTAGGCGCGCGTCCACGGGTTGCCCGGCCACACCACCGCGAACAGGGCGTGGCCGATGCCCCGCCCGACGGACGGCAGGAGCCGCGCGGACGGGTAGACCTCACCGCTGGGTTCGCGGATCAGGGGGCCGAACATGCCGCCGCGGGGCCAGCGGGCCGCCGCGTCGATCAGCGTGTCGACGCTGCCGGGGGAGAACTCGATGTCGGGGTTGGAGATCAGGATCCAGCCGACGTCGGCGGGCAGTGCCGCGACGCCGCGGTTCGCTCCGCCGCCGTAGCCGAGGTTGCCCCCGGTGGGCACGAAGGTGACGTGCTCGCGTTCGGCGGCCACCTGCTGGGGCACGCCGTCGGTGGAGCCGTTGTCGGCGAGGATCACCCTGATGTCGCGCGTTGTCGCCTTCGCGAGGGTGTCCACGAACGGTGCCAGCGTCTCGCCCGGCGAGTACGTGACCGTCACGACACCTAGTCCGTCGCCGTAGTTCACGCGCGACACGATAGTGGTTCGGTGTTGCGCGAAAACGCGTGCACCGTCAGCGGCGGTGGCGGATGAGCGATGCGCGCTCGTAGGCGAGCCGGTGGCGTTCGGCGCTGACGGCCCACGAGAAGTCCTTCGCGCGTTGCTGACCGGACGTGGCCAGCGACGATCGGCGGGCCGGGTCGTCCAACAACTCGGCGATCGCCGCCGCGATGTCACCCGCTCCGACACCGCAGTACGCGACCGCCTCGCCACCCACCTCCGGGAGCGACAGTCTTCGGGTGGTGAGCACGCAGGCGCCGCACGCCATCGCTTCGAGCACCGGCAGGCCGAAGCCCTCGCCGAGCGACGGGTAGGCGACGAGCTGCGCGCCGCCGAGGAAGCCGGCGAGCTGTTCGAACGGCAGGTAGCCGGCGCGGATCACGCGGATGCGGTGCGGGACCGAGTCGAGCGCGCGTTCGACCTGGCTGTCCCAGCCGGGCTGGCCGGCGAGCACCAGCGCGGGCGGGTTCGGGCGGCCGGCGACGGCCTGGGCGAAGCCGCGGATCAGCGCCGGCACGTTCTTGCGGGGTTCGAGTGCGCCGAGGAACGCCACGTAGGGCGTCTCCCCCAGCGACAGCGCGGTCCGCACGTTCAGGACCTCGTCGGGCGACGGCGGGTGGAAGCGCTCGGTGTCGACGCCGTGCTGGGCGATGTGCAACGCCCTGCGGTCGGCGCCGGCGACGCGCACCAGCTCGTCCGCGGTGGCCTGCGAGGGCACCACGCACAGGTCGGCGCGCTTGAGCGACGCACGCGTCCACGCGCGGAAGAAGCGCGCTTTGACCGACGAGTGCAGCACGGGGTCGGTGAAGAACGTCGCGTCGTGCAGCGTCACGACCGACGCGGCCTTGCTCGCGATCGGCAGCGTGTAGTGCGGCGAGTGCAGCACGTCGACCCCCAGTGTGCGCACCAGCCGCGGCAGCGTCGTCTGTTCCCAGGTCAGGCGGGCTGTCCTGGTCGCGACGGCGTCGGCGGCGCGGAGCACGCGGGCGTTCGGGGCGATCTTGGTGAAGAGGTCCTCGTCACGCGGCTGGCAGACGACGGAGAGCTTGGCGCCGTCCGCGTCGAGCGCCGCGACGAGCGAATCCACGTAACGCCCGACGCCACCTCGGTCCGCGGGCACGGCGGTGGCGTCGATCAGCACGCTGGGTTCGACGATCGGCACGGTCAGCAGCGTACGGTCATCGCGAAACCCACTTACACCGAATGCATCAACTACGTGGTTACATGTGGGTTGCCCAGACACCGCGCGCAGTCTTTTCCCAGGTGAACTCACTCGCGCGAGTGATCCCGGCCTCTTTGGTGTGGTCCGGGTCGGCCAGCACCGCCCGCAGTCCCTCCGTCAGCGACGCGAGGTCGCCGCGCCGCACCGCGGTGCCCGCTCCGCCCGCCACCTCTACGAGCGCCGGGTCGTCGGAGTGGACCACCGGCACGCCCGCCGCCATGGCCTCCAGCACCGGCAGTCCGAACCCCTCCGCGAGGCTCGGCGCGGCCAGCGCGGTGGCCCCGGCCAGCACCGATGCCAGCCGTTCGTCGCTGACGCCGCCGAGCAGCCGGACGTGCGGCGCGCGCAGGTCGACACCGCCCCAGCCCTGCGGCCCGACGACCACGAGCGGCACGCGCAGCCGTTCGGTGGCCCGCACGAGGAGGTCGAACCCCTTGCGCGGCTCGATCGTGCCGATCGCGAGCACGTAGGTGTCGGGGAGGTCCGCCGGCCTGCCGGTCGCCTGGAGGTTCGTGACGCCGTTCGGGACGACGTGGACCGGGACCTCGACCGGGACGTGCTCGGCGAGCTGGTCGGCGACCGCCCTCGTCGGCACGACCAGCGCCTTGGCCTCCCTGGCCGCGCGCGTGATCACCTTGCGGTGCCAGGCGACCCCGCGCGGCGTGAGCGTCTCGGGGTGCGTCCACGGCACGACGTCGTGCACCGTCACGACGGCCCCCGCGCGCGGTGCGAGCGGTGTCGGCGCGTGCACGTGCGGCCCGAGGTGCGGGGGAAGACCGCGCTCCCACAGCGCCACCAGCACCCGCCGCGGCACCCGCAGGTTCCGGTCGGCGCCGGCCGTGGCGGCGGTGGTCACGCCCCACCCGCCGGGCGCGGTCGCGCGGAGGGCGCGGAGCAGCTCCGCGGTGTACCGGCCGGTCCCGCCGGGGACGGGCGCGTTGAGTTGCTCGGTCAGCACTACCAGCTCGGGCACGTCGCGTACCGTCTCACGCCGTGTCGCCGCTCAGCACCGTGGTGGTCGTGACGTGGCGCGGCCGTGACCACGTCACGGCCTGCCTGGACGCCCTCTCCGCCCAGAAGAGTCCACACAGGACGATCGTCGTCGACAACGCCTCCGACGACGGCACGGCAGCGCTGATCAGCGGGCACGAGGTCGTGCGCCTGCCGTCGAACCGCGGCTACGCCGGTGGTCTCGCCGCGGTGCTGGCCATGGTCGAGACGCCGTACGTCGCCTGGCTGAACGACGACGCCGTGCCCGACCCGTCGTGGCTGGCCGAGCTGGAGCGGGCGCTGGAGGGTGATCCCGGCGCCGCCGCGGCCACCTCGTCGATCCAGCTGACCGACGGCTCGACGCAGTCGGTGGGCGTCGCGCTGACCGCCGACGGGTACGGCCGGGACGTGGTGCTGGCCGGGCGCGAGGTGTTCGGGTTCTGCGGCGGGGCGGCGCTGTTGCGGACCGGCGTGCTGCGGGCCGTGGGCGGGGTGCCGGCGAGCTTCTTCTGCTACTACGAGGACACCGACACGGCCTGGCGGCTGCGGCTGGCCGGGCACCGGGTGATCTCGGTCGGGCCGGCGCGGGTGCGGCACCGGCACGGCGCGTCGACCAGGCCAGGCTCGGTGCTGTTCCACCGCTGGAACGAGCGCAACCGCCTGCTGATGCTGCTGCGCTGCGCACCCCTGCCGGTCGCGCTCTCCCAGCTCGGGCGGTTCGCCGCGCTCACGGCGCTGCTGCCGTTGCGGGAGAACGTGCCGGACGCGGCCAACTTCCGGGTCGGGTTGCGCGTCCGGGTGCTCGCGGAGGTGGTGGTGCGGCTGCCGGCGTCGCTGTGGCAGCGGGCGCGGATCACGACGACGGCCGGCCGCCGGCGCGTCTGGCGGGAATGGGCCGGCCGGTGATGTCCCGGCGCAAGCGCAGACCGGTCCGCACGAGGAACGGCCCGAGCCGCGAGCCACGCGCCGTCCACGACCCCGAGGAACCGGCGCACCGGCGCGCGCTCGACGCGGTGCAGCAGCGCCTCGCCCGGTGGCTGGTCGCGGGTGGCGGCGCGGCCGTCCTGGCCGGGTCCGCTCTCGGCATCACCGTCGACGTCGGCTTCCTGCTCGTCGGCCTGCTCGGCGGGCTCGCCTTCGCGCTCGGCGTCAGCGCCCTGGGCGAGCGCAAGGCCGTCGCGCTGCCCGCGTTCGCCGTCGGGCTCGCGGCGCCGTTCGTCCTCACGTTCGGCGGGCACAGCGTGGTGATGGACGAGATCGGCCACACGGAGCAATGCGCGGTCACCGAGGCCGTCGAGCACCCACGGACCAAGTACCCGTCGGTCGACTACGTGCTGACCTGTCCCAGCGGCGAGGTCGAGCTGAGCCGCGACTGGCCCGACCGCCTCCGCGGGCACGAGGCCCAGGTCAGGATCGGTCCGCCGGCGCGGCCGGTGTTCGCGGGGCCGGGCGGGTGGAACCTCTGGGTGGTCACGGGCGTCCCCCTGGTGATGATCGCATTAGTGCCACTGGCCAGGGCCCTCAGGAAACGGCCATGAGCCGGCCCGTCCCGCTGATCGTGGCCGGCGTGCTCGGCATCGCCGCGGCCGCCGTCCTGGGTGCCGTCGTGCCCGACGAACACCGGCTCGCGGTGATGGTCCCCGGCTGCCTGCTCGCGTGCGCGTTCGCGTGGGGGATCGGCGAGCTGAGCGACCCGTGGCTGGTGCTGCCCGCGTTGATGGTGCTGGTGCCGGGCACGGCGGTGCTGGCCGGTGACGGTCACCGCGCGTTGATGGACGTGTTCGCGCACCGCGACACGTGCGTCGTCGAACGGGTCGACGAGGTCGCCGGCCAGGACAACCCCGCCCACGCGCACCGGGTCCTGTGCCCGGACGGGGCGCGGCTCACGATCGTCGTGCAGGGCGACGCCGACAAGCGGCTGCCGCCGGGACCGGCGACCGTGCTGCGGCACGAGTGGATGCGGCCGCTGCTCGCCGACCGCAACGACTGGTCGGTGGGCTGGGTGGCCGGCGTGCCGGTCGCGGTCCTGCTCCTGCTGATCTGTGCGACCAGCCTGCGGGCGCGCAGAGTGATGAGGCAGGCTTAGCGCGTGGATCGAGCCTCTCTGCCCGTCGTCTCGGTGGTCGTCGTCAACTACCGGGGCGCGGACGACACCATCACCTGCGTCCGCGGTCTCGCCGAGCTCGACTACCCGGCCGAGTTGCTGCAGGTGGTCGTCGTCGACAACGAGGCGCACGACACCGAGCGGCTCACGCGGGAGCTGCCGGGCGCGCGGATCGTCACCTCGCAGCAGAACCTCGGGTTCGCCGGCGGGTGCAACCTCGGCGTCGAACACGCCACGGGCAGCGTGCTGGCGTTCCTGAACAACGACGCGCGTGCCGACAGGAACTGGGTGAAGGCCGCGATCAGGGTCTTCCACTCCGAACCGGCGGTCGGCGCGGTCGCGAGCAAGGTGCTCGACTGGGACGGCGCGAACATCGACTTCGTCGACGGCGGGCTGACCTGGTTCGGCATGGGCTACAAGCGGCACGCGGGCCAGCCCGACGACGGCAGCCACGACGGCCCGCGGGACGTGCTGTTCGGCACCGGGTCCGCGCTGTTCGTGCGGGCCGAGGTCTACCGCGAGCTCGGCGGGTTCGACGAGCGGTTCTTCATGTTCTACGAGGACGTCGACCTCGGCTGGCGGATGAACCTGCGCGGCTGGCGGGTGCGCTACGAGCCCGCGTCGCTCACGTTCCACCGCCACCACGCGTCGATGAGCTCGATCGACCACAGCCGCGAGCTGTACCTGCTGGAGCGCAACGCCCTGGCGGCGCTCTACAAGAACTTCTCCGACGAGACGCTCGCGAAGGTGCTGCCCGCGGCGCTCGCGCTGTGCGTGCGCAGGGCGACCGCGCGCGGCGAGATCGACCCCACCCAGCTGGAGATCACCCGCAGGCCGGCGGACCCGGCGCTCGACCGGGAACCGGTCGGGGTGTCGCGGCAGGCGCTCGCCGGGTTCCTCGCAATCGACCAGTTCGTCGAGCTGATGCCGTCGCTGGCCGAGTCGCGGAAGGTGGAGCAGGCCAAGCGCCGGCTCTCCGACACCGACCTGGTGCCGTTGATGCGCAAGGCGCTGGAGCCCGCGTACCCGTTGCCGCGCTACCTGGCGGCACACGACGTGCTCGTCGAGGTACTGGGCCTGGACGACGTGTTCGGCAAGCCGCGCAAGGTCCTGGTGATCACCGGTGACGCGATCTCGGACCGGATGGCGGGCCCGGCGATCCGCGCGTGGCACATGGCGGACGTGCTGTCCGGCGAGCACCAGGTGCGGCTGGTCACCACGAACCCGCTGTGCGCGCCGCCGGACGCACCGTTCGCCGTCGAGCGGGCACGGCCGAAGGAGCTGCCGCCGCACGTGGCGTGGGCGGACGTGGTCGTGTTGCAGGGCCACGCGCTGGAGATGGTGCAGGAGCTCAAGCGCAAGTCGTCGACCAAGATCGTGGTCTGCGACATGTACGACCCGATGCACCTGGAACTGCTGGAACAGGGCAAGGACGACACGGACGAGAAGCGCGCGCTGGACCTGAAGACGGTCACGCGCGTGCTGAACACCCAGCTCGAACGCGGCGACTTCTTCCTGTGCGCGTCGGAACGCCAGCGGCACTTCTGGCTGGGTCACCTGGCGTCGCTGGGCCGGCTCACGCCCACGTTGTACGACAACGACCCCACGACCCAGTCGCTGCTCGGCATCGTCCCGTTCGGACTGTCGGGCAAGCCGCCGCAGCGCACCGCACCGGCGATCAAGGGCGTCGTGCCGGGCGTGACCGACGCGGACAAGGTCGTGATCTGGGCGGGCGGCGTCTACAGCTGGTTCGACCCGCTGACGCTCGTCGAGGCCATGGACCACCTGCGCAAGCGGCGGTCGAACGCCAAGCTGTACTTCCTCGGCATGAAGCACCCGAACCCCGAGGTGCCGGACATGGACATCGCCGGACAGACGCGCGGCCTGGCCGCGTCGCTGGGGCTGACCGGCGAGCACGTGTTCTTCAACGACGGGTGGGTGCCCTACACCGAGCGGCAGAACTGGCTGCTCGACGCGGACTGCGGCGTCACCACGCACTACGAGCACGTGGAGACCACGTTCGCGTTCCGCACGCGCGTGCTCGACTACCTGTGGTCGGGGCTGCCGATCGTCACCACGTCCGGCGACTCGTTCGCGGACCTGGTGGCGCGGGAGGGACTGGGCGTCGTGGTGCCGCCGGAGAACCCGGAGGCGCTGGCCGACGCGTTGGAGACGGTGCTCTACGACGAGGAGTTCGCGGCCGGGTGCCGTGAACGCATCGCCGTCGTCCGCGAGCGGTACACCTGGGAGACGGCACTCGCGCCGCTGGCCGAGTTCTGCCGCAACCCCAGGCCCGCCGCGGACCGCCTGCCCGGCTCGGCGCCGCTGGTGCGCACGCCGGAGCTGAGCAAGGCGGACAAGGTGAAGCGGGACCTGCGGCTGGTGCGCGAGTACCTGGACGCGGGTGGCCCGACGGAGTTGGCCAAGCGGGCGACGGGGCGTCTGCGCAAGATCGCGCGTGGCGGTGGCTGATGGCTCGCAAACCCCTTTCGGTGCTGCTCGACGGCACTCCCCTGCTCGGACACCGGACCGGCATCGGCCGCTACACGGCGGCGCTGGCCGAGGAGCTGGCGTCGATGCCGGACGAGGCCGACGTCCGTGCGGTGGCGTTCACCCTGCGCGGCTGGCGCGCGTTGCGGACGGTGCTGCCGCACGACGTCACGGCCCGCGGCCTGCCCGTCGCGGCGCGGGCGCTGCGGCAGCTGTGGCTGCGCGCGCCGTTCCCGCCGGTGGAGCTGCTGGCCGGGTTCTCCGACGTCATGCACGCCACGAACTTCGTGCTGCCGCCCACGATCAGGGCCCGCGGGGTCGTCACGATCCACGACCTCGCGTTCCTGGACAGCCCCGGCGACCTGCCGGCCTCCGACGCCCGGCTGCCGGAGCTCGTGCGGCTCTCGGCCCAGCGCGCGGACGTGATCTGCACGCCGACCGCTGCCGTCGCCGACGTCGTCGCCGACCGGTTCTCGGTGCCGCTGGACAAGGTCGTCGTGACCCCGCTGGGCGTCGACCCGGCGTGGTTCGCCTCCCGTCCCCCGACCACGACGCTGCGCGGCCGGCTGGGGCTGCCGTCGGAGTACCTGCTGTTCGTCGGCGCCGACGGCCCGCGCAAGGGCCTCGACCACCTGGCGAAGGCGCACGCGTCCGATCCGTCGCTGCCGCCGCTGGTGATCGTCGGCCCCGGCCGGTCCGGTGTGGACGGACGGGTGCTGCGGACCGGGTACCTGTCGGACGTGCACCTGCGTTCGGTGGTGGCGGGCGCGACCGCGCTGGTGCTGCCGTCGCGCGACGAGGGCTTCGGGCTGCCGGTGCTGGAAGCGCTGGCGTGCAACGTCCCCGTGGTGTGCTCGGACGTGCCGGCGCTGCGCGAGGTGGCCGGCGGACACGCGTTGCACGTGCCGGTCGGTGACGTCGAGGCGCTGGCGGCCGGGCTGGCGCAAGCCGTTGCGGCACCGGCGACCCCGGCGGCCCAGGCGGAACGGCGGGCGCACGCGGCGGGGTTCACGTGGCGGCGGTGCGCGGAGCTGACGCTGGGCGCGTACCGGCGCAGCAAGGCCTGACGTCCTGTGCTGTTGCGTGAGGGCGTCAGGAAGTCCTGACGCCCCACCACGTCGTCCACGTCACCGGGAATGCGGCCCCGGTGCGTACCTGTCGAGCTGGCTCTGCGACGCCTGTCGGGAGCCCGTCACCACGGCAACGCAGCGCAGGAAGCGCTGCCTGTCGGAATCCGTTGTCGCGGGACGCTGGGGTTTGCGCCCGGAATCGACCATGCCGAACAGGCTCCCGCATCGCCCACGGCCAGACCAGACCGGTCACCCCAATGGACCAGCTCAGGCACGCGGAGCGACCACACCCGCCCGGAATGCAGCCGTTAGGGCGCTGCGCCAGTGCGGCAACGGGCGCAGTCCCGCTGCTGCCCACGCCGCACCCGACAGCACCGAGTAGGCGGGCCTGGGCGCCGGCCGCGGGAAGTCCGCGGTGGTGCACGGCGTGACGCGCGCGGGGTCGGCACCCAGTTCCTCGAAAACGGCCTGGGCGAGGCCGAACCACGTCGTCTCGCCGCCGCCGGCCGCGTGCAGCAAGCGCGTGGACGGCAGCACGGCCGCCAGTTCGAGGAGACCGGCGGCGAGGTCGTGCGACCACGTCGGCGCACCGCGTTGATCGTCCACAACGGACACCGACGGGCGCGAGGACTCCAGTGCCGCCATGGTCTTCACGAAGTTGGAGCCGTTCGCGCCGTACACCCACGAGGTGCGCACGACCCAGCCGCCCTCTTCGAGCACCCGGCGTTCGCCTTCGAGCTTCGTGCGGCCGTAGGCGCTCTTCGGGCCGACGTCGTCCGTGGGCTCGTACGGGCGCGTGCCGTCGCCGGGGAAGACGTAGTCCGTCGACACGTGGATCAACGGGATGCCGGCCGTGGCGCACGCGCGCGCCAGCAGACCGGGACCGACGGCGTTCACCGCGAACGCGCGGTCCTCGTCGGTCTCGGCCGCGTCGACCGCGGTGTAGGCGGCGCAGTTGATCACCGCCGAGTACCCGCGGACGTCGTCGGCGGTCACCGCGGTCACGTCGAGCTCCGCCGACGACGCCGCGTGGACGTCGGCGGAGAGCGCGGCGAGGTCGTGGCCGAGCTGACCACGACCTCCGGGAACGAGGATCACGCCGGCTCAGCCCTTCGCCAGCGCCGCGCGCTCCTTGAGCGGCTCCCACCACTCGCGGTGCGCGCGGTACCACTCGACGGTCTCCGCGAGACCGGTCGTGAAGTCGACCTGCGGCTTGTACCCCAGCTCCGCGGCGATCTTCGAGATGTCGACCGAGTAGCGCCGGTCGTGCCCCTTGCGGTCCTCCACCGGCTCGACGGACGACCAGTCACGGCCCGTGGCGGCGAGCAGGCGCTCGGTGAGCTCGCGGTTGGTGAGCTCGGTGCCGCCGCCGATGTTGTAGACCTCGCCCGGCCGGCCGCCCTCGGCGACGAGCTGGATGCCGCGGCAGTGGTCGTCGACGTGCAGCCAGTCGCGCACGTTGAGGCCGTCGCCGTACAGCGGCACCTTCTTGCCGTCGATGAGGTTGGTGACGAAGAGCGGGATCACCTTCTCCGGGAACTGGTACGGGCCGTAGTTGTTCGAACACCGGGTGATGCTGACCGGCAGCCCGTGGGTGCGGTGGAACGCCCGCGCGAGCAGGTCGGAGGAGGCCTTCGAGGCCGAGTACGGCGAGTTCGGCTCCAGCGCGTGCGCCTCGTCCCACGAACCCGACTCGATCGAGCCGTAGACCTCGTCGGTCGACACGTGCACGAACCGGCCCACGCCCGCGTTGAGCGCGGCCTGCAACAGGGTCTGCGTGCCGAGGACGTTCGTCAGCACGAAGTCCGCCGAGCCGGTGATGGAGCGGTCCACGTGCGATTCAGCGGCGAAGTGGACGACCACGTCGACGCCGCGCATCTGCTCGGCGACCACGACGGGGTCGCAGATGTCGCCGCGCACGAACTCGAACCGGCCGGCGACCGGGGCCAGGTTGGTCTCACTGCCCGCGTAGGTGAGCTTGTCGAGCACCACCACGTCGGCACCCGCGAAGGCCGGGTACGAGCCGCTCACCAACTCCCGCACGTAGTGCGAGCCGATGAACCCGGCCCCACCTGTCACCAGTACGCGCATGCTCATTTCCTCTCGTGGTGTTCCACCACTTGCAGTCTGTCATGGGGTCCATCGGTGCAACCCACAGCAATGTCACGTCGTTTGTCTTATAAACGACTAAACTCCGTGTGGTGGGGGAGGAACCAGCAGTGGAAGGCAGAGGTCTGCCGGTACGGGTCACGGTCACCCGCCCGTCGCCCGCTTTCCGCGCGTTCCTGGTCACGGGGCGCATCTTCGTCGCACTCGTCTCAGCGGGTGTGCTGCTCGTCACGTCGGTGGGCTGGGCGCAGTACAAGAGCGCCAACGACGGCATCACCAAGACGGACGTGATCGACCAGGAGATCGCGAAGGACGCCGGGCGCAAGCCGCTCGACGGCGCCGTCGACATCCTGCTGGTCGGCATGGACAGCCGCACGGACGCGCAGGGCAACCCGCTGTCCCAGGAGGCGCTCGCCCTGCTCAACGGCGGCATCCCGGACGGCGAGCAGAACACCGACACCATGATCCTCGTGCACATCCCGGTGGACGGCACGCGTGCGGTGGCGATCTCGTTCCCGCGCGACGCCTACGTGGAGATGGCCGACGGGTTCGGCAAGCACAAGCTCAACTCGGCGTTCGCGCGCCAGCGCAACACCGTCGACCAGGAGCTGCGCAACAAGGGCGTCACCGACGAGAAGCTGATCCGCGACGAGTCGATGGCCGCCGGCCGCAAGACGTTGATCAAGACCATCGAGGGCATGACCGGCGGCTCGGTGCGCATCGACCGGTACGCCGAGGTCAACCTCGCGAGCTTCTACGAGGTCACGAAGGCCATCGGCGGCGTCGAGGTGTGCCTGAGGGAACCGACCAGCGACCGCGACTCCGGCGCCGACTTCGCGGCGGGCCCGCAGCTCATCGAGGGCCGCTCGGCGCTGTCGTTCGTGCGGCAGCGCCAGAACCTGCCCGGCGGGGACCTGGACCGGATCGTGCGCCAGCAGGTGTTCATCGGGGCGCTCGCGAAGAAGGTCCTCTCGACTGGCACGCTGACCGACTCGGGCAAGCTCTCCGCGCTCATCGCCGCCATCCAGAAGTCCGTGATCCTCAGCGACGGCTGGGACATCACCACGTTCGCCGAGCAGATGCAGGGCCTGGTGGGCGGCAACATCGAGTTCCGCACGATCCCGGTCGGCGACCCGATGGACACCTACGGTGACGGCAACGTCCTGCCGGTGAACCCGGCCCAGGTGAAGAAGTTCATCACCGGCCTGGCCGGCGACAAGCCGTCGAGCACCCCGCCGACGCCCACGACCACGCTGCCAGCGCCGCCGAACTCCGCGATCACCGTGCAGGTGTACAACGCGACCAACAGGCAGGGTCTTGCGGGCGAGGTGCTGAACGCGTTGGTCGCCAAGGGCTTCGCCCGCGGGCAGGCGCTCTCGGGGCCGGCCAGCGACTCCACCGTCGTGTACTACGCGGCCGGCGAGGAGGGGGCGGCGCGCAAGGTCGCCGCCGAGCTCGGGCCGAACGTGACCGTCGCCGAGGAGAAGTCGGTCCGAAGAGGACAGGTGCAGGTGCACGTCGGCACCGACTACGTGACTTCGAACGGTGACGAGGGGGACGGCGAGGACGTCGAGGCGCAGAACGCCTCCGGCACCCCGTCGACCGCGACGAGCAGCACACCACCGATCACCGCGGGTGGTCTCGTCTGCGTCAACTGACCGGAAATCCCTGCGGTACCGGTTCTCGGCGGTTACGCTGTGCATTCGAAACCCGTACTGGAAGGAACCCGTGTTGAGCGCTGCATCGCGCGCCAGGAAGGCGTTCCTGGTCACCGGACGCACGGTGGTCGCGTTGGTCGCGGTGGCAACACTGGTGTTCTCCGGGTACTTCTGGACGGCACTGCGGCTGGTCAAGCAGAACACCAACACCACGCAGATCCTCGAGGTGCTGGAGGACGTCCCGAACTCGCCGCCGGTCGAAGACGGCGCCGTCGACATCCTGCTCGTGGGCAGCGACAGCCGCACGGACGCGCAGGGCCGGCCGTTGCCCGCGGACGTGCTGCGCAAGCTGCGCACCGAGAGCACCGACGGCGTGAACACCGACACCGTCATCGTGCTGCGGGTGCCGCGCAACGGCGGCAAGGCGAGCGCGATCTCGATTCCCCGTGACACGTACGTGCCGATCGCCGGCTACCGCGAGGACAAGATCAACTCGGCGTACGGCGCGGTGAAGTACCTGACGGCGGAACGATTGCAGGCCGAGGGCGTGAGCGACCAGGCCGAGCGCGAGCGCCGGTCGGACGAGGCGGGGCGCAAGGCGCTGGTGCAGGCCGTGCAGGAGCTGACCGGCATGCGCGTCGACCACTACGCCGAGATCAACCTCTACGGCTTCTACCTGCTGACCGAAGTCATCGGCGGCGTCCGGGTGTGCCTGAAGGCCGGCACGTCGGACCCCAACTCCGGTGCGAACTTCCGCGCGGGCGAGCAGACGGTCTCCGGCGGTGACGCGCTGTCGTTCGTGCGGCAGCGGAACATGCCCGGCGGTGACCTGGGCCGCATCGCGCGCCAGCAGGTGTTCATGTCGCAGGCGATGAAGCAGCTGCTGTCCGCGGGCACGTTCACCGACCCGGCCAAGCTGAACGGCCTGCTCGACGCCGTGTCGAAGTCCGTGGTCGTGGACCAGAAGCTCGACATCGCGACGCTGGCGACGCAGGCGCAGGGCCTCGCGACGGGCAACGTGGAGTTCGCCACGATCCCGGTCACGAACATCGACTTCCGCAACGAACGCGGCCAGAGCGTCGTGACGGTGGACCGCGAGGCCGTGAAGGCGTGGGTGCGCCAGCTGATCGGTGAGACGACGGCACCGGTGCCGTCGACGACCTCCGCCGCCCCCACCGGGTCCACCACCCCGAGCACGCCGTCGCGGTTCGGCGGTGAGAGGCTGCTGTCGCTGGACGGCGCCCGTGCCGTGACAGCGCAGCAACCGTCTGTGCCCTGCGTCGACTAGGAGTGCGCCCGTGAGCGTGACCGAGATCCTCTTCACGCCGCTGCTGAAGGCCGACTCCGGCCGTCCGCTGATCACGCACTACGACGACGCGGCGGGCACCAGGGTCGAGCTGTCCCGCGCGACGGTGGCGAACTGGGCGGCGAAGACGGCGAACTGGCTGCGCGACGAGCACGACGTCGAGCCGGGCGACCGGGTGGCGGTGCTGCTGCCCGCGCACTGGCAGACCACGGGCGTGCTGCTGGGCGCCTGGTGGTGCGGGGCGCACGTGGTGATGAGCGCGGACGCCGCGGACGTGAAGGTGGCCGTGGTGCCGCCGGGTGGTTCTGCCGAGGCCGACGTGGTGGCCGTGGCCTCGTTGCACCCCATGGGCCTGGGGTCGGGCGCGGCGGTCGACTACAACGACGACGTGCGCGTGCACGGCGACGACTTCGCGCCGTGGGACGCGGTCGACGGCTCCGCCCCGGCCCTCGATGAGTCCACTGTGGACGAGCTGGTGGCGCGGGCGCGCGAGCTCGGCGAGGCGCTGGGCGACCAGCCGCGCGTGCTGTCCACTCTGGAGTGGAGCTCGCCTTCCGATGTGCTGGAAGGGTTTCTCGCCGTGCTCGCGGCCGGTGGCTCGCTGGTGCAGGTGACGAACCCCGACGCGGGCCAGTTGGCCGCGCGCCGGGACGTCGAGAGGGTCAGCGTCACGCTGCCGCTGGGTTGAGCACCCTGTTGTTCTTGAACAGCACGCGGTCCAGCGCGTAGGCGCCGCCGTTGAAGCCGAGCGCGAGCGCCGCCGCACCCAGGGCGACCACGAGCTCGGCACCGCCCTCGCCGATGAGGCCGTTGGGCAGGTGGACGATCAGCCACGCGCCGAGCATGTTGAGCGCCAGCAGGACCCCGACGACCGGCAGCGCGACACCGGCGATGAGCGCGACGCCACCGACGAGCTCGACGATCGCGGCGAACCACGCCGACAGGGTGGGCGCCGGCACCCCCATCTTCTCGAAGCTCGCGGCGGTGCCGTCCAGCCCGTACTGGGTGAACTTCTGCCAGCCGTGCGCGATGAAGACGGTGCCGATGCCGATCCGGCCGATCAGCGCGGTGACGTCCTTGACCATGGTTGGTGCTCCCCGATCCTGTCGTTCAGCTGTTCAACTTCGAACCAAAACTAGTGCAGGTTTGAACAACCTCACGATTTCGACAGGATTCCAACAGCTACTTCTTAAGTTGGATGCCGTCACCCTGCGTGTTCGTCAGGGAGAGCGAGCTGCGCTCGACCTCGTAGTTGACCTCCCCCTGCAACGCCCCCACCACAGCCTTCTCGACCAGCGCCTCGTCCGGGCCGCACGCCTTGTCGGTGTGCACGAGCCCCTCGAACGTGATGGCCCTCCCGTCCACCCGGTAGGACGCCGAACCTGAGTTGCAGCCGGTGAACACCTCGACCCGGCCGTTCTCGAACTTGAGCGTGGCCGGCACCGCCCCCGGCACCGACGAGGCGGCGTCGGCGGAGACGAGCGTGTCGACCCGCCACTCCCCGCCTTCGAGCCGGGCCGGCGCCTCCGGTGCGAGCACGATCTCGCCGCCCGCGCCGGTGACCACCAGGTTCTCGTTCTGGAGCCGCCAGTCCGGTGTGGCGCCGAGCAGCTTCGACAACCACTCGTCCTGCTCGTGCAGCTCGGGCTTCGGGCACCCCATCGCCGTGCTGGAGAGGTCGGCGACCTCCAGCTTGCCCCCGCCGAGGTCCACCGGGCCCTGCATCATGTTGCACCCCGCCCGCGCGACCAACCGCCCGTCGTCGGTGAACCGCAGCTCCACCGACGTGCCCTCGACGAGCTGCCGGTCACTGACCGACGTCGACACGAACACCTTGCCGCGCAACGAGTCCGCATTCCCCGCCGCCCCACCGCACCCGGCGACCGCGAGCAGGACGACGACAACCGGCACAAGTCTCATGCCCCCAGGACGGAACGGAGTGCAGGCGCGGTTGCCCTTGACATCCGGACGACGATCTGGCGTACTTAACCCAGAGGTTAGATAACCAATCGGTTAGGTACGAGATGGACCAGCTGAGCGCCACCTTCGCCGCACTGGCGGACCCGACGCGCCGCGCGATCCTCGCGCGGCTCACCGAGGGCCCCGCGACGGTGAAGGAGCTCTCCGAGCCGTTCGACATCAGCGGCCCGGCGATCTCCAAGCACCTGCGCGTGCTGGAGAAGGCAGGCCTGATCACCCGCGGCAGGGAGGCCCAGTGGCGCCCCTGCCAGCTCGACGCGACACCGTTGCAGGAGGTCGCCGTGTGGGCCGAGAACTACCGCCGCTTCTGGGACGCGAGCTACGCCCGCCTGGACGCGCTGTTGACCGAGATGAAGGAGAACGAGGAATGACCACCACCTACGGCACCGCCGTCACCACCCCGACCGCCAGCACCATCACCATGACCCGCTCGTTCGACGCGCCGGCCGCGCTGGTGTGGAAGGCGTTCACCACCCCCGCGCTGGTCCGCCAGTGGCTCCTCGGCCCCGACGGCTGGGAGATGCCGATCTGCGAGATCGACCTGGCCGTCGGCGGCAGGTGGCGCTACGGCTGGGCCCAGCCCGACGGCTCCGAGGCGTTCGAGATCCACGGCTCGTACGTGGAGCTGGAGCCGCACACCCGGATCGTGCACACCGAGCAGTTCGAGGACAACCCGCCGGCGACCGTGACCACGACGTTCACCGAGGAGGACGGGCGGACGACGATGGTGTCGACGATGGAGCTGGGGTCGCAGGACGCGCGGGACGCGGTGCTGGCGACGGGGATGGCGGACGGGGCCGGACGCAGCTACGAGCGCCTGTCCGAGCTGCTGCCGACGTTCTGACGGCAGGCGGGTAACTTGGCCGCATGGCCGAGAACGGACGGGTCGGATATCGCGACATCGCCGACGAACTGCGGCAGCGCATCGACTCGGGCGAGCTGGCACCCGGCAGCCGGGTCCCCGGCGAGAACGACCTGATGTCGCGCTACGACGTCGAACGCCCGACCGCACGACAGGCCCTCGAAGTGCTGAAGAACGAGGGCCTGATCGTCGCTCGGCGCGGCTCGGGGACCTTCGTGCGCGAGTTCAAGCCGATCAGGCGCGTCTCCCCGAACCGGCTGCGGGCAGGTCAGTCCATCTGGGACGCAGACCTGGGATCCAGGCCGCGCACGGAGAACGTCACCGTAGACGTGGAGCAGCCTTCGTCGAAGGTCGCCGAGGCGCTGGACCTCGGCGACGGTGACCGCGTGGTGGTCCGCCGGCGCCGGTACGTGGTCGAGGACAAGCCCGTCCAACTGGCGACGTCCTACTTCCCGGAGTCGCTCGTGGCGGGAACCGCGATCACGCGGATCGACACGGGCTCAGGTGGCGTCTACGCCCGGCTGGCCGAACTGGGCGCTGAGCCGACGCGCTTCACCGAAGAGCTCCGCGTCCGCATGCCGCGCGAGTCCGAGCGAGAAGCTCTCGACCTCGCCCAGGGCACGCCGATCATCCTGATCACGCGCACCGCCCGCACTGCGGACGGCCGCCCCGTCGAGATCAACGAGATGGCTCTCGACTCCGCCTCCTACCTGCTGGAATACCGCTTCTCCTCGAACGACTGACTTGCGTTCTCTAGGGAACTACGGTTGACTCCACGTCGCGTGGTTCTCTAGAGAACGCGAGTTCGATGATCGCGCCATACGTCACCGCTTGGAGTTCCGAGCACGACCTCCCGTGCGTGCTGGTGGACCGCCCCGACCACCGCCTCGGCTACGCGACCGAACTCCTCACCGACCGCGACCGGCACGGCGTCCTGTGGACCCAGACCGTTTCGCGCCGTGGTGACGGCCGCCCCGAGTTCGCCCGCGTCCACCCGCAACGGCAACGGCGGGCGATGGAACGGCTGCTGTGCCAGGTGTGCGGCAACCCCGCCGACCAGGACGAGACCGGCGTCCTCTGGTTGCTGCGCGACTTCCGCGGCGACTGGCCGAACTGGCCGGAGGGCATGGCGTCGACGGAACCACCGGTGTGCCGCCCGTGCGTCCCGCTCTCCCGCCGCCTGTGCCCGTCCCTGCGCAAGGGCGTCGTGGCCGTGCGCGTCCGCCACCACCCGATCGCCGGCGTGCGCGGCTCGTTGTACCGCCCCGGCACCCTCGCCCCGGTCGCCGTCCGCGCCGGTGACTTCGCCTACGACGACCCCTTCGTGCACCGCGTGCTGGCCTCCGCACTGATCCGCGAACTGCGCGGCTGCACGGTCGCCATTGATCTCGCTGGGTAGCTTCCGCGGCACCCGACCGTGACCTCGATTCCCCCTGTCGTGGCAGGTCAGGCGCGTTACGTTCGCCGCATGGGCCGTTTCCTCGTAGCGCTCGCCCTCTCGGCGAGCACCGCACTGTTGACTCCCCACGCCGACGCCGAGCCGTCAGGCCACTGGCAGGTCGAGCCGTGCCCCGCCGGCCAGAAGGCGCTCTGGCTGCCGCGCGTGGACACGGTCGGCACGGACCTCAGCTGCACAACGGAGGACGCCCGCAACGCGGCGGTACAGGAGGCAGCGGGGAGCAACGACGCGGTGCGGTTGATGAACATCGTCATCGCGCTCGCGCAGCAGGAATCGGACAAGTCGGTGACAGCCGATGCGGAGTGCGTGGTGGGGGCGAAGGCGGCGATCGGTGACGCGCTGGGGACGTGCGTGCCCGCCTGATCCACCCGGCCTGGAATGACAAAGGGGCTGTTGAACAGGCCTTATCCACTTTGGTGATGCCCTGGGTTGATCCGGAGCTTGATCCGGAGTGATCCGGAGCTATCGTTGTCTTATGACGCCCTTGAAGGTTCGGATCTTCTTGAGTTGGTGCAGGCGGGACAAGGCGGCCAAGGAGGCCCTGCTGCACGACCTCCGCCCTGCGCTGCGGCTCTTCACCGACCTCGACGTCGAGTGGTGGGGCGACGACCGGCTGATGGTCGGCGAGGAGTTCACGCCCGCGATCGTCGACCGGATCGACGAGTGTGACTTCGGGCTGCTCCTGATGTCCACGCACTACCTGGTCAGTCCATACATCCTGGAGCACGAGCTGCCGAGGTTCGCGGGCCCGGAGGCCGACAAGGGCGCGCTGCCGGTGATGCTCGGCGTCCTGCCGCCGTTCGGTGACGGGGCCGACTTCTGCGGCCTGGACAAGCTGAACATCTTCTCGCGCGACGGCAAGAGCTACAGCGCTGTCACCGGTCCGCGGCGCGCGGAGTTCGCCGTCACCCTCGCCACGGAAATCCGTCGGCGCGCCCTCGGCCAGAACGGATACACCGCAGCGTGACGACTCCCCTGCAGCCCGCCGAGATCACCGACCGGATCAACGCTCTCAAGCCGTCGCTCACGACGATGCAGACGGCACGCCTGACGACGATCCGCGACCTGGTGGGCGAGGACAACCGGTTCCCGTTCCGCGCCGCCCTCGACGAGGGCGGCTTCACCGGCACCGACACCCAGGCGCAGGACGCGTTCCGCGACTTCCGCAACAAGGTCAACAAGCTGGCCGCCGAGGCCGGCGTGGACCTGGTGCTGGAGCTCGACTCGCACAAGACCTCGCCCGACCACCGGCACGGGTGGTTCGCGGGCAACCCGATCGACAAGGGGCTTGTCGCGTTCTCCAAGGACGCGGCGGACGACATCGGCATCGTCAGCCCGGTGGCACCCGAGGTCACCGAACTCGGGAAGTCGCGGCGGCTGCGGCTGTACGTCAGCTTCTACCCGACGACCGGCGGCACGGCCCGCAGCGCGGGCTCACTGATCGAGAAGCTGGACGCGGCGCTGCGCACGCTTGAGGGGCCGGGGTGGGAGGTCAAGCACTCCCGTTCGGTCGGCGTGGGCGAGAACGTCGCCGAAGCCCACGAACGGCTCTGCACCGAGGCGGACGTCTGCGTTGTCCTGATCAGTCCGAACTACCTGAACGACTCCCCGGAACGCCAGCGGGTGTTCGGCCTGCGGCACAAGCTGGTGGCGACCACCCTGAGCGCTCTGCCGCTCAGCAGCCCGGTCAAGCTGGAACCGTTGAAGCACCACGAGATCTCTTCGCTGGGCAAGCCCTGGGACCAGCTCAAGACCTCCTCCCAACGCACCGACTTCATCAACGAACTGACGCGCCTCGTCCAGCAGACGGCGTTCGCCGACAAGCGACGCTCGGAGCCGGACGTGTCCGCGCTCGTCGATCACGTCAAGAAGCAGTCGCGTGGGGAGAGCGTCTACCTGGTGCACGCGGACCTGAAAGAGACCTCACTCCAGGACTCGTCGCTCGGAGACCGCAACCAGGGCGACGGCGGTATCCCGCTGCGAGCTGTCAACCGGCTGATCCAGTGGGCCACCGACGACCGCGAAGGTTCGCCGAGGCTGTGCGCGCTGCTGGGCGACGTCGGCATGGGCAAGACCACGACCGCGAAGCTGTTCACGCAGAAACTGCTCGACCTGCACCAAAAAAACTCGTCTTCGCCGATGCCGATCCTGTTCGACCTGCGCGACGTGCGCATCACCGGGCTCAGCGACGCACTGACGCTGGACCACATCCTGGACAACATGCTCGACGCGACCCGACGCCGCGACGTGGCCCCCGAGCGGCTCAACGCGTCCGTGGTGCGACACCAGCTCGACCAGGGGAACGCGGTGATCGTGTTCGATGGCTTGGACGAAGTACTCGTGCACCTGAACCCGCATGACCGGCAGCTGTTCACCCGCCAGCTGTGGCGGGCGCTGCCAGCCGGCTCTTCGGCCAAGATGATGCTGACGTGCCGGACTCAGTACTTCCGCACGATCCGCGACGAGGTCAACTTCTTCACCGGCGAGACCCGGAAGGGGTTGCGTGGCAGCGACTACTTGGCGCTGCTGATGCTCCCGTTCCGCGAGGAGCAGGTGCGGGAGTACCTGAAGGGCAACCTCGGCCGGGACGACGAGTGGGTGGACCGGTTCCTGGAAACCATCGGCGCCGTCCACAACCTGACCGAGCTCTCCCAGCGCCCCATCACCCTGCGACTGATCGCCGACCAGGTCGAGTTCATCGAGAAGGCCAAGCTGGAAGGCCGGACGCTGCGGTCCGTCGACATCTACTCCGAGGTCGTGGACCGCTGGATCGCACGGGACGAGGGCAAGCACACCCTGCGGCCCGACCACAAACGCCTGCTGATGGAGGAGATCGCGGCCGGCCTGTGGCGTTCCGGCAAGAACGAGTGGACCCCCGCCGAGGTCGACGACTGGCTCTTGGGGGCGCTCAACCAGCGACCGACCCTGTTGCACCACTACCGCGAGTATCTCCCCGACCTCTGGACCGCGGACTTCCGGACGGCGACCTTCCTCAAGCGCGAGGAGGACGCCTTCCGGTTCGCCCACCGGTCGCTCTTCGAGTACTTCCTGGCGCGGTACCTGTTCCGCACCCTGGGCGAGATCCACGGCGGTCGTGGCGCCGACGCGGTCGCGATGCCGGTGCCGAGCCCGGAGACGCTGGACTTCCTCGGTCAGTCGATCGCCGCTGAGCCGGACGATGTGGTCGCTGCTCTGCACGCGATCGGACGCCGCTACCAGCCGCAGGCATCAGAACTTGCGCTGGCGTATGCGCTCCACGCTCAGCAGCACGCCTACCCCTCGCAGTCGCTGGTCGGAGTCGATCTCGCTGGAGCAGCGCTGGCGGAGTGGACTTTCGGGCAGAAGGACCAGGCAGGTCTGCTCGCCATGAACGGCGCGACCTTCACCGGGGCAAACCTGCGCGGTTCCAGGTTCCACAACGTGAACCTCGCCGGAGCGGACTTTGTCGAAGCCGACGTCAGCCTTGCCGAGTTCCATGAGTCGGTGCTCACCGGGTCGTCGTGGAGCGGCGCCAACGCGGTGGGCATGGTGCTTCGCCGCTGCACCATCCACGATGTTGATCTCAGCGATACAAAGGTCTACCGAACACAACTGCTGCTCTGCACTCCGCCGGCCCAGCCAGCACCCGGTCTCCTCACCGCGCCTGTTGCCGCCAGTCCTGAATGGCGAAAGCTACGGTATTTCGCCCAGTACATGGGCCTGGTCTTTGCAGTGGCCTGGTCTCCCGACGGCACCCGCATCCTCACCGGCAGCGACGACGGAACCGCATACATCTGGGACGCCACCACCGGACAAACACTCCACACACTCACCAAACACACCAACGCAATCCGGGCCGTAGCCTGGTCCCCCGACGGCACCCGCATCCTCACCGGCAGTGGCGACCGCACCGCACGCATCTGGGACGCCACCACCGGACAAACACTCCATACACTCACCAAACACACCGAGTGGATTCAGGCCGTGGCCTGGTCCCCCGACAGCACCCGCATCCTCACCGGCAGCAACGACAACACCGCACGCATCTGGGACGCCACCACCGGACAAACACTCCACACACTCACCAAACAGACCAGCCCCGTTAACTCCGCAGCCTGGTCCCCCGACGGCACCCGCATCCTCACCGGCAGCGACGACAACACCGCACGCATCTGGGACGCCACCACCGGACAAACACTCCACACACTCACCAAACACACCGGCCCGGTCAACTCCGTGGCCTGGTCCCCCGACGGCACCCGCATCCTCACCGGCAGTGGCGACCGCACCGCACGCATCTGGGACGCCACCACCGGACAAACACTCCACACACTCACCAAACACACCAACGCAATCCGGGCCGTGGCCTGGTCCCCCGACAGCACCCGCATCCTCACCAGCAGCAGCGACAACACCGCATACATCTGGGACGCCACCACCGGACAAACACTCCACAAAATCACCAAACACACCGGGTGGATCCGGGCTGTGGCCTGGTCCCCCGACGGCACCCGCATCCTCACCAGCGGCAGCGACCGCACCGCACGCATCTGGGACGCCACCACCGGACAAACACTCCACACACTCGCCAAACACACCGAGTGGATTCAGGCCGTGGCCTGGTCCCCCGACAGCACCCGCATCCTCACCAGCTATAAGGGCCCTCGCTTCTGGAATGCCACAACCAAGAAGCCTCTCAGACGGCTTAATCTCGACGCACCTGCAGGAAGTGTCGTGGCCTGGTCCCCCGACGGCACCCGCGTCCTCACCGGCAGCAGCGACGACAACACCGCACGCATCTGGGACCTCACCACCGGACAAACACTCCACACACTCACCAAACACACCGAGTGGATTCAGGCCGTGGCCTGGTCCCCCGACAGCACCCGCATCCTCACCGGCAGC